>NZ_JBXWTH010000076.1:0-228869 GCF_059613825.1 Ruegeria sp. SATB027
ACCAACTGCTCATGCACCATTGCTACCCCACTGGATTCAAACAGGGAATCCCTCACGCCATTTGTGCAACAAAGCCCCATGAACCGCCAAAACAACAAAGGCGAAAATCAAAACAATCCTGGACCCCCAAAGCTTTGCAACTCGACTTGCAATCATAACGAGGTACTCCTTCGTCATTGAGAAAGCACTCGAACACTACCACAAATCGGCAAACAAATCCGCCAAGCTGAAATTCGGGCGCTGGCGCTTGACGCCCCTTGAGCCCTTACAACCAATCCCGCAGGATCGGGATCAGGGGCACATCCGCGGCGGGCATGGGGTAGTTGCGCAGGTCATTTGCGCGGACCCATTTCAGCGCCTGCCCCTCTTTCGACTGCGGGATGCCCTGCCATTTGCGGCAGGCGAACAGCGGCATCAGCAGGTGGAAATCATCATAGCTGTGGCTGGCAAAGGTCAGAGGGGCGAGGCACGAGGCCCATGTGTCGATGCCCAGTTCCTCGTTCAATTCGCGGATCAGGGCGGCCTCGGGGGTTTCGCCGGGTTCGATCTTGCCGCCGGGAAATTCCCAAAGCCCGGCCATGGATTTACCCTCGGGGCGTTGGGCCAGCAGCACCCGGCCCTCGATGTCGATCAGGGCGACTGCAGAGACCAGCACGGTTTTCACGAGCGGTAATCCGCGTTGATCTCGATATATCCGTGGGTCAGATCGCAGGTCCAGACGGTGGATTTGCCCGCGCCCAGACCCAGATCTACGGCGATGACCAGATCGTGACCTTTCATATAAGCGGCGGCTGCGTCTTCGCTGTAATCGGGGCTGACCCAGCCTTTTTCGGCCACAAGGATGTCGCCGAACGAAATGCTCAGCAGGTCGCGATCCGCCGCGGCACCGGATTTACCGATGGCCATGACGATACGGCCCCAGTTCGGATCTTCGCCCGCGATGGCGGTTTTGACCAGCGGAGAGTTGGCGATGGCAAGGCCATGGATCTTGGCGTCAGCGTCTGTTGCGGCCCCTGTCACGCGGATCTCGACGAATTTCGTGGCGCCTTCGCCATCGCGCACCACTTGCTGGGCCAGATCCAGCATCACAGCTTCCAGCGCCTCGGCGAAGGCCGCATTGCCGGTGGCGTCCACACCCGAAGCGCCGGTGGCGCACAGCAGCAGGCTGTCCGAGGTGGATGTATCGCTGTCCACGGTGATGCAGTTGAACGTCCGGTCTGTCTGCGCGCCCAGCATCGCCTGCAACGCCGATTGTTCGACCCGGGCGTCGGTAAAGATATAGACCAGCATGGTCGCCATATCGGGCGCAATCATGCCGGAACCCTTAGAAATCCCCGCAATAGAGACTGTTTTGCCATCAATTTCGACCTGCGCCACGGCCCCTTTCGGGAAGGTGTCCGTGGTCATGATCGCGCGTGCGGCGTCTTCGATCGCGTGACGGCTGAGACCCGCCTTCAGCGTTTCAAGCTTGGCAATGATGCGGTCATGCGCCAGCGGCTCACCAATGACACCGGTTGAGGAGGTAAAGACCCGCTCGACCGGAACACCTGTCGCCTTCGAGACGGCCTGCGTCACCTCGGCCACCGAGGTCTGACCATAATGCCCGGTAAAGGCATTGGCATTGCCCGAGTTCACCAGGATCGCCGCCGGGCCATCGCTGGGCCCGCCGATCTTGTCCTGACAATCCAGAACCGGGGCGGCGCGCGTGGCTGAACGGGTAAAGACCCCGGCCACAGATGTGCCCGGGTCCAGCACGGCCAGCATGACATCGGTGCGGCCCTGATATCGCACGCCCGCCGCGACGGTGGCGAACCGCACACCGTCAATTGCAGGCAAATCAGGGAAGGACGCTGGCGCCAGCGGCGAAACCTTGGTGATCTTGGCCACGGGGATTACTCCTGAATCAGGTCCAGCTGGCGCAGGACTTCGGGTCCGGCACCTTCCAGAGCGGGGCGGTCGATCTGGGCCTGCTGTGTCAGTTCATCAATGCGCGCCTGAATGGCGTCCTGCTGAACGGTTTGCGCAAGCTCTTCGCGCACGGCGTCCAGCGCGGGCGCTTCGGTTTTGCGCTTGTCGTTCAGCTTGACCACATGCCAGCCGAACTGCGTCTGAACCGGATCGGACACCTGTCCTTTTTCAAGCGCGACCACGGCTGTTTCGAATTCCGGTACCATCTGGCCCTTGCCGAACCAGCCCAGAGCACCGCCATTGGGGCCGGACGGACCGGTGGAATGCGCGCGCGCGAGTTCGGCGAAATCCGCCCCGTCATCAAGCTGCGCCTTGAGGTCGTTGGCCTGTTCTTCGGTCTCGACCAGAATGTGGCTAGCATCGAATTCGTCTTCACCCGCGAAATCGTTGTACTGCGCGTCGTAGGCTGCCTGAATGGCCTCGTCCGTGACAACAGTATCGGTCAGGGCTGTGACGGTCTGAACCGCCAGAAGTGAGCGTTCTTCATTTTTCAGCCGCAGCGTGTTCAGTTTGTTCAGCCCGTCCTGCTGTTGCCCCAGCAATTGCTGCTGGATCAGCTGTTCCAGCACGAAGTCGTACAATACATCATCTTCGGCCTGCTGGTATTGCGGCGGCAGGGCGGCAACGGTTGCGATCACGTGACCCAAAGTGATCTCATCCCCGTTCACACGCGCCACCACGGTGGATGCATCCGGCTGTGTTTCGGCGGCCAGCGGCAGGGCCATCATGGCGGTCAGAGCCAGCGATGGCAGAAAAGTGAGGCCTTTGGGCATTGAATCATCCTATTTCCTTGCCGCGGCAGGGCGCAGCGTTGACACTCTGGAACCTGCCGCTTACATCGCTTTGAAGCCTTGGACAGGGCCGCCTTTCACCCCCCGTATCTATGGGTTGCGCGCAAGGTGGGCAAGCCTGTCAAAAACCAAGACAAGAACAGATCCGCTGGAGTGAACATGCTGGGACTCGGAACGCTCGCCAAAAAGGTGTTCGGAACACCGAACGACCGCAAGATCAAGGCGACCCGCCCCCTGATCGAAAAGATCAACGCGCTGGAACCCGAGTTCGAGAAACTGTCCGATCAGGGCCTGATCGACAAGACAGAAGACCTGCGCAAACGCGCGCTGGATGGCGAAAGCCTTGACGATCTGCTGCCCGAAGCCTTTGCCAACGTGCGCGAAGGAGCCCGCCGCGCGCTGGGGCTGCGCGCCTTTGACGTGCAGCTGATGGGCGGTGTTTTCCTGCATCAGGGTAACATCTCGGAAATGAAGACGGGTGAGGGCAAGACACTGGTCGCGACCCTCCCTGCCTATCTGAACGCGCTGACCGGCAAGGGCGTGCATGTGGTCACGGTGAACGAATACCTGGCCAAGCGCGACGCGGAATGGATGGGCAAGGTGTTTGCTGCCGTAGGAATGACCACAGGCGTGATCTGGTCGGGCCAGCCTGACGCGGAAAAACTGGCCGCCTATTCCTGCGACATCACCTATGCCACCAACAACGAGCTGGGTTTTGACTATCTGCGCGACAACATGAAGGCCGATCTGGAGCAGGTTTACCAGAAACACCACAATTTCGCGATTGTGGACGAGGTCGATTCGATCCTGATCGACGAGGCGCGGACGCCGCTGATCATCTCGGGCCCGGCACAGGACCGCTCGGACCTGTATACCGCCATCGATGCGCTGATCCCGAGTCTGACCGACGAACACTACACGTTGGACGAAAAGGCCCGCAACGTGACCTTCACGGATGAGGGCAACGAGTTTCTGGAGCAGCAGCTGTTGGCTGCCGGCCTGATTCCTGAAGGCCATTCGCTGTATGACCCGGAAAGCACGACCGTGGTGCATCACGTGAATCAGGGTCTGCGCGCGCACAAGCTGTTCCAGCGCGACAAGGATTACATCGTGCGCGACGGCAATGTCGTTCTGATCGACGAATTCACGGGCCGCATGATGCCGGGCCGCCGCCTGTCCGAGGGCCTGCATCAGGCCATCGAAGCCAAGGAAAACGTGCAGATTCAGCCTGAGAACGTGACGCTGGCCAGTGTGACCTTCCAGAACTATTTCCGCCTTTACGACAAGCTGGGCGGCATGACCGGGACCGCCCTGACCGAGGCCGAGGAATTTGCCGAGATTTACGGCCTGGGCGTGGTCGAGGTTCCGACCAACAAGCCGATTGCCCGTGTGGACGAGGACGATCAGGTCTATCGCACCGCCATGGAAAAATATGGCGCGATGATCGAAGAGACCAAGAAAGCCCAGGAAAAGGGTCAGCCGGTTCTTCTGGGCACAACCTCGATCGAGAAATCGGAACTGCTGAGCCAGATGCTGACCAAGGAAGGCATCGCCCATAACGTTCTGAACGCCCGCCAGCACGAGCAGGAGGCGCAGATTGTCGCCGATGCCGGCCGTCTGGGCGCGGTAACCATCGCCACCAACATGGCCGGTCGCGGTACCGACATTCAGCTGGGCGGCAACGTCGAGATGAAGGTGCTGCAAGCGATTGCGGACAACCCGGAGGCCGATCCGTCGGAGCTGCGCGCCGCAGAAGAGGCGCGCCACGCGGAAGAAAAAGAAAAGGTTCTGGCCGCAGGGGGCCTTTATGTGATGGCGTCCGAACGCCATGAAAGCCGCCGCATCGACAACCAGCTGCGCGGCCGTTCGGGCCGTCAGGGCGATCCGGGCCGTACCGTATTCTACCTGAGCCTTGAAGACGACCTGATGCGCATCTTTGGCTCGGAACGGCTGGACAAGGTGCTGACCACGTTGGGCATGAAAGAAGGCGAGGCGATCATTCACCCGTGGGTGAACAAGTCGCTGGAACGTGCGCAGTCCAAGGTCGAGGGCCGCAACTTCGACATGCGCAAGAACGTACTGAAATTCGATGACGTGATGAACGATCAGCGCAAGGTGATCTTTAGCCAGCGCCGCGAGATCATGTCGGCCAATGACCTGTCCGAGATCGTCTCGGATATGCGCGAGCAGGTGATCGACGATCTGATTGACGAATACATGCCGCCGAAATCCTATGCGGATCAGTGGGATACCGACGGTCTGCATGCGGCGATCAAGGACAAGCTGACCATCGATGCACCGGTTCAGGACTGGGCTGCCGAAGAAGGCGTGGATGACGAGCAGGTGCGCGAGCGCCTGATCAAGGCCGCGGATGAGATGATGGCCCAGAAGGCGGTTGCCTTTGGTCCCGAAAACATGCGCAACATCGAAAAGCAGGTGCTGTTGCAAACCATCGACAGCAAATGGCGCGAGCATCTGCTGACGCTGGAACATCTGCGCTCGGTCGTGGGTTTCCGCGGCTATGCCCAGCGCGACCCGCTGAACGAATACAAAAACGAAAGCTTCCAGCTGTTCGAATCCATGCTGGACGGTTTGCGGGAAACCGTTACACAGCAATTGTCGCGCGTGCGTCCACTGACCGAAGAAGAGCAGAAGGAAATGCTGGCGCAGATGGCGGCGCAACAGGCGCAGGCACAGCAGGCCGTGGACAAGGCCGCAAGCCAGGCCGAGGCCAAGGCCGAAGCGGCGGCGCCAGGCGATGCCCTGCCGGGGTTTGATGAGAGTGATCCGTCGACCTGGGGTAACCCGTCGCGAAACGACCTGTGCCCCTGCGGATCCGGCAAGAAGTTCAAACACTGCCACGGCAGATTGACCTGACGTTAACACCCTTTGATCACAATGAGTCCGTCTCGCGGCCACAAATTGGCCGCGATTGGTGGCGAGAGTGCAAGCTGCTCCTTCAACTGGGGAGGGTGTCTTGTTTGTAGTTCGCAACTACGTAACCATGTGCGGAACGGTCGCTTGTGCCCTGGGCATAGGCTATCTGATGCAGAACGGACCGGCTGCGCAGCAGAACCGCGCGCAGGGCGGTGTCGATGTGGCCTCTGTTGCCGATCAGTCTTCGATTCTGTCGGGACTGGACAGTATCGTTCTGACTTCAGCCACCGTATCAGATGCCGATCCGGTCACTGTTACACCGGCACCCCGCGCTGTACCCACTGCCCCCAAGACATCGAACTGCCGGATCAGCGCGCACGCAAACGCAGCACCCGGTGCCATGGCGCACCTGTCGCTGAAAGCGCCGTGCCACAAGAACGAGCGGATTGAAATTCACCATAGCGGCCTGACTGTTAGCCAGATGACGGATGCCAGCGGCGCGCTGGACATGGCGATCCCGGCCCTTTCGGAATACGCGATCTTCCTGTTTTCTTTCGAAGATGAAACAGGCACCGTCGCCACCACTCACGTCCCTGAAATCGCCGGTTTCGATCGTGTTGTCCTGCAATGGCAGGGGGAAACCGAGTTGCAGATTCACGCGCTGGAATTTGGTGCCAGCTATGGTGCGGATGGCCATGTCTGGGATGACGCATCTGCAGAAGGCGCCGGAGAGGTTGTGCGTCTGGGCCAGTCCGGTTCCGGGATCACTCAGAATATCGAAGTGTATTCTTTCCCGGCCAGTACATCGGAACAGTCGGGCACGATTGACCTGACTGTCGAGGCCGAAGTGACCGATGCAAATTGCGGCCACACGCTGAACGTGCAGTCGCTGGAGTTGTTGTCGGACCGCCGCCTGCGGTCGCGCGACATGTCAGTGACCCTGCCGGATTGTTCGCGCGCGGGCGAGTTTCTGGTGTTGAATAATCTGCTCTCAGACCTGACAATCGCGGCAAAGTAATCCGCAGGCAGGCTTGAACCTCTTATGACATTTTTCCGTGTGGCGGTGGCTGCGCTGTTTTCCGTGACGGTGGCGACCGGTGCTTTTGGGCAGGACATCACATTGACCTCGCATGATGGCAAGGTCGAAGTGACCGGCAATCTGCTGAGCTTTGACGGTGAGTTCTATCGCGTCGATACGCAATTCGGGACGCTGACCGTGGATGGTTCGGGTGTCACTTGTGAGGGGCCCGCCTGCCCCAATCTGATCGATTTCGTCGCCGAAGTGCAGTTTTCCGGATCATCGGTGATGGCCGAAACGGTGCTGCCCGCCCTGATCATCGGCTTTGCCCGTCAGGAAGACCTGACCGCGACCCCCGCCCGCGTGGATGAGGACACCTTTGTTTACGAGCTGCATCAGGCAGGCCGGGCGGCGCCGCTGGCACGGTTTTTCTTTGACGTGGGCACCACCGATCGCGGGTTCAGCGACCTGATCGCGGACCGGGCGGATATCGTGATGGCCCTGCGCGAGATGCGCGAGGCCGAGCGGGAGGCTGCCGAGGCTGCGGGGTTGGGTGATCTGAAGCGCGCCCGTCGGTCACGGGTCATTGCACTGGATGCCATGGTCCCGGTCGTGGCCCCCGATAGCGTTATGCGGCAGGTTTCGCTGGCGGATCTGGCCCGGATTCTGTCCGGAGAGGTCAGCAACTGGGCGCAGCTGGGTGGGCCGGATGCCCCTATTGCACTGCACGTGCCAGAGGCCGGGTCGGGGCTGGCGCAGGCGGTCGAGGATCAGGTTCTGAAAACCGCCGGTGTGGACCTGACCGATACGGCGACCCGCCACAAACGCATACATGACCTGACCGCGGCCGTGGCTAAGGATCCGTTCTCCATCGGGATCGCCAGCAAGGCATCGGCCCATGGCACCCGCGCTTTGCCGTTGACCGGCGGGTGCGGGCATCCGCTGGCCGCGACCCGCCAGTCGATCAAGACTGAAGATTACCCGCTGAATATGCCCATGTTCCTGTATCTGCCGGAACGACGCCTGCCCCGGATTGCGCGGCAGTTTCTGGCCTATAGCCAAAGCCCCGATGCGCAGATGGCGATACGTGACGCAGGATATGTGGATCAATCTGCTGAAACCCTGCCGGTTGGCGTGCAGGGGGACCGGCTTGCCAATGCGGTCGTCACTGGTGGAACTGAGGTTGGGCTTGAGGAATTGCAACGCATGATCAAGACCCTGCGCCCCTTGTCGCGCCTGTCCCTGTCGGTTCGGTTCGAACCCGGATCGTCCCGCCCGGACGCGCAGTCACGCGCCAATATTCAGCAGCTGGCGCAAATGCTGGACGCGGGTACGTTGCAGGCACGCAAGGTTGTGTTTGCAGGCTTCAGCGATGGGGACGGGGGTGCCGTTTCAAATGCCCGCATCGCCCTGAGGCGCGCGCAAACCGTGCGAAACGCGGTTATCGCCGCGCTTGAAGCCCCGATCCCTGACAGTATCGCGGTTACCGCCGAAGGGTTTGGCGAGGCGATGCCCATGGCCTGCGACGACACCGAATGGGGCCGCAAGGTCAACCGGCGGGTCGAGATTTGGGTGCAGTAGCCGCTAGAGATACCCTTCGGAACGAAAGCTGAGCTCGGTCGATTTGCCGATGATCAGGTGGTCATGCAGCGTCAGCCCCAGGGCGGAACAGGCATCCTGTATGCGGTTGGTCATGTCGATGTCCGACTGTGACGGCGTTGGGTCGCCCGAAGGATGGTTGTGCACCAGGATCAAGGCCGAGGCATTCAGCTCCAGCGCCCTTTTGGCCACTTCGCGCGGATAGACGGGCACGTGATCCACGGTGCCTTTGGCCTGTTCCTCATCCGCGATCAGGACGTTCTTGCGATCCAGATAGAAAACGCGAAATTGCTCGGTCTCGCGATGCGCCATTGTTGTATGGCAATAGTCCAGCAGCGCGTCCCAGCTGGATATCACGTGCCGTTGCATCACCCGCGCCCGTGCCATCCGATGCGCGCAGGCTTCGAGGATTTTCAGATCGGTGATGACCGTATCACCAACGCCCTTGATCTGACGCAGCCGTTCTTCGGGCGCTGTCAACACGCGGTTGAAATCGCCAAAGGCATTCAACAGTGCCCGCGCCAATGGTTTCACATCCTGCCGCGGGATGGACCGGAACAAAACCAGCTCCAGCAACTCATAATCCGGGATCGCTGCTGACCCGCCCGCCATGAACCGTTCGCGCAGCCGCTTGCGATGGTCTTTGATGTAGGAGGGTAACCGACCATTCGGCAGCGGCTGCGCTGGCGCTTCGTCCGTATCAAACAGCATGGGGGCTTCGGCAAAGGCGTCCTGTGTCATGCGTTTACCCTGTCGCAGAATCACTTTCCGAAAGGTTAACGCGCCTCTCCAGCCATACGCGCGGTGGCGCGGCGGACAATCATGTGCAGAAGGATCGAAAACACGCCCAGCGTCAGCATCGCCGCAAACATCAGGTCCGTCTTGGCGCGGCCATTGGCCAGCAGCATCAGATATCCCAGACCTTGCGATGAACCGACCCATTCACCGATCACGGCACCGATCGGCGCATACACCGCCGCAAGCCGCATCCCCGAGGCCAAAGACGGCAACGCCGCAGGGATACGGATGTGCCACAACACAGCGCGCTTGCCCGCCTGCATCGTGCGCGCAAGGTCCAGATACCCCTGCGGTGTCCGCATCAAACCGTCAAAAAAGGACGACGTGATCGGGAAATAGATGATCAGCACCGCCATCGCGACCTTGGACAACAGGCCATAGCCCAGCCATAGGGTCAGCAACGGGGCCAGCGCAAAGACCGGCAGGGCCTGAGTGAACACCAGCATTGGCTGTACCAGAACCCGTGCGGCGCGGGAATTGGCCAGCTGCAATGCGGTGACAACGCCCAGCAGCGTGCCGCAGGCAAGGCCGATAATGACCTCGATGGCTGTGATCCAGGTGTGTTCTGCAATCAGCCAGCGGTTCTGCCACCAGGTCTCGGCAACCACTGCGGGACCGGGCAGGATGAATTTTGGCAATCCGGTCAGGGTCACGATTCCCTGCCAGATGGCAAGGGCAAACAGGGTTGCTGCCAGAACAGAGAGAGACTTCATACACCGCCCTCCCGCAGCAGCCGCAAAAGCGCGCCTTGTGTTTCCAGCGTCTGCAGATCATCCACGCTGCGCGGGGCTGGAGCAACCGGCGGGTCGCAGGGCGTCAGCCCGGGCTGTGTCATGACGACGATGGATTGCCCCAGACGCGCGGCCTCGCCCGGATCGTGGGTCACTAGAAGGACAGTGCGGCCTTTTAGCGCCTCGGCGGCCAGATCCTGCATATCGGCACGGGTTCGGGCATCAAGGGCGGAAAAGGGTTCGTCCAGCAACACGATCGGCCGGTCTTCCATCAGGGTGCGGGCCAGCGCCACGCGCTGACGCTGCCCGCCCGAAAGCTCGGGCGGTTTCTTGGTCATATGGTCCTGCAAGCGCATCCGTTCGATCAGGCGGTCACGCCGGTCAACGTCAACTTTCTCGCCCCGCAGCCGCGCGCCCAACGAGACGTTCTGCGCAACACTCGCCCAAGGCAGCAACAGGTCGTCCTGCGCCATATAGGCAACCCGGTCCGAAACCGGCTGACCATCGCTGGCGGTGATCCGGCCCGAGAATTCAGCCCCGGTTTCCAGCCCGGCAATCAGCCGCAAGACCGTGGTTTTTCCAACACCCGATCCACCCAGCAGACAGGTCCACGCCCCGGCGCCAAGCGTCAGGGTCAGCGGCGCGAACAAAGTCGCGCCGTCGATCGTGGCTGTACCGCTGATGGTCAGATCGGGTGCCGGGGTCATGGGGTCAGACCCATCTGCCAGAAGTTGACCTCCAATTCCGTCGCCGTACGGAACGTCCGGCACAGACGATCCCAGCGAGGTGACGATTGAAAATCCGCCCCAATCCGCCTTGTTAGAGCCGAATCCAGCAATTCGCCCACGGCCGCGCAGGCGTTCTGATAGCCCTCGTCCGCATAGGTATCGATCCAGCCACGATAGGTCGTTGATGTTGCCTCCGCAGACAGGCGGGTGCCAATCTCACCATATCCCATGACGCACGGTACAAGTGCTGCCAGAAGATCCAGCAGATCGCCGCTATAGCCCGCCTCGAGAACAAAGCGGGTATAGGCCAGATTCTCGGGCCGTTCAGGCGTTGCAAACAGATCGGACTGCGAAATGCCTTCTGCTTCGCAAATACCGATATGCAGCTTCATCTCTTCGCTGATCAGGCCGTTCACGGTACGCGACGCCGCCAGCATTTCAGCATGTGTTTCCGATTTCACCACGGCCAGCGCCCAGGCGCGCGAGAAGTGGATCAGGAACACGTAATCCTGACGCAGATAGTGCAGGAACGCCGGACGTGGCAGGGTGCCGTCTTTCAGGGCTTCGACAAAAGCGTGGCGGGTGTAATCCCGCCACGGCCCCTGCGCCGCATCGCGCATCAGCGCAAAGGCTTTGCCATAATCGCTCATTGCGCGGTGACGTCGATGGCAATGTCGCTGACGGGCAGGACAGTGTCGATCATGCCGCTGTCGTTCAGGAATGCTTCGAACCGGGCATAACGGCCAGCGTCAAACCCGGCGGGACGAAGGGCAAAGCGCGGCAGCGTGTCGACCCATGCCCGCGCGTTCAGCTCGTCCTGCAACTCGGGTGATGTGGCCGAGAAGACCTCCCAGCTTTTTTCCGGGTTGTTGACGATGTACTGAGTCGCTTTTTCGGTCGCGGCCAGGAAACGGGCGATCTTGTCTTTGTCCATCGTATCGGGGTTGGCGACATAGATCAGTTCGTCATAAGACGGCACGCCTTCTTCCTCGATATAGAAACAGGTGCCGGGGCGGCCTTCGATATCCATCTGGTTCAGTTCGAAGTTGCGATAGGCGCCAATCACCGCATCCACCTGACCGGTCATCAGCGAGGGCGAGAGCGAGAAATTTACGTTGATCATCTCAACATCATCCAGCGCGACGTCGTATTTGCCAAGCACGGTGCTGAGGATGGCCTCTTCCACACCGGCGACGGAAAAGCCGATTTTCTTGCCTTTGAGGTCAGCGGGCGATTTGATCGGCCCGTCTTTCAGAACCAGCAGGCAGTTCAGGGGCGTCGCGACCAGCGTGCCGACCCGTTTCAGCGGCAGCCCTTCGTGAATCTGCAAATGCAGCTGCGGCTGATAGGATACCGCCAGATCCGCCTGACCGGCAGCCACCAGACGCGGCGGCGCGGACGGGTCGGCGGGGGCAACGACTTCGACCTGCAATCCCTGCTCGGCAAAGTAGCCGTTTTCCTGTGCCAAGATGATGGGCCCGTGGTCGGGGTTGATGAACCAGTCCAGCAGGACGGTCATCTTGTCTTCGGCCCAGGCCGGCGCGGCGGCCAGAAGGGCAAGGGCTGTCATCAGCTTTTTCATATCTCACGTTTCCTTTTCTCAGGAGGTTGAGGCCGCGACGAGGACAATCTCGCCCGGCCAAATCGGTTGAATTTTCTCGGCAGCGCGCCATGCGCGCAGCCCGGTGGCACAGCAAAGAGCAAGGCGTTGCCCTTTTTTAGAGTCTATTTTTTGTATTTCTTCGGGTGAAATACGCGTCGCATTCGGGTGGGCCGGAACCGGCGCTTCGTCCGGGTCACGCAGTTCGACAATCTGGTCTGTCTCCCTCAACTGACTGGCAGAGAGAAAGCGGAAACAGCTTGCCGGTTCCGGCGCGTCATCAAAACGAAACCCGGTACTGCGCAGGGTTCGCGCGTCATATTGCACCATCTGCCCAAGCGGGGACGGGTCAAGCCGCAAGATCAGGTTCAGCGCCATCTGCGCCTGCATGGCCCCGATCACACCGACAACGGGGCCCAGAACACCCGCCGTGGCGCAGCTTGCGCCGCTATCCGGCGCATCGGGGAAAACGGCTCGCAGAGAAGGTGCGCTGCCACAGAATCCGCCCACATAACCTGAAAGCCCCAGCACCGAGGCGCTGATCAGCGGCTTGCCTTGTGCCAGACAGGTATCCGACAGCATATAACTGACCGCATAGCTGTCGGCACAATCCAGGATAATATCCGCCTGCGACACCAGATTGGGCGCATTTTCCCCTGTTAGAGCCATTTTCTTGGCGATCACATCGATTTCGGCATTCAACGCACGGCATCGGTCAGCGGCGCGTTCGGCTTTTGACAGCCCGCAATCTTCTTCTGAAAACAATGTCTGGCGATGCAGGTTCGACGGATCGACGATGTCACCATCGACAATTGTGATATGCCCCACCCCGGCCCCGGCCAATAGCGGCAGAAGCGGCGCGGCCAGACCACCTGCGCCGACCACCAGAACACGGGCCGCAATCAGGCGGGCCTGTCCTTCAGCCCCAACCTCGGGCAGCTGCGTCTGGCGGGCGTAGCGGTTCATCTCGTGACCTCGATCCAAGCACGCACCCGCGCTTCGGGGTCGGCGTTCAGCGTGATATCCGTGACGGCCGAGACAATGTCGGCCCCGGCAGCCAGCACCCCTGCTGCGCGCTCGACGCTCATGCCGCCAATGCCGACCAGAGGAATGTCGCCAACCCGCGCCTTCCATTCGGTCACGCGGGGCAGGCCCTGCTGATGCCATTTCATCTTTTTCAAAATGGTCGGATAGACCGGGCCCAGCGCCACGTAATCGGGATCCATGGCCAGAACCCGCTCAAGCTCATCATCGTCATGAGTGGATACACCCAGCTTTAGACCCGCTTTTCGGATGGCTTTCAGGTCGGCATCATCCAGATCTTCTTGCCCCAGATGAACCCAGTCACAACCCAGATCGATGGCGTGTTGCCAGTAATCGTTGATCACCAGAACCGCTCCGTAGTCGCGGCACAGATCACGCGAGGCGGCAATCTGATCGCGCACCACCTCAACCGGCTGATCCTTGATACGCAGCTGCACCAGTTTGACACCCAGGGGCAGCATCCGCCGCAACCAGTCCGAGTGATCGAAGATCGGATAGAAACGGTCCAGCGTCATGACAGGAAGGCCTTTCCAACAACGGGGGTCGAAGGTTCGGCCATATCGCGTGCCTCGATCGGGTCGGCCTGATGGGCCAGTTGTCCGGCATGGATTGCCCGCGCCATCGCCTTGGCCATCAGAACGGGGTCACCGGCACGGGCCACAGCGGTGTTCAGCAGAACGGCATCATAGCCCAGTTCCATCGCATGGGCCGCGTGGCTGGGCAGGCCGATCCCGGCATCCACCACCAGCGGCGTGTCAGGGAACTCGGCCCGCATCGACCGCAGGGCGTATTCGTTGTTCAGCCCGCGCCCGGACCCGATAGGCGCGCCCCACGGCATCAGCACTTCGCACCCCGCTTCGAGCAGGCGTTCGCTCACGATCAGATCATCGGTTGTGTAGGGAAACACCTCAAACCCATCTTCGGTCAGGATGCGCGCGGCCTCGACCAGCTGGAACACATCCGGCTGTAAACTGTCGGTGTGGCCAATCAGTTCCAGCTTGATCCATTTGGTATCAAACACTTCGCGCGCCATATGGGCTGTGGTCACCGCCTCCTTCACCGTATGACAGCCAGCCGTATTTGGCAGGGTCAGAACACCCAGCTCGCGAATCATCTGCCAGAATGTCTGACCCGCGCCGGATTCCCGCCGCAGCGATACCGTGGCAACCGCCGCACCGCTTTCGCGAAAGGCCTGTTCCAGAATGGCAGGGCTGGGATATTGGGCGGTGCCCAGCATCAAGGGGTTCGGCAGTTCGATGCCGTAGAACGTCTTCATCCTCAGCCCCCCTGCATCGGCGCAACAACTTCGATCCGGTCGCCATCGGTCAGTTTGTGCCCAATACGTAGGCTTGACGGCACGAAATCTTCGTTCACGGCGGTGGCCACACGGCCTGAGAAGCCGCATTCCAGCAACAGATCCGACAGGGTTTCCGCGCGCACATCGCGCGTCTCGCCGTTAAGCACGATCTTCATCGACCATCTCCGAATGTGTGTTGTCCAATGCCAGATCAGCGACACCCCGCGCCAGTGCAGGGGCCAGCAGATAGCCATGGCGATAAAGCCCGTTGGCATAAATTGTCCGGCCCAATCGCCGGATACGCGGCAGGTTGTCCGGGAAAGCGGGGCGCAGATCGACGCCGATCTCCAGCACCTCGGCCTCGCCAAAGGCCGGGTTCACGGCATAGGCCGCGCTGAGCAGTTCCAGCATCGAACGCGCGGTGATGCGGCTGCTGTCCTCGGATTCGATCATGGTTGCGCCCAGCATGTAGACGCCGTCCCCGCGCGGAACGATGTAGAGCGGCATCCGCGGATGCAATAACCGCACCGGGCGCGAAAGGGTCACATCGGGGCAACGAAGAACCAGCATCTCACCCTTCACGCCGCGCAGGTCGTGCAGATATTCGCGCGCGTGCAAACCCCGGCAGTCTATGGCGTTGTCCAGTTGCGCCGGAGCCAGCTTTCGGTGGAATTCCACGCCGGCGCCTTGCAGGTGACGATGCAGATCGCGCAACGCCTGACGAGGATCAAGGTGCGCTTCGTTTTCAAAATACAGAGCTTTGCCGAACTTGCTCAGATCGGGCTCTAATTCGAGTATTTCCGTGCGATCAACCTCGCTGAACCCTTCGGTCCGGCGTGCAAACCGGCGCAGGTCGGGCAGGTCACGCGCATTGGCAACGACAAGGGTTCCACTTCTGCTTACCTGAGTTCGCTGCGCCCACCATTCGATTGCTTCCTGCCCCAGCCGCAGCACCGGTTCTTCCGCGTTTTCATATTCACACCAGGGGGCCAGCATCCCACCGGCCCACCAGGAACACCCATGCGGGCCGGGTGGGCCGCCCGGATCGAAAACCTGCACCCTTGCGCCGCGTGACACAAGCTCGCTGGCCACGGCCAGACCCGCAACGCCTGCACCTATGACCGACCAGAGTGTCATGCGGGCCAGATCCGGTGGAAGTGGTGCACTGGACCGTGCCCGGCACCAATCTTCAGCTCATCCGCCCGCGCGATGGCCCCTTGCAGATAATTATGCGCCTGTGCGATCGCATCCCTCAGCGGCAGGCCCCTGGCCAAACCGGCGGCGATCGAAGACGACAGGGTGCATCCGGTTCCGTGGGTGTTTCTCGTGTTCTGACGCGGGGCCTGAAATGCGGCCACGACGCCTGAGGGGTCGACCAACAGATCGTGGCAGACATCGCCCGACCCATGCCCGCCCTTCATCAAAACCGCATCCGCGCCCAGAGCGCACAGGGCCTTGCCTTGTGCTGCCATCTCGTCCGGTGATTGCGCCGGTTTCGCACCCAGCAAACATGCCGCTTCGGGCAGATTGGGTGTCAGCACAGTCGCTATTGGCACCATCACTTCGCGCAGAGTCCGGACCGCTTCCTGCGCCAACAACGCATCTCCGGATTTTGCGATCATGACAGGATCAAGAACGACGGGGCCTTTGAACGCTTCCAGGCCTTGGGCCACTGTATGAATGATCTCTGGCGTCGCAAGCATACCGATCTTGATGGCCGTCACATCCAGATCGCTGAGCACCGCGTCGATTTGAGCGGCAATGACATCCAGCGGAACCCTATGCACCGCAGTGACGGCTTGCGTGTTCTGCGCCGTAACAGCGGTAATGACGCTTGCGCCGAATACACCCAGCGCCGACATCGCTTTCAGATCGGCCTGAATCCCGGCGCCTCCGCCGCTGTCAGATCCTGCAATGGTCAGGGCAATTGCCGCCATGTCGTTGCTCCATCTTCTTTGGGCAACGAGGTAGGGAAAACGTCTGTGTTCATAAGACCGTTCCCTACGCCGGAATTGCCCGGATCAGGTTCGATGGGTTAACGCGGTCGCGCCTCTCAGCCCTTTCACAGGGCACCCCAACGGTTGTCGCGGACAATTTCAGGGTCGACGGTCGGAATCAAGACCCAATTTGGCAAATGCATTGCCACTTTTGGTCATCTGATAAGGCCAATTGAATGTCTTTAGGGAGTATTTCGCGAGGCTCTGCCTCGCGCTCCGGGATATTTAGAGCCAGATGAATAAAGGATCCCTGCTTCATCTGGCCGGAAATATCCCGGGGGAGGCGCCCGGAACGAGCGGCGGGGGCAGAGCCCCCGTAACCCTGGTTGTCAGCTTTTCATACCGTCCCAGAAGGATTTGACGGATGAGAAGAAGCTTTTTGATTCCGGGTGGTTATCTTCGCCCAGGTCATCAAACTCGCGCAGCAGTTCTTTTTGGCGGCTGGTCAGGTTGACCGGGGTTTCAACCGCCAGTTCGATAAACATGTCGCCAACACCGCCGCCGCGCAGCGCGGGCATACCTTTGCCGCGCAGGCGCATTTGCCGGCCCGACTGGCTGCCTGCCGGGATCTGCACCCGCCCACGGCCGCCATCGATTGTCGGAACCTCGATCGATCCACCCAGCGCGGCCTTGGCCATGCTGACCGGTACACGGCAATAGAGGTTCACGCTGTCGCGTTCGAACAATTTGTGATCAGACACTTCCACAAAGATGTAGAGGTCGCCCGGAGGGCCACCGCGCATTCCGGCCTCGCCTTCACCTGCCAGACGAATACGGGTACCGGTTTCGACACCAGCGGGGATGTTGACCGACAAGGCGCGATCTTTTTCGACGCGGCCTGCACCTTTACAGGATTTGCAGGGGTTCTTGATGATCTGACCCAGACCCGAGCAGGTGGGGCAGGTTCGTTCGACCGTAAAGAAGCCCTGTTGCGCCCGTACCTTGCCCATGCCGGAACAGGTGGGGCAGGTTGTCGGCTCGACCCCGCCTTCTGCACCGGTTCCTTCGCAGGAGGAACAGGCCACGGCTGTCGGTACATTGATGGTTTTCTGCTGGCCCGAGTACGCCTCTTCCAGCGATACGCGCAGGTTATAGCGCAGGTCCGAGCCGCGCGCGGCGCGTCGACCGCCACCGCCACGTTGTCCACCCATGAAATCGCCGAACAGGTCGTCGAACACATCCGAGAACGCGCTGGAGAAATCGCCCTGTCCAAAGCCACCACCAGGCCGACCACCACCGCCCATGCCGTTTTCAAACGCGGCGTGGCCAAAGCGGTCATAGGCCGCCTTTTTGTCGGCATCGCGCAGCACGTCATAAGCCTCGTTGGCTTCCTTGAACTGCGCCTCGGCATCCGGGTTGTCCTTGTTGCGGTCCGGATGCAGCTCTTTGGCTTTCGTGCGAAAGCCTTTCTTGATCTCATCCGCCGAAGCGCCCTTGGACACGCCGAGCACTTCGTAATAGTCGCGTTTTGACATCAGTATTTCCTTCTGCCTCAACGTAAATAGGCCGGCCCGGCATCCGGACCGGCCTACATTGGCCCGGTTACCCGTTAGTTACGCTTGTCGTCGTCCAGATCTTCGAACTCGGCATCGACGATATCGTCATCACCATGTGCGGCATCTGCTGCGGCAGGCTCGTCCTCGGCCTCTTCGGACTGCGCCTTGTAGATCGCCTCACCCAGCTTCATCGCTGCTTCGGTGACGTTCTGGATGCCAGACTTGATCTTGTCGGCATTGTTGGTTTCCAGCTCGTCCTTGAGTGCGGCGATCGCCAGTTCGATAGCTTCGATCGTGGTCGGGTCGACCTTGTCGGCATGCTCTTCCATCGACTTTTCGGTCGAGTGGATGAGGCTTTCCGCCTGGTTCTTGGCGTCGACCAGCTCGCGGCGTTCCTTGTCGGCTTCCGCGTTCTCTTCGGCGTCCTTGACCATCTTTTCGATGTCTTCGTCGGACAGACCGCCCGATGCCTGGATGGTGATCTTCTGTTCCTTGCCGGTGCCTTTGTCCTTGGCCGAAACCGAGACAATGCCGTTGGCGTCGATGTCGAATGTCACCTCGATCTGGGGCATGCCACGCGGTGCGGGCGGGATGTCTTCGAGGTTGAACTGACCGAGGATCTTGTTGTCCGCAGCCATTTCACGCTCGCCCTGGAACACGCGGATGGTCACGGCGTTCTGGTTGTCCTCGGCGGTCGAGAAGACCTGAGACTTTTTCGTCGGGATCGTGGTGTTGCGGTCGATCAGGCGGGTGAACACGCCACCCAGCGTCTCGATGCCCAGCGACAGCGGGGTCACGTCCAGCAGAACCACGTCCTTGACGTCGCCCTGAAGAACACCGGCCTGAATGGCGGCACCCATGGCAACCACTTCGTCCGGGTTCACGCCTTTATGCGGCTCTTTGCCAAAGAACTTCGTGACCTCTTCGATCACTTTCGGCATCCGGGTCATACCACCGACCAGAACAACCTCGTCCACGTCAGCAGCCGACAGACCGGCGTCTTTCAGAGCAGCCTGGCACGGCTTCATCGACTTCTTGATCAGATCACCGACCAGGGATTCCAGCTTGGCACGGGTCAGTTTCATGACCATGTGCAGCGGCTGACCGTTCGAACCCATAGAGATGAACGGCTGGTTGATCTCGGTCTGCGAGGTCGAGCTGAGTTCGATCTTGGCTTTTTCGGCGGCTTCTTTCAGACGCTGCAAGGCCATCTTGTCAGCAGACAGATCGACACCGTGTTCCTTTTTGAACTCATCCGCCAGGTAGTTGACGATGCGCATGTCAAAGTCTTCACCACCCAGGAAGGTGTCGCCGTTGGTCGATTTGACCTCGAACAGGCCGTCGTCAATTTCCAGAATGGTCACGTCGAAGGTACCGCCACCAAGGTCATAGACTGCGATGGTTTGGGTTTCCTGCTTGTCCAGACCATAGGCCAGAGCGGCAGCTGTCGGTTCGTTGATGATCCGCAGCACTTCCAGACCGGCGATTTTACCGGCGTCTTTGGTGGCCTGACGCTGTGCGTCGTTGAAGTATGCGGGAACGGTGATGACCGCCTGCGTGACTTCCTCACCCAGATAGCTTTCCGCGGTTTCCTTCATCTTACCCAGAGTGAAGGCCGAAATCTGGCTTGGGGAGTATTTTTCACCGCGGGCCTGAACCCACGCGTCGCCATTGCCGCCATCGACGATAGCGTACGGCACCATTTTCTTGTCTTTTTCGACTTCGGCATCATCCACACGGCGACCGATCAGACGCTTGACGCCAAAGATCGTGTTGTCGGGGTTGGTGACCGCCTGACGCTTTGCAGGCTGACCGACCAGTCGCTCATCTTCAGTGAAGGCGACGATCGAGGGCGTGGTCCGCGCCCCTTCGGCGTTTTCGATAACCTTCGGCTGCGAACCGTCCATGATGGCCACGCAAGAGTTGGTGGTCCCGAGGTCAATCCCGATTACTTTTCCCATTTTTGCAATCCCTTTCTCTTCAAGGCGATGTCTCGACGACCGGACCCGTTACGGCATCCCGCCCCCGACCTGATGTGCGCGACAGCACTACCATCGCGCGTCCCGGCGTATATAAGGGCGAGACCAGAGGCCTGCAAGCACCGTAGAACGCAGGTTTTAGGGATTCTGATGCCTTTTTTGGCAAGGAATTGGAAAGGATTGGGGTTTCCGGAATGGCGCGATTGGTTTTGCGGGGGTTCGATATCAGGAAAGGTTATCTTGATCCTGCGGCCCAGTCGCGGGTGATCGCGGATTTGCGCCCGATTCTGAAAGCCGCGCCCCTGTTCCGACCGGTTACTCCTTCGGGCAAGGAGATGTCAGTTCGGATGACCTCGGCAGGCGACCTGGGTTGGGTG
The DNA here is from genome assembly GCF_059613825.1 of Ruegeria sp. SATB027. NCBI lineage: Bacteria > Pseudomonadati > Pseudomonadota > Alphaproteobacteria > Rhodobacterales > Roseobacteraceae > Ruegeria > Ruegeria sp. SATB027. The sequence continues at coordinate 20,301 of NZ_JBXWTH010000076.1, forward strand.
ACCGACAAGGCGGGGTACCGGTATCAGGATCAGCACCCCAAAGGTGGTGACTGGCCGGAAATCCCCGCCGCCATTCTGGATATCTGGCGCGATCTGGTCAGCACCGAGCGAGCGCCCGATTGCTGTTTGATCAACTACTACGGGGAAGGCGCAAAGATGGGCCTGCACCAGGACAAGGACGAGGCAGATTTTTCATGGCCCGTCCTGTCGGTTTCGCTGGGCGACGATGCCTTGTTTCGGATTGGCAGCACGACGCGCGGCGGCAAGACCGAGTCGATCTGGCTGAGCTCGGGGGATGTGGTCGTCATGGGCGGTCCGGCGCGGCTTGCCTATCACGGCGTGGATCGGATCAGGTTTAGATCCTCGCGCCTGTTGCCCAAAGGCGGGCGCATAAACCTTACGCTGCGGGTCGCGCGCTAGCGGCGCGCATTCCAGCTTTTTGAGACGTGCTGACGGGTAAAGAATTCACCCATAAGACCGATCATCAACAGGGCGATTCCAACCCAGGCCGCGTATTCCCAGCTGGTGTTTCTTGGATAATAGTTGCGGAACACGAACCCGCGGGTCTGGTCGATGATGTGAAACAGCGGGTTCCAGGCAAACATCATCAACAGCCCGCCACCCAATGCGTTCGCAATGAACATCTTGCCGGAAAACACCATGTTCAGACGGCGATATATATTGGTTAGCATCGAAACGGTCTTCGGGGCCCACGGTTTCAACGCCATGAACACAAGCCCCACCGCGCAGCCGGTAAACCAGGCCAGCACCAGCATTGCGAAGGCGCCGCCGGGGTTCTGCACCTCAAGCGGAGCAACCGCGACACTGTAGACGAACAGGATGATGAACATGGCCAGCAGGAACTTATAGAAAGTGCTGAAGGCCGCCGCGAGAATCGTGACCATTACGTTCATCGGCGAATGCAGCATCATCGGGTTATTGGAGGACCCAACCCCGGAAATCGCGCCGATCGATTGTATGTGCAACATGAACGGGAACACACCCGACAGAACATACAGCAGAAATTCGCCCCTGATTCTGGCGACCCCGCCCCGGCCCATCAGCGACATGAGCAAATAGAAGGTAACCATCATCACCAGCAATTGCACAACGTTAAGCATAATCGCGATCACCGCATTCGGATGCTGCGCGCGCACGTTCCGCACCACCGCGTGGAACACCAGTTCCGCAGTCGTCAGTGCACCGCCCAGCAGCGTTTGATTGCGCTTGTAATAGAACACTTAAAGGGTCTTTCCTGCCTCGTCGTCCCTAACCTGGCATGAATATCTTGCCGTTCGGTAACCGTCGCATCATAAGTCGGTCACGAGTTTGGATCAACAAACCACAGGAACGGAGCATTTTTGTGACCTACGACGCGCTTATTCCCGTCATCCGGCGTCTGGCCCTTGAGGCAGGCGACAGGATCATGGAAATCTATGAGGCAGACGATTTCGACGTCAAAGTCAAATCAGACTCCAGCCCTGTGACCGAAGCGGATGAGGCAGCCGATGCGCTGATTTCAGCCGGGTTGCGTCAGGCCTTCCCCGACATCCTGCTGATCACCGAAGAACAGGCCGCCTCGCATTCCGAAAAAGGGGATACCTTTCTGATTGTCGATCCGCTGGATGGCACCAAGGAATTCATCAACCGGCGTGGCGATTTCACCGTCAACATCGCACTGGTCGAGAACGGAACGCCGACACGGGGCGTGGTCTATGCGCCAGCGCGGGGTCGCATGTTCTATACGCAAGCCGATGGTCAGGCGGTCGAGGAAACGGGCGCGTTTGACAAGGATGCACCCGGCACCCTGATCCCAAATTCAGTCTCTAACCCGGACAATTCCGCGCTTTTGGTCGTGGCGTCAAAGTCGCACCGGGATCAGGCCACCGAGGATTACATCAACAAGTATCAGGTCAAGGACAGCAAAAGCGCGGGATCGTCTCTCAAGTTCTGTTTGGTTGCGACGGGCGAGGCGGATCTTTATCCGCGGGTCGGGCGCACGATGGAGTGGGACACGGCGGCAGGGCACGCGGTACTGGCCGGGGCCGGAGGCCGGGTTGTGCGGTTTGACGATCACGCGCCGCTTCTCTATGGCAAAGAGGGCTATGCGAACCCGTTTTTTATCGCGTACGCTCCGGGTGTTAAGCTGAAGGAGGCCTGATGTCAGTTCTGATCGCCATCCCCGCCCGCTATGCCTCGACCCGCTATCCGGGCAAGCCATTGGTGCCGCTGACCGGCGCGACCGGCGTTTCGATGACACTGATCGAACGGTCCTGGCGGGCAGCCACTTCTGTCGCGGGCGTGGACCGGGTTGTGGTCGCAACCGATGACGACCGCATCCGCGAGCTGTCCGAAGGCTTTGGCGCCGAGGTGGTGATGACCTCGGAAAACTGCCAGAACGGCACCGAACGCTGCGCTGAGGCGCACAAGGTTCTGGGCAGCGGATATGACATCGTGGTCAACCTTCAGGGCGATGCACCCCTGACACCGCATTGGTTTGTTGAGGACCTGATCACAGGGCTGCGCGCGGCACCCGACGCTGGCGTAGCCACACCGGTCCTGCGCTGCGACGGGGACGCTTTGAACAGCCTGCTGAATGACCGCAAACATGGCCGCGTTGGCGGAACAACCGCCGTGTTCGGGCGCGACAACAGCGCGATGTATTTCTCGAAAGAGGTCGTACCTTTCACCTCAGAAACCTATGGCGGGGATGAACCCACGCCGGTGTTTCACCATGTCGGCGTCTATGCCTATCGGCCTGATGCGTTGGCGGCCTATCCGGGCTGGCCAACAGGCCCTCTGGAAAAGCTGGAAGGTCTTGAACAGCTCAGGTTCATGGAAAATGGCCGCAAGGTTCTGTGCGTCGAGGTTGACGCCAAGGGCCGTCAGTTCTGGGAGCTGAACAACCCGCAGGACGTGCCCAAGATCGAAGAGATGATGGCGGCGATGGGGCTGGAGTAGCCGGTTTTGCCCATGACGCCCCGCGGTTCCCATATCTCGATGACAGGCAATCTGGTTCCAAAGGACGCTTCATGAAACCAATCCTCGTGACCGGTGGTGCCGGATATATCGGGTCGCATGCCTGCAAGGCGCTTGCGCAGGTGGGCTATGTTCCCGTGACCTACGACAATCTGGTCACCGGTTGGCAGGATGCGGTGAAATACGGGCCGTTTGAACAGGGCGACCTGTTGGACCGGGCACGTCTGGACGAGGTATTTGCCAAACACAAGCCGGTTGCGGTGATGCATTTTGCGGCGCTCAGCCAAGTGGGCGACGCGATGCGGCAGCCCGGTTTGTACTGGTCGAACAATGTGACCGGATCGCTGACGCTGGTCGAGGCTGCGGTTGCGGCGGGCTGTCTGGATTTCGTGTTCTCGTCCACATGCGCCACCTATGGCGAGCATGACAATGTGGTTCTGGACGAAGCCGCCGCCCAACACCCGCTGAACGCCTATGGTGCATCGAAACGCGCGATCGAGGACATCCTGAGGGATTTCGAAGCAGCCCATGGGCTGCGCCATGTCATTTTCCGGTACTTCAACGTTGCTGGTGCCGATCCCGAAGGCGAAGTGGGCGAATTTCACCGACCTGAAACCCACCTGATCCCCCTGATGCTGGACGCGATTGATGGCAAGCGCGAGGGTTTGACCGTTTTTGGCACCGATTACGATACGCCGGACGGCACATGTATCCGCGATTATGTCCATGTCTGTGATCTGGTCGACGCGCATGTTCTGGGGCTGGGCTGGCTGGAACAGGGTAAAGAAAGCCGTGTTTTCAATCTGGGCACCGGCTCGGGGTTTTCCGTGCTTGAGGTGATCGAGCATTCCAAATCCGTCACCAACCGCCCTGTGCCATATTCGGTCGGTACCCGACGGGCGGGCGATTGCACCAAGCTGGTGTCCGGGTCCGTCCGCGCCCAAACCGAACTGGGATGGAAGCCGAAAAGGTCAACGTTAGAGACGATGATTGCGGATGCCTGGCGCTGGCATCAGAATGGCCATTACGAAAAATGAGGCCCCGGTGACGTCCAATACGGTTCAGACACTTCCTGATATCGGTTGGCAACAGGAATACCGGTTGCGCTGGAAACGGCGACGCCTTCTTTGGCGCTCGATGCGCAGCCGACATCAACTGACCTGCCTGAAAGATCAGACAAGCAGGATACGGGGCGGCGACGTGCTGGCCTTTACCACCTTGCGCAATGAGATTACCCGCCTGCCCTGGTTCTTCCGTCACTATCGCCAGCTGGGCGTGAACCATTTTCTGATCGTCGACAACGGCAGCGATGACGGCTCGGCTGACTACCTGCAAGGGCAACCGGATGTGTCCTTTTGGCAGACCCGGTCCAGCTATCGCGGATCACGCTTTGGGCTGGACTGGCTCAGCTGGCTACTGATGCGTTACGGCCATGGCCACTGGTGCCTGATGGTCGATGCGGATGAGTTGCTGGTTTATGCCCGGCACGACCGCCATTCCCTGCATGAGCTCACAGAATGGCTGGACCGGCAGGGGCGGGTCGGGTTTGGCGCTTTGATGCTGGATCTGTATCCAAAAGGGCCGTTGGGCGGACAAACCTATGACCCGGAAACGGACCCGATCGAGGTGCTGAACTGGTTTGACGCAGGCCCGTATCGCGCGCAGCGGCAAAGCCCGATGGGAAACCTGTGGGTTCAGGGCGGCGCACGCGAGCGGGTGTTTTTTGCCCAAACGCAGCAGCGATCCCCCACACTGAACAAGATCCCGCTCATGCGGTGGTCGCGGCGCTATGCCTATGTAAACTCGTGCCATTCCGCCCTGCCCCGTCGTCTGAACGCAGTGTATGACGGGCCGGGCGGCGACACCCCGTCCGGCGTGCTGCTGCATACGAAATTTCTGCCGGACATTATTGAAAAATCCAAAACTGAAAAGCTGCGCCGCCAGCATTTTCATGACCCGAACCAGTTCGGCACGTATTACGATCAGATACTCAGTCAACCAGACATGTGGACCCCGCACTCGGTGCGCTATACCGGCTGGTCGCAGTTGCTGGAGATGGGGCTGATGCGTGACGGCGGCTGGTCTTGAAAACAAATCGGGGGGGATCAACGGCACCTTTACCATTTCCGGGGTTTAAAAAAGTTGCCTCAGAAGAGGTAGAAGTGGCATAAACCGACAATGCCCTGTCGCAACCAACGGTCGCGGCGGGTTCGGGGAAAGCTCGCGTTATAATAAAGGTTGGGCAGTCGCGTGAGCCTGTTTGAATCATACAAGATGAGATTGCGGCGCAAGCGCCGTATTCTGCGCTGCCTCAGACGTCGGCGCGAACTTAAGCCCGCCAGCAACAACACGTCTGCCATCCGCCGTGACGATATCCTGTTGATGAGCGTTGTGCGAAACGAGAAAATTCGCCTGCCGTACTTTCTGGAGTATTACCGCAAACTGGGTATCGACCATTTTCTGTTCATCGATAATGACAGCGATGACGGCAGTTTCGAATTCCTGAAACAGCAGTCCGATGTATCGGTCTGGCGGACGACTACCAGCTATAAACGTGCAAGCTATGGTCTGGACTGGTCGAATTACATTCTGCGCAAATACGCGCATGGACATTGGGTTCTGAGCGTCGACCCGGATGAGTTTTTCATCTACCCCTTCTGCGACACCCGCCCGATCCGCGCCTTGACAGACTGGCTGGACGGAAGTGCCGTGCGCAGCTTTGGCACCATGCTGATCGACATGTACCCCGAAGGGTCTGTGGATGCCGAAACCTATCGCGAGGGGCAGGATCCCTTTGAAATCGCACGGTGGTTCGATCCGGGAAATTACACGATCACCAAGAACCCCGATTACAAGAACCTGTGGATTCAGGGGGGCGCGCGGGCGCGCGTGTTCTTTCGCGACAAGCCATCCAAAGCTCCGGCACTGAACAAGATCCCCCTGGTCAAATGGGATCGACGCTATGTCTATGTTAGCTCGACCCACTCGCTTTTGCCGCGCGGGCTGAATCAGGTTTACGACGAATGGGGTGGGGAAAAGGCCAGCGGCTCGTTGCTTCATGCCAAGCTGATTGACACCCTTGGCGACAAGGCGCGTGAAGAATTGCAACGCCGCCAGCATTATAGCGGTTCGGGCGAATACAAGGCCTATGCCGCACAGCTTGAAGACAAGCCCGTATTCTGGTGCGAGTGGTCCGAGGCCTATATCAACTGGCGGCAGCTTGAGATTCTGGGCCTGATGTCAAAGGGAAACTGGGCATGAGCGGTCTGGGCGTCGTCATGCTGGTTCATACCTCGCTGGACCGGGCCGAACAGGTCGCGCGCCATTGGACCGCTGCGGGATGCCCTGTTGTGATCCATGTGGATCGCAAGGTACCGGGTGAAGAATACGCGCGATGTGTTGCGTCCTGTTCGGACAATCCCCGGATCGCATTTTCCGACCGGCATCAATGCGACTGGGGCGGGTGGGGCATCGTTGCCGCCTCACAAAGCGCGTCCGAACTGATGCTGGAGCAATTTCCCGAAACGCGCCACGTCTTCCTGTCGTCGGGGGCCTGCCTGCCGCTGCGCCCGGTTCAGGAGCTGATTGATTACCTGGCCGACCGGCCTCGTGTCGATTTCATCGAAAGCGCAACAACGTCTGATGTCAGCTGGACAATCGGCGGGTTGGATCATGAACGGTTTACGCTGCGGTTCCCGTTTTCCTGGCGAAAACAGCGCGGATTGTTCGACGCATATGTAAAGCTTCAGCGCGCGGTCGGGTTTCGCCGGAAAATCCCCGACGGTTTGGTCCCGCATATGGGCAGCCAGTGGTGGTGCCTGACCCGTCAAACACTGTCTGCCATTTTGCAGGACCCCAAGCGCAAACAATATGACAGTTACTTCCGCCATGTGTGGATCCCGGATGAAAGCTATTTCCAGACATTGGCGCGGCTGTATTCCACACATATCGAAAGCCGATCCCTGACCCTGTCCAAGTTCGACTATCAGGGCCGCCCGCACATATTCTACGACGATCACCTGCAATTGCTGCGGCGGTCAGACTGTTTTGTTGCCCGCAAAATCTGGCCCCGTGCGGAACGGCTGTATCAGGCGTTTCTGACCGATCAGGCCAGTGCGATGAAACCGGCCGAACCCAATCCCGGCAAGATTGACCGCGTGTTTTCCAAGGCGGTCGAGCGGCGGACGCGGGGGCGTGACGGGCTGTACATGCAAAGCCGGTTTCCCCGGCACGGCAGTGAAAACGGCCTTACCTCGTCACCCTATTCCGTATTTCAGGGCTTTTCCGAACTGTTTGAAGACTTCGAAGAATGGCTGGCCGCGGCCACTGGCACACGCGTGCACGGGCATCTGTTCGGACCCGAGCGTGCAGAATTTGCAAAGGGTGAAACCATCACAAACGGTGCGCTCAGCGATTGTGCTTTGCTGCGGGATTACAATCCGACGGCCTTTCTGTCGAACCTGATCTGGAATACACGCGGCGAACGCCAGTGTTTCCAGTTCAGCCCCCGCGACACGCAGGACATCAACTGGTTTCTGGCGCGGGACAAGAATGCGCAAATCTCGGTCATCACCGGGGCCTGGGCGATTCCGCTGTTCCGGTCGAACCTGAACTTCTCGGACATCCGGAGCGAGGCCGCGCGTCTGCAACAGATCGAAACCAAACAGCTTGAGGTTTTGACCTCGGTCTGGACCAAGGCGCGGATGCGCAGCTGGTCGCTGGCCGATTTCCTTGAAGCGCCGATGGAGCCCCTGCAGACAATCCTGGACGAGATTGGCGCGCATCAGTCCAGCCACCTGACAGAAGCGCCCACAATGGTCGATCTGTCCGGCTTCGGGAAGTTCCTGCAAAACCTCAAGAACCAGGGTATGCACCCTTACCTGATGGGCGATTTTCCTTCGGACGATGTGTTCGGCCGTCAGACGAAACCCTATCGCAAACCCTATCTGGTGCAGTAATCACCCATGCCAGCCAATTTTGACTACTTCGTTGTTCTGGCTGCCATGCGCACAGGGTCGAACCTGCTTGAGGCCAATCTGAACGCGCTGGAAGGGGTTTCCTGCCATGGCGAAGCCTTCAACCCGCATTTTGCCGGCAACCTGAAGTCCGATACCCTTCTGGGTCTGTCGCTGGAAGACCGCGACGCAGATCCGATGCGGCTGTTGAAGGCAATCAGGTCAGCACCGGGCGACTTGAACGGTTTTCGGTATTTCCAGGACCATGACCCACGCATTCTGAAGCCAGTGCTAAATGATCCGCGCTGTGCCAAGATCATTCTCACACGCAATCCGCTGGACAGTTTTCTGTCCCTGAAAATCGCACGCACCACGCAACAATGGCTGCTGAAGAACGTGAAGCGTCGCGTCGATGCACAAGTTGCGTTCGACGGGGTTGAGTTTTCTGAGTATCTCGATCAGGTCCACGGCCACCAACACATGTTGCAGCGGCATTTACAGAAGACCGGTCAGACTGCCTTTTTTATCACCTATGACGACCTGGCCGAGTTGGACGTTCTGAACGGTCTGGCCGCATGGCTGGGGGTTGAGGCACGGCTGAGCAAGCTGGACGACACTCTGAAACCGCAAAACCCGGCACCTGCCGTATCGAAGGTCACCAACCCCGATGAGATGCAAGACGCCCTGTCCAGGCTGGACAGGTTCGGATTGCACCAGCCCACCCGTTTCGAACCAAACCGAGGGGCGGCGGTACCGCAATATATTGCCGCAGCCACATCAAATTTGATGTATTTGCCCATTCGCGGCGGAATAGAGCCTGTTATCGCGCAATGGATGGCCGAGCTGGATGGCTGTTCTGCGGACGATCTGGTCACAAACCGGAACCGCAAGGAAATCCGCGCCTGGATGCAAGACCACCCCGGACACCGGAAGTTCACCGTGTTGCGCCACCCGCTGGCACGGGCGCATTCGGCGTTTTGCCAGTACATTCTGGATACCGGGCCTGGCAGTTACAAGATGGTTCGCAATTACCTGCGCAACCGCCTCGACCTGCCGATCCCCGGGCAAGTGCGCGACACCAATTACTCGGTCGAACAGCATCGGGATGCGTTTCTGGCGTTCCTTGGATTCCTGCGCATGAACCTCAACGGTCAGACGCCGATCCGCGTTGACGGGACCTGGTGCAGCCAGTCCCGCACGCTGGATGGCATTGCCAGCTTTCTGATGCCGGACCTGATTCTGCGGGAAGAAGAACTGACCACGGCTCTGCCGAATCTGGCCCGCTCAACAGGCCACCCCAATCCGCCTGCCCCCGGCCGGTGCGTGCCGGATGTTCCGTATACGCTGGATCAGATCTATGACGAACAGCTTGAAGCGCTGGCATCCGAGACCTACCAGCGCGACTATGAAACGTTCGGGTTTGCAGCGTGGACGCCTGTGCCGCCTAAGGGCGCAGGGTGATCAGCGTCCCCCGGTTGACCATCGCATAGATTTCCTCGATCTCTTCATTCTTGACCGCGATGCATCCAGCTGTCCAATCCGGTGTTTTCTTGGCGCGTTTGAACTCGGATCGCAGATTTGGCTGCCCGTGAATGAAGATGTCCCCACCCGGATCAACTCCCGCAGCCTTGGCCTTGGCGATATCCTGAGAGTTGGGATACGAAATGCCCAGCGACAGGTGATAGCGGCTGTTGGGGTTGTGGCGATCGATCAGGTAACTTCCTTCGGGCGTACGACCGTCTCCGCGTTTGGTTTTTGTACCGTTTGGCGCAAATCCCAGATCCACATCATATTCCTTGAGGACTTTTTCGTGGTGCAACAAATAAAGTTTGCGCGCGCCCTTGTTGACCACCAGCGAGGTGACCTCGGGGCCATCATAAGTCAAAAAATTTGGACGGGCTGATGCACAAGCCGATAGGCCCAGCGTTGCTACCGCCCCCAATCCGAATGCTCGACGATCCATGTTTCACTGCCTGCTTTGTTTTTTGGGGCTTATTATGCCAAAAAATGCGAAAACTGAAATCACTTTTTGATGTTCAAGTTTCCTGTCAGATGCCGTTCGATGCTCTCCAACCGCTCCAGAACCTCATCACGATACGCGTCTGTTTTGACCTCATCCTCGGCATGATGCGCATCCTGCATGGAATTCACGATCAGACCCACCAATAGGTTCACCACCGCAAAGGTTGTGACCATGATGAAGGGGACGAAGAACAGCCAGGCATAGGGATAAACCTCCATCACCGGGCGGACGATCCCCATCGACCAGCTTTCAAGCGTCATGATCTGAAACAGTGTATAGGCCGACAGGCCAAGATCGCCGAACCAATCCGGGAAGGTTGCCGAGAACAGCTTGGTCGAGATCACAGCCCCGATATAGAACAGAATTGCCATCAGCAGGAACACACTGGCCATTCCCGGCAGGGCCGAGATGAACCCTTCAACCACCCGGCGCAATCTTGGCGCAACGGAAATCACGCGCAATACCCGCAGGATTCGCAGGGCCCGCAGAACCGAAAGACCTCCGGCGCTGGGAACAAGCGCAATGCCGACGATCAGGAAATCGAAATTGTTCCAGCCGTTTGTGAAAAACCTGCGTCCGGTCGCGATCAGTTTCATGGTGATTTCCGCCACAAAGATCGCAAGGCACAGCTTGTCCAGCATCACGATCAGCGGCCCGGCTGCTTCCATCAGGGTCGGCGACGTCTCCATCCCCAGAAGCACTGCGTTAAAAATGATGACAGCCGTTATGAATTGCCCGAATACGGGCGCTTCGATGATGTTCAGCAAACGCTGTCTGAAACCCATGGGTCGCTTTCTCCTGTTTGATCAAGATGCGGCGTTCAGGGTAAACCGCGCAGCAAGTTCCGTATGTGACGACCATCGAAACTGGTCAACGACCTGCACCCATTCAAGGGTGTAGCCTGCGTTAACCAGTATTTTTGCATCGCGCGCGAAGGTGACGGGGTTGCACGAGACATAGGCAATCACCGGGCGTCTGGCCTGTGCCAGCTCGGCCACCTGTGCTTCGGCACCGGCGCGGGGCGGGTCCAGAACGATTGCGTCAAACGATTTCAGTTCATCCGGCATCAATGGACGACGGAACAGGTCGCGGGCCTCGGTCGTCACGCGTTTCAGACCTTGCGCCCTGCGCCAGCCCTGATCCAGCGCCTGCACCATGTCTGCTGCACCTTCGACCGCGTGAACCTCGGCTTTTTCTGCCAGAGGCAATGAGAATGTGCCGCTGCCCGCAAACAGGTCAACAATCCGTTTCGAACCCCGTGTTGCGTCGGAAACGGCCCGTAATAGAGCCTGTTCTCCGTCCTTGGTCGCCTGAAGGAAGGCACCCGGTGGTGGCGTGACGGCGGCGGCCCCAAAGCGCTGAACCGGGGCGTGGCGCATGGCGATCACTTCACCATCCCAGCTGAGCCGCGCCAGACCATGTTTTTCGGTTTCCTGAGCGAGTGCCAGTTCCAGCGGCCCATCCAGGGGCTTGCCGCCCTTGACGGCCACATCCAGCCCACCTTCGGACAGGGTGAGCGTGACAGCCAAGACGCCCTTGCGGCTGCCGCCCAGAACCGCCAGCGCCTCGGCCACGGGAATTGCGGCGATCAGGGCCGGGTCAAGCAATAGGCAATCCGGGATTTCGGTGATCGTATCCGATGCACGTCCATGGAACCCGGCCAATGTGCCTTTCTTGGTCCGCCTGACGGCAATCGTGGCGCGTCGGCGTGAGTGTTCGGGAGATGTGTGTATCGGACGCATCGGCGCCTCAAGCCCCTGCGCGGACAGGGCGTTGCGGACAATGCTCAGCTTCCAGTCGGCGACAAACGCGTCGGAGGCGTGTTGCAGCTGACAGCCACCGCAGGCTTTGTAATGGCGGCACGGGGCTTTCACCCGGACATCAGACGGTACTTCGACGCGGATATCGGTCAGCACCTGATCAACAAGGGTGCCGCTGACAACCTCACCCGGAAGGGTGCGCGGAGCGTAAACGGGCCCATCAGCGATGCCGTCGCCCTGATGGCCGAGCCGGGTGATTGTGTATTTCTGCGTCATGAGGGGCCTGATAGCCGGGCTTTGGGTTCAACAAAACCCTTATTCGGCAGCTTCCGCCTGAATGAAACCACCAGATTGCCGATGCCAGAACCGGGCATAAAGCCCGCCCTGATCCAAAAGATCTTCGTGCGTTCCGGTTTCCACGATTTGCCCCTGATCCAGAACGATGATCCGGTCCATCTCGCTGAGTGTCGACAATCTGTGGGCGATGGCCAGAACGGTTTTGCCCTGCATCACCCGATGAAGCGCCGATTGAATCGACGCCTCGACCTCGGAATCAAGGGCTGAGGTCGCTTCGTCCAGAACCAGAATGGGCGCATCCTTGAGAATGGCGCGTGCAAGGGCGATCCGTTGCCTTTGACCACCGCTGAGCTTTACACCACGCTCGCCCAGATGAGCGTCATAGCCGGTGCGGCCATGGCCGTCCTTGAGGCTCAGGATGAAGTCATGCGCTTCGGCCTTGATTGCTGCTTCGATCAACTCGGCCTCGGACGCGTCCGGGCGACCATAGAGGATGTTTTCGCGGGCAGACCGGTTGAACATCGCCGTTTCCTGCGTGACCATGCCGATCTGGCGGCGCAAACTGTCCTGCGTGACCTGCGACACGTCCTGCCCGTCGATGCAAATAGCACCGTTTTCCCTGTCATAGAGCCGAAGAAGCAGCGAAACGAGCGTTGATTTACCCGCCCCTGAGGCCCCGACAATTCCCAGCTTCTCGCCCGGTTTCACAGTCAGCGTCAGGTCCGTAACACCGCCCACATCCCGGCCGTATGCAAAACTGACATCTTCAAACGTGATGGACCCTTCGGTCACATCAAGATCCTTCGCGCTGCGCGCATCTTCGACCCTGTCCCGTCTGGCCAGCGTCTTCATCCCATTTTCAATCTCACCCACATTGGCATAGAGGCCCATCAACGTGAAGCTGACCCATCCGGTCATCTGCGAAATCCGAACCGACACCGCGCCCGCAGCAACGATGTCACCTGCGGTTGCCATTCCGAACTGCCATAACCACAGCGTCGCCCCCAGCAGGAGAACAGGCAGAATGCCGGCAAGCGCCATCAGGACGAACCGGAAACTGGCCGACAGCTTGCCGAACGCCAGTGATTTTTTCCGCAGCTCGACCATTGAATGCCGCGCGGCCTGATCTTCGAAATCCGAGTGTGCAAAAAGCTTGACGGTTTTGATGTTGGTGATCGTGTCAACCACCTGCCCCGAAACCATCGCCCGCGCCCCGGCGCGTGCGGCCGAGCGCATGCGAATACGCGGCAGGTACCAGCGCACAAGCAGGAAATAGACCACCAACCAGGCCGCAAAAGGCAGCATCACCAAAGGATGAATAGACCCTAACAAAAGCAAAGAGCCCACCAGCGACGCCAATGCAAACACTATCGCACTGATCGTTTCGGACACGACCGAGGCCATGGCGTTCGACGTTTGCATCTGTTTCTGGGCGATGCGCCCGGCGAAATCATCGTCGAAATAGGTGACAGACTGGCCCAGCGTCCAGCGGTTCAGCTTGGCCAGCACCAAAGGCGTGATGTTGGGCATCACGATATAGTTGTTCGAAATTGAAGACAGCCCAAACAGGATCGGGCGCAGCAGCATGAAGAACACCACCGCCCCAAAGATCATCCACATATTCCCGGCGGTCATGAAATGCTCGGGCCCGCTGGATGTTGCCACATCGATCACACGCCCCAGAATCCACGCTGTTCCAGCCTCCATCGCGCCAGCCAGCGCCGAAAAGAACGCGGCGACAAACAGCATGGGCCAGGCGCCCGAAAGGCTCCAGCGAATGAACGCCCCCAATTTCTGCGGCGGGGGCGTTTCAGTGGTCCTGAACGGATAGATGAGATCGGCAATCTTCATTCAGCGGCCTCCGGGTTCATGAAGCCGCCAGATTGCCGCGCCCAGAACTGCGCGTAAAGGCCACCCTGCGCCAACAGATCAGAATGCGCGCCCTCTTCGACGATGCGGCCCCCGTCCATCACCAGAATGCGATCCATCTGCGCAATGGTGCTGAGCCGGTGGGCGATGGCGATCACGGTTTTGCCCTGCATCATGCCGTAGAGCGTTTCCTGAATTGACGCTTCGACCTCGGAATCCAGTGCCGATGTCGCCTCGTCCAGCAAAAGGATTGGTGCGTCCTTCAGGATCACCCGGGCCAGCGTTACCCGCTGCCGCTGACCACCAGACAGCTTTACGCCCCGCTCACCCACATGCGCGTCATACCCGGTGCGCCCCTGCGGGTCCTGCAGGTCAAGGATGAACGCATGCGCTTCGGCCTGTTTGGCTGCGGCAATCATCTGCGCCTCGGTTGCGTCCGGGCGGCCGTAAAGGATGTTGTCGCGCACAGACCGGTGCAGCAGCGCACTGTCTTGCTGGACCATGCCGATATGGCTGCGAAGGCTGTCCTGTGTGACACCCGCAATGTTCTGATCATCGATCAGAATGGCACCGCGTTCGACGTCATAAAACCGCAAAAGCAACTTTACCAGGGTCGATTTCCCGGCACCCGACCGCCCAATGAGACCGACCTTTTCGCCGGGCTGAATGGTCAGGTTGATGTGGTCAAGCCCACCGGCCTCGCGCCCGTAATGGTGCGAGAGATCGCGGATCCGGATCTCACCCCTGGTCAAGCGCAGGGGTTTGGCTTCGCGCGCGTCAAGCAGGTCGATGGGTTGCGCGATGGTCTCCATCCCCTCGGCCACTATACCAAGCTGGCGGAAAAAGCTGGTCAGCGCCCACATGATCCATCCGGTCATGGCGTTCAGGCGCAGGGTCAGCGCGGTTGCTGCCGCAACGACGCCAACCGAAGCGGAACCCTGCATCCACAGGGCAATTGCCCAGCCCACGACACCTACGATCAGCACCCCGTTCAGGGTAACCAGAACCGCATCCATGATGGTGAAAATCCGCATCTCGATCTGGAATGTCCGGCGGGTTTCCTCGATCGCTTCACGGGCATAGTCCAGCTCTTGCGGGCCATGGGCGAACATCTTGACGGAATGAATGTTGGTATAGCTGTCCACGACGCGGCCCGTGACGGTTGACCGCGCATCGGATGCCGCCTTGGACGCCGGCCCGACACGGTGAACAGTCCAGCGCACCAGCATCGCGTAGAACGCAAACCAGACCAGCAGCGGGATCAGCAGGCGCGCATCCGCAGCATAAAGCAGGATCGCCGCCCCGATCAGGTAGGCAAGTGAAAAGGAAATCGCGTCAAAGACCTGAAAGATCACTTCACCCGCCGCGGGCGGTGTCTGCATGATCCGGTTGGCAATCCGTCCGGCAAAATCATTCTCGAACCAGCCAACCGACTGACGCAGAACGTGCTTATGGGCGCGCCATCGGATCAGAGTGCCAAAGTTCGGCAGGATCGTGTTGTTCAGGATCAGTACGTCGACCAGATGCAACAAAGGGCGCAGAAACAGGACAAAGGCCGCGATCAACAGCAGCTCGGTCCCGTGGTTCTGCCACACCTCGGTTGGGGTGCCGCCCAACAGGTCGACGACACGACCCATATAATAGATCAACCCAATCTCGACACCGGCGACGATAATGGAAATCAGCGCAGCCCAGACAAACACCCGATAGAACGGGCGCGAATAGTCCAGCAGAAACGGCCACAGCCGGGTCGGCGGCGCGTCAGCCTCATGATAGGCGACAAAAGGGTCAACAAGGTTTTCGAAATAGCGAAACATGGAGTGTGCTCCGATTGAGCAGAGATAAAGACGTGCGAAGACAGATGGCGCCTGAACACCACCCTTTACGGGGCAAGTGTCCCGGCTTTAGCCGAACCAGATCCCGTAATACATTCGCATTCCTCCATCCATGTGACGGGCGCACCTAACCACAATGGACCAAAGTTGTCATCCCCTTTTGAGACTAAACATTAACTTGCAAGCAAGTCCTCGCGCGACAGCGCAAAACCCGACGCGATCCACCGGCTTTCAAGCTCGGCCAGCTTTTGGCCCAGCGCCGGTCCGGTAAACCCGGGGATCAGGTCTTTGGCTTGTATCGGGAAACGCGCGGCTGCGCCTGCGTGCAGGTCCTGTCTGAAGCTTTCGGACCAGGGCTGTTCAAAAAAAGCGCACCGCAAAAGGGTTTTGTTCAACCCGCCTTCGTCACCATACCGATAGCCCAGTTCAGCCACGCTGGTGGTTGACTGCGCTTCGCTCCGCATTCCGGTCAGGCGTTGCAGTTGCGAACGGCTCAGGCGCAGGGTTGCGGCGTCTTCGGGTGTCGCGATGGCCGCCAGACGGCGCACGGGGTTCGGTTCGGCACCTGCCGCATGTTCCAAAGCGACCAGAGGAGCCAGTGACCGGTCATCCGCGCCCGGCAGCAATTTTGCCAATACGCCCGTGCTGCGCATCGTCGCAATGGCTGGGGCCGGATCAGGCGCGCCCAGCAGCTTCAGCAGTTCCGCCCCGACGCGTTCCCGCGACAACGAGGTCAGCCCGTCAAGATTGGCACCAATGGCAGCCAGCGCGTCCGGGTCGAAACCGGCATCCGGGTCACCATACCATGCGTGAAACCGGAAATAGCGCAGTGACCGCAGATAGTCTTCGCGAATGCGGTCCTCAGCCTCACCGATGAACCGCACCCGCCGGGCCTGAAGGTCGGGAAGCCCGCCAAGCGGGTCTAACACAGAGCCATCGGGCCTTGCATAAAGTGCATTCATGGTAAAATCGCGCCGCGCAGCATCTTCTTCGACGTGATCGGAAAAGGCGATGACGGCGCGGCGACCATCGGTTTCGACGTCACGCCGGAAAGTGGTGATCTCGTGCGGGATACCGGCGCT
The DNA here is from genome assembly GCF_059613825.1 of Ruegeria sp. SATB027. Classification (NCBI taxonomy): domain Bacteria; kingdom Pseudomonadati; phylum Pseudomonadota; class Alphaproteobacteria; order Rhodobacterales; family Roseobacteraceae; genus Ruegeria; species Ruegeria sp. SATB027. The sequence continues at coordinate 37,101 of NZ_JBXWTH010000076.1, forward strand.
GACCACTGTAATCGTGCCATGGTCGATACCGGTGGGGATGGCCTTGAGGCCCGCAGCCTGCGCCATCTCGACAACCCGTTCAGGCCGGGCATCAGTGGCAATGTCGATATCCGACACCGGCGCGCCCAGCAGCGCATTGCGCACGCACCCACCCACAAAAAGCGCCTGCGCCCCGGATGAGGTCAGGGCGGCGCATACCTTTTGGGTCGCCGGTTCGCTGACCCAAAGCTCCTCAATCTGCATCATTCATTCACCCGCGCTGCAAGCCCGCGCAATATGCGGGCCGTCGCACCCCATATGTAATAAGGGCCGTACGGAACTGTGTAATATCTGCGTTTCTGGCCGCGCCAACGGCGCGATTCAACCAGATAATTCTTGGGATTCAAGAGATGCGCAAGGGGGGTCGAAAAAACTTCGTCGACTTCGCCGGGTTCCGGAACAGGTTGAAATCCCTTTCGAAGAATGGCCACCACGGGTGTGACCGTGAATGAGGTGACAGTTTCATGCGTCGGCAGGTAACCTAGGATTTCGGGAAGGTCCGCTGGAAGGCCGATCTCTTCCTGTGCTTCGCGCAGGGCCGTTGCCGTGACATCCGCATCCCCTTCGTCCTGTTTGCCGCCGGGAAACGCGATCTGACCCGGATGATGCTTGAGGGCGGAGGACCGTTTCGTCAGGATCACCCGAGGGGTTTCATCCGCAAGTGAGATCGCGACCAGAACCCCCGCCGAGCGCAGGCGGCGCCCGGGCGGCAGGACGGTATCCGGGTTCAGGTCAAAGTCGCTGGACCCGTGACCGGGACGGCACAGGGCCGTCCGGATCTGTTCAATCGGGTCAAGCACCCTTGCTGTCTTCGGCTTCAAAGCCAACCGTTGACGGGTCAAGCACATAGTGTGCGCCGCAGAACTGGCAATCGGCGGTGACCTGACCTTCGGGTGTCGTCATCTTTTCGAGGTCCTTTGCCGAATAGATCGACAGGCTCTGCCGTACCCGGTCTTCGGAGCAGGTGCAGCCAAACTGCACGGACTGCGCATTATAGACCCGTGGCTGTTCTTCGTGGAACAACCGGACCAACAAATCAGTCGGCGCAATCGAAGGACCGATAAGCTCAAGATCCTCGACTGTGTCCAGCAGGATATTGACCCGGCCCCAGTTCTCGCCCTCTTCGCCGTCGACCAGATCGCTGGCGGTCAGGATCTCGCCATTGCCCTCACCCGAGGCGGCAAATGGCGAAGCTTTGGGCATATGCTGCAACATGATGCCGCCGGCACGCCAATGTTCATCCACGCCGGGCTCGGTCGATTTGCCAAAGCTCAGCGAGAACCGGGTTGGCAGCTGCTCGGACTGTGCAAAATAGGCCTCGGCGCAGGCGCTGAGAGAGGTCCCAGTCAGCGGCGTGATACCCTGATAGGGTTGCGTGCCTTCGCCCTGGTCTATCATGATGGCAAAATACCCTTCGCCCACCTGATCGAAGGGGGCCGTATCGGTGAGCCGGTCACGGTCAAAGCTGGCATAGGCCCGGATCTGCGCAGGCTGACCTTCGGCCTTGGGTGCGTAATAGTCGGTCGCAATCATGCGCACCGGCCCCTTGGACTGCACCTGCAACGACAGCTTCCAGCGCAGCGCAACCGTCTGCCCGATCAATGCGGTCAGCAGGGCCATCTCGGCCACCAACGCCTCGACCTGTTCGGGGTAGTCATGCTGCTTCAGGATACCATCCAGCACACCATCCAGACGGGCCACTCGGCCACGCATATCCGATACATCGAGTTGAAAGGGCAGGACGGTATCGTCCCACGCGATTTTCGTTCCAAGAGACATGGGGTTTCCTTACGCGCCACAGGTTGGCATACCGGCACCATATAGGTCGAACAGATTAGGTTGTAAGGGGCCATACATGATCAGGCGGTTCGGTGAAACCCCAGAGCCGGGGCGGAAATACACGCGACGGGTCGGTGTTTATGCACTTTTGCCCCGCAGAAGTCACCTTTTGCTGACCTGCCAGACAGAACCCGGACCCGACCTGCAATTGCCCGGCGGAGGTATTGATCCGGGCGAATCACCCGTTACCGCCCTGCATCGCGAAGTCTTTGAAGAAACCGGGTGGCTTATTGCGGCGCCCCGGCGGATTGGTGCCTTTCGGCGCTTCACCTATATGCCGGAATATGACCTGTGGGCCGAGAAGGTCTGCCTGATCTATCGCGCCCGCCCCGTGCGACGCACTGGCCCGCCGACCGAGGCGTTTCACGAAGCGCTGTGGATGGAAACTGCTGACGCCGTCGGTTTACTGGGAAATGACGGTGACCGGCACTTTGCCGAATTGCATCTCGGGTCGCTTTAAGGTCCGTTATATTCAAAAAAGACGGCCGAGACATCATCGCCGATGCCGTCTTTGGGTGACATCACTTGCGTCAAACGCCAGAACATGTCGTCCAGAAACTCTGACCCGCCCCTTTCCGACATGCTCTGTTGGGCCATCTGACGCAAACCGTCTTCTTCCAGCAAGCCACCACCAGCCAGTTGGCATTCGGTAAACCCGTCCGAGTACAACAGCAGCTTGTCGCCGGGCTGCATCTGCGTCTCGATTTGTTGAAAGCGCGCATCTTCGATCAATCCTATGGGCAAGCCTCCGTCACCAAGAAACTCGGCGCGGCCACCCTGCCGCAGCAGCAGGGGGTGCGGATGCCCGGCCTGTACCATTTTCAGATGCCCGTTGCGCAGGTCAACGATGGCGTAAACCATGGTAAAATACTCTTCGATGCCTTCATCGGCCATCAGGCGGGAATTGAGCGTTTCAGCCACGTATTTCGGTGGAAGAAGTGCATAAAACTTGTCGAACCTCCGCTCCATCGCGACGTTCTGGTCAAAATGCTTGCTGGACAGATACCCCCCCAATCGCGCCGTCATCATGGCCGAGGTGATACCATGGCCGGATACGTCGATGCTGTAGAACCCAAGCCGGTTCACCCCGGGCGAGAACATCCCCACCAGATCACCACCGATATGACCACAGGGTTTCAGCAACAGACTGACTTGTGACTTCCCGAATGACCGGGTCAGTTCGGGAACCAGCGATTCCTGAATTTTTCGCGCCTGCATCAGGTCCTTGTCGATCGCGTCATGCGCCAGCCTGAGTTCCTCGAGCGCGGATTCAATCAGGCGGTTTTTCTGTGAGAGCTCGCGCTGCATGTCCAGAATGCGCGCACCGGCTGAAATCCGGGCGCGCAGTTCGTCCGCCTCAAGCGGCTTGATCAGAAAATCGTCTGCCCCGGCATCCAGACCGCGCGCGACCTCCTGCTTTTCGCTTTTGGATGTCAGAAGGATGAAATAGCTGTATTGATCCGTTTCCAATGCCCGAAACGCACAGCAGAATTCAAGGCCGCTCATCCCCGGCATGACCCAGTCGCTTAGCACAAGATCGGGCGGATTATCGACGCAAAGCGCCAAAGCGGCATGGCCTGTATCGGCCTCGATCACCTCGAACCCCCACTTCCTGAGAGAGGCCACCAGAATGCGCCGTTGCAGGCGGCTGTCATCCACCACCAGCACCGTGCGGATCGCGCCGAAATCCAGATCAGCTCTGGTTTCCTCAAGACTCGCCCCCGGCACCATTTACCCTCTGCTCTGATGAGTTTCGCCACTGATGGCGACCCTATCGCCGACTGATTTAACATCCGGTGAAGAGCGACGATTGCGGAAGCATGGCCCCGTTAACCTGCTTTTTACCGGGCGCGTCTATTCAGAACCATGACCATTCATTAGCTGGTGATTATCATGATCCACTGGGCCAGAGTCAGGCAGTTGCGGGATGAAGTCGGCCCCGAGGAATTCGACGAGGTGGTCGAGATATTTCTGGAAGAAGTGCAAGACGTGATCATCCGCCTGCGCCGCGACACCAACCGGGCCGAGCTGGAACAGAACCTGCATTTCCTGAAAGGCAGCGCGTTGAGCCTGGGGTTCGATCAATTCTCGAAACTCTGCCAGGATGGGGAACGGCAGGCCGCGGCAGGGCAAGGGGCCGAGGTTGATCTGCCAGCGCTTTTGGCCGTTTTCGACAGCTCGAAAACCGTGTTTGAAGCTGAGCTGAATGAGAACCTGAGCTAGATCACGAACTGTGCCAGCGTCTCGTCCTCGGTGATGTCGGTATAGGTGAACCCTGCATCGTCCAGATGGGCAAACAGGCGCATAAAGTTTTCCGGCTTGCGGGTTTCGATCCCGATCAGAACCGAACCGAAATTGCGCGCCGATTTCTTCATGTATTCGAACCGGGCGATATCATCCTCGGGGCCGAGAATATTCAGGAACTCTTTCAGGGCGCCGGGTCGCTGCGGCAGGCGCAGGATGAAGTACTTTTTCACACCGGAGTACCGCTGCGCACGTTCCTTGACCTCGGGAAGGCGTTCGAAATCGAAATTGCCGCCGGATGTCAGGCAGACCACGGTCTTTCCGCGCACAAAGCTTTGGATATCGCCTACTGCCTCGATCGCCAGCGCCCCCGCAGGTTCCAGCACGATGCCTTCGACATTCAGCATCTCGATCATGGTGGTGCAGATACGGTCCTCGGACAGGACCAGAACGTCCGACAAGTGACGTGATTTCAACAACTCGAACGGCTTTTCACCGATCCGCCCGACCGCCGCGCCATCGACAAAGGTATCCACATGATCCAGCGAAACAGGATGCCCCGCCGCCAGGGCTGCGCGCAGACAGGCCCCTCCGGCCGGTTCGACGAACAGGCAATGGGTGCGGTCCCCGAACCATGTGGCCACACCGGCGGACATGCCGCCTCCACCCACGGGAAGCACAACGTGATCGGGCGCACCACCCATCTGCCTTTCGATTTCAACCGCCAGCGAGGCTTGCCCTTCGATCACATCGGCATCGTCAAAAGGCGACAGGAAATATCCGCCCTGCTGCGTGCACCATGCCTGAGCGGCAGCAAGCGTGTCGTCGAAATAGTCACCGATCAGATGAATCTCGACGTTGTCCCCGCCAAAGATACGCGTTTTCTGGATCTTCTGCTGAGGCGTCGTGACCGGCATGAAGATCACGCCCCGGACCCCCATATGCTGGCACATATAGGCCACGCCCTGCGCGTGATTGCCCGCGCTGGCACAGACGAACAGGTCCTGTCCCTGTTGCTTGCGCATGGCGTTAAAGGCACCGCGAATCTTGTAGGAGCGCACCGGGCTCAGGTCTTCGCGCTTGAGCCAGATATCCGCCCCATAACGTTCGGACAGGTGGGCATTGCGCTGCAACGGCGTTGCCGGGAAGACAGAGCGCATCGCCTCTTCGGCGGCGCGGGCGCGGGTCATGAAGTCGGTCATGACCGCTTCCCTGCCCCATCGGCGTGATAAGGGCAAGGAATACATATGTGTACGCCGCTCAGGAGAGTTGGCGTTTTTCGATAAAGACGCCGTACATCGTGGTCAGAATGCTGACGTTGATCAGTGGAACGATCAGCATACTTGCGAAGAATACGATCAAGGCACCGATGATCGGGACGAATAGAAGAAGTGATGCCAATAGTTGTAGCGCAATCTGAAACAGCACGGACAAAACCAGCAGAACAATAATCGCCCCGTTTGCGCCCGATGTTGCCTTCCAGGCTTCAGCAATGGTCAGCGGCCTACCAATAGCTGCACCCGGCAGGATCGGCGTCAACCGATAGAAAACGATGGAAAGAAACAAAACCATTACAGCCCAAGCCACTACGCCGACCAATTTCGAGATTTGGGAAAAAGCACTGAAAAGAAGCGCCGCAGGAATGAGCGCGACGCCCAGTAACAACATCAACATAAGGAGGTGACCAAAGTACGACGAAATGCGGTCGAGCCTGAGCGGTGGCATAAAGCCGGATGGGTATTCTTCAAGCAATACGAACCGGTGCCACGAAACAACGATCCAAAGCATGACACCGAACACAACCGCCATGAGACTCAGAAGAAATCCGGCAAAGGACACCGTTGTTACACCAGGGGGCAGTCCGTTCGTCTCTGCGTTGAAATCTTCAAATGGGAGGCCAAACAAAAAGTACAAGCCGATCACCAGAACGCCGCCAATAAGCGCCGGCACGACGGAAATCTGCATCGCCTGTTTCAAATTCCGCAAAACCATCTTCACCGAATGTAAAAAAATCTCGAATCCCAACATCCTAGAACCGCCCTCTCAACCAATCCTTGTTCTCTATCCGCCCGTTTCACCGCAATTCCCGCCCTGCGTCAATGCACGCCGCTTGCCCCCACGTCCAAAACCCGTTAGGGGCCAATCGTTCTACGCATAAAGGGAAGTCAGATGTCCGCGCCCAAGAAAGTTGTTCTGGCCTATTCCGGTGGCCTTGATACCTCGATCATTCTGAAATGGCTGCAGACCGAATATGGTTGTGAGGTCGTGACCTTCACCGCCGATCTGGGTCAGGGCGAGGAGCTGGAGCCCGCACGCCAAAAAGCCGAACTGCTGGGGATCAAGCCCGAGAACATCTATATCGAGGATATCCGCGAAGAGTTTGTCCGCGATTTCGTCTTCCCGATGTTCCGTGCCAATGCGCAATATGAAGGTCTGTACCTGCTGGGCACCTCGATCGCACGGCCGCTGATCTCGAAACGCCTGATTGAGATCGCTGCCGAAACCGGCGCTGATGCCGTCGCCCATGGTGCAACCGGCAAGGGCAACGATCAGGTGCGGTTCGAACTGGCGGCTTACGCGCTCAACCCAGACATCAAGGTCATTGCACCGTGGCGCGAATGGGATCTGACCAGCCGCACCAAGCTGCTGGAATTCGCCGAGCAGAACCAAATTCCGATTGCCAAGGACAAACGCGGTGAGGCACCGTTCTCGGTTGATGCAAACCTGCTGCACACCTCATCCGAGGGCAAGGTTCTGGAAGACCCCGCCGATATGGCGCCCGACTATGTCTACCAGCGCACCGTCCACCCCGAAGACGCCCCGAATGAGCCTGAGTTCATCGAAATCGGTTTTGAAAAAGGCGACGCGGTCAGCATCAATGGTGAGGCGATGAGCCCGGCCACGATCCTGACCAAGCTGAACGAATACGGCGGCAAGCACGGTATTGGCCGTCTGGACCTGGTCGAAGGCCGGTTCGTGGGAATGAAGTCGCGCGGCATCTACGAGACACCCGGCGGCACCATCCTGCTGGAAGCGCACCGTGGCATTGAATCGATTACAATGGACCGTGGCGCGATGCATCTGAAAGACCAGTTGATGCCGCAATATGCGGAACTCATCTACAACGGATTCTGGTACAGCCCCGAGCGTGAGATGCTGCAAGCCGCCATCGACAGATCGCAAGAGCATGTTACCGGCACCGTTCGTGTGAAACTGTACAAAGGTCTGGCCTCGACCGTGGGTCGCTGGTCGGATCATTCGCTGTATTCTGAGGCACATGTGACCTTCGAAGAGGATGCAGGTGCGTACGATCAGAAAGATGCGGCAGGCTTTATCCAGCTGAATGCGCTGCGTCTGAAACTGCTGGCTGCGCGCAACAAGCGCCTGTCCAAGTGATCGACGAAGACGATACCGACGACGAGCTCGATATGTTCATCGAGGCGCAGGACACGGTTTGGGCCGATGTCCTGCGCGAACTTGAACAGGGGCAGAAATCCAGCCACTGGATGTGGTTCGTGTTTCCGCAACTGGCCGAGCTGGGCCAGTCCCATATGGCGCAGCTTTACGGCATTGAAGATCTGGACGAGGCGACGCGCTATCTGAACCACCCGGAACTGCGCGATCGGCTTAGGCAGGCGGCCTCGCTGATGCTGCTGCACACAGGGCGCGATGCCCGCGACATTCTGGGTGGGATTGACGCGAAAAAGCTGCGATCTTCGATGACATTGTTTTCATCTGTGGCAGATGCTCCGCCCGAGTTTCGTGCTGTTCTGGATGCCTTTTATGGCGGTAAGCCCTGTGACCGGACGGTTCAGATCCTCGGCGCATCGTGATCAGAAGTTCCAGTTGGGTCAGCCTTGCCTGATCGGCACCTGACGCATTACGCATTCGGAAACCGTGAAAGGACCCCGAATGCTTCAGGACATCGCCGATGGAATTCAAAAAGGGCTGAGCGGCAAAAGCTTTGATGGCTCGCTCAAATTCGATTGCGGCGCGGACGGTGTGATTGTTCTGGCGGACAATCAGGCAACGACGCAGGATCGGGACACGGATTGCACAATCCGCATCTCGCAGGAGAACCTGACCAAGCTGTTGACCGGAAAGCTGAACCCGATGACCGGCGTTGCTTTGGGCAAGCTCAAGATCTCGGGCAATATGGGTGTTGCGATGAAGCTGGGGCAATTGCTGGGCTGATTACGGCGCAACGCTGGCCTTTGGTCCAAGTCCAGCCAGACTGGCGGTCTCACCCGCGGTGTGCTGCGGTTCCCCATCGGGATACCTATCGCGCATGATCCGTCGCAAATGAACGGTGGTTTCGCCCGCCCTGCAAGTGGGCCGTTTACACATGATCGCAGACGATAAACTCGTCTCACCAGCGCGTGACATTGCATGACAGGCAATTGCAAGGGGGTCGAACCCGCGTCAATCTCACCTTAAAAAGGAGACCTGTCATGATGCGGACTGCTTATTTTGAAACCGTCAGACCAGCCCTTCTGTTTACACTGATTGCATTGGCTGCACTGTTGCGCGCGCTGCCTGCCCCGGCTGCGGGAACCGAAACGCTGACGGTGGCTGGCGGGTGTTTCTGGTGCGTGGAATCCGATTTCGAATCCGTGCCCGGCGTAATCGGGGCGGTGTCCGGATATACCGGCGGCACATCTGCGGACCCGACATATGATCAGGTTTCAAAAGGGGGAACCGGCCACTACGAGGCGGTTCAGATCACGTTCGATCCGGCGCGGGTCTCTCGCGCGTCACTTCTGAACATGTTTTTCCGCTCGGTTGATCCGACAGACGCAGGTGGCCAGTTCTGCGATCGGGGCGACAGCTATCGAACTGCGATATTCGTCTCTAACACAGGCGAAAAGGCGTTGGCAGAACAAGCCATAGCAGACGCACAGCAAGCGCTGGGCCAGACCGTTGTCACCCCTGTTCTGAGCGCAGGACCCTTTTACCCCGCCGAAGCGTATCATCAGGATTATTACAAAGGCAACAAACTGGTCCTTACCCGCTTTGGACCAAAGCGCCAGCACAACGCCTACAAAGCGTATCGCAAAGCCTGTGGTCGTGACGCGCGCGTCAAGCAGCTTTGGGGCGGGGATGCCCCATTTGCAGGGTCCTAGTCAAAGGATGCGTCACGCACTTCTTTCAGATCGGGAATGACATCCGCCGTTCCGTGCCGCATGACCATCAGGGCTGCGGCGCGGTTTGCCTGCAAAATGGCCTGCTCCATTGGCATTCCGCGATCCATGCCCGCCAGCACATAGCCGGTGAAGGTGTCGCCTGCCCCTGTGGTATCCACCGCCCGCACCTTATGCGCGGGAAACTCGACCGGATCGTTGCCCTGCTGCAAATACCTTGCGCCTTTTGAGCCGAGGGTAACAATGACATGCCGAACAGGCAGATCAGCAATGCTCTGACCGGTTTCCTGGCGCAGCTGTTCAGCCTCCACCTCATTCAGGATCAAGAAATCCAGATAAGGCAGAACGCCCTGAACGGCCGGTGCCTGAAACGGGGCCGCGGCATAACAGACGGTCAGGCCAAGCTTGCGCCCCAGCTGCGCCGCCTCGACCTGGGCATTGGTTTCATTCTGCAAGATCAGCAGATCACCGGTGTTTGCCGAGGCCAGCGCCTGCCCCAGATGGGCGGGTTCCAATGCGTGATTGGCCCCGGGATACAGGATAATCAGGTTCTCACCCTCGGCATCCACCGCAATGATGGCGTGGCCTGTGGGAACATCCACCTCAGAGATATGGCGCGTATCCACACCATATTCCGTCAGTCGATCCTTGGCCCAGCGCCCATCGGGCCCCACGGCACCTATATGGCTGACGCGTGATCCCGCACGCGCCGCGGCCACCGACATGTTGGCCCCCTTGCCGCCCAGGAACCGATCCAGCCTACGGGCAGCCAGAGTTTCCCCCGGTGCAGGCAGATGCGGCAGGTCATAGACCATATCCGCGTTGATCGAGCCGAGATTCCAGATCGTCATGATTTATCCGATGTCGCAAGAGGCCAGAATGGCCATGTTCAGAATATCGTTTGCGGTCGAGACGGTCGAGCAGATCTGGATCGGCTTGTCGATGCCTGACAGGATCGGGCCAATCACGGTCGCACCACCCATTTCCTGCATCAGCTTGGTCGAGATTGATGCCGAATGCCGGGCCGGAACGATCAGGATATTCGCCGGACCGGTCAGGCGCGAGAACGGATAGGCCGCTTGCTGTTCGATGTTCAGGGCGACGTCCACCGTCATTTCACCCTCGTATTCAAAGTCGACGCCGCGCCGATCCAGAACAGCCGGGGCGCGGTGCATCTTTTCGGCACGTTCTGACACCGGATAGCCAAAGGTCGAGAAGCTGACAAAAGCGACGCGCGGCTCCAGCCCCATATGCCGGGCAACTGCGGCCGAACGCTCGGCAATATTCGCCAGATCGTTTTCGTCGGGCCATTCATGTACCAACGTGTCGCCAATCAGAACAATCCGGCCTTTATGCAGCAAAGCTGTCACACCGGCGGCACCGTTGGCTGCATCGGCATCAAACACATGGTTGATCCGGTCAAGCACATGCGCGGACTTGCGGGTTGCGCCAGTGACAAGACCATCACCATGCCCATGGGCCAGCATCAGCGAGGAAAACACGTGCCTGTCCCGTGCGGCCAGACGGTGAATATCTTTGCGGTCAAAGCCCTTACGCTGCAGGCGCTGATACAGGAAGTTCGAATAGGTTTCGAGATGCGTGGTATTGGCCGCATTCACGACCTCGATTTCACGCACAGCGTCGCCCAGGCCCGTTGCTTCCAGTTTGGTCTTCACATCGTCCGGCCGACCCACCACAAGCGCCTTGCCGAAACCAGACCGCTGATACATGACCGCTGCGCGCAATACCCGGGGATCGTCGCCCTCGGCGAAAATCATGCGGCTTTGCGCCTGACGCGCTCGGGCGTTCAGACCGCGCAGGATGCTGGCGGTCGGGTCCATCCGGGATTTCAGACTCAGCTCATACGCGTCCATGTCGATGATCGGACGGCGCGCGGCACCGGTGTCCATCCCCGCCCTGGCAACAGCCGGCGGAATGCGGTGGATCAAACGCGGGTCGAACGGGGTGGGGATGATATAGTCACGCCCAAAGGTCAGCGACTTGCCATAGGCCATTGCGACCTCATCCGGCACATCCTCGCGCGCCAGATTTGCAAGTGCGTGGGCACAGGCGATCTTCATCTCATCATTGATGGCGCGGGCGTGAATGTCCAACGCACCGCGGAACAGGTAGGGGAAACCCAAAACGTTATTCACTTGGTTTGGATAGTCGCTGCGCCCGGTGGCAACGATCGCATCCACGCGAACCTCGTGCGCTTCTTCCGGAGTGATCTCGGGGTCGGGGTTGGCCATCGCAAAGATGACAGGATTGTCGGCCATGCTGGCGACCATATCCTGCGTGACCGCGCCTTTCACCGAAACGCCCAGGAACACATCCGCCCCCTTCATCGCGTCTTCCAATGTGCGCAAGTCGGTTGTGATCGCGTGGGCCGATTTCCACTGGTTCATGCCCTCGGTCCGGCCCTGATAGATCACGCCTTTGGTATCGCAGACAATGCAGTTTTCGTGCCGCGCGCCCATTGCCTTGAGCAGCTCGATACAGGCAATCCCAGCCGCACCTGCGCCATTCAGAACGATTTTCACGTCCTCGATCTTCTTACCCGAGATATGCAGCGCGTTCAGCAGGCCCGCAGCACAGATCACGGCTGTGCCGTGCTGGTCATCGTGAAAGACGGGGATGTCCATCTCTTCCTTCAGGCGCTGTTCGATGATGAAACACTCGGGCGCTTTGATGTCTTCCAGATTGATGCCGCCAAAGGTTGGCCCCATCAGACGCACTGCACGGCAGAATTCATCCGGGTCTTCGGTGTCCAGCTCGATATCGATCGAGTTCACGTCGGCGAACCGTTTGAACAGGACCGATTTGCCTTCCATCACCGGTTTCGAGCCCAGCGCGCCAAGGTTACCAAGGCCCAGCACCGCCGTCCCGTTCGAGATTACGGCCACCAGGTTGCCCTTGTTGGTATAGTCATAGGCCGTTTCCGGGTTTTCCGCGATGGCCTCGCAGGGAACGGCCACGCCCGGGCTGTAGGCCAGCGACAGGTCACGCTGCGTTGTCATGGGGACGGTGGCCTGCACCTCCCACTTGCCGGGGGTGGGGTCCAGGTGAAAGGCCAATGCCTCTTCTTTGGTGATCTTCGCTTTGGGCATCTTAAATGTCGTTTCCATGACTTCAGGGCTGACGCCTCATAGCGCAGGAGAACGCCCGCCTCAACGAGAATGAGTTTTCGGCTTTTACAGAAGATGCGGGATTTGTAAGGTCGCGCCCGGAATACGCCAAAAGGGGGCCGATTTTGTCCACAGTCACGCCAATGATGGCGCAATACCTCGAAATCAAACAGGCCCACGCGGATGCCCTGCTGTTTTATCGCATGGGTGATTTCTACGAGATGTTCTTCGAGGATGCCGTCAACGCTGCCGAAGCGCTGGATATCGCGCTGACCAAGCGTGGCAAGCACAATGACGAAGACATCCCGATGTGCGGCGTGCCGGTGCATTCGGCCGAAGGATACCTTCTGACACTGATCCGCAAGGGCTTTCGCGTTGCGGTCTGCGAACAGATGGAAAGCCCGGCCGAAGCGAAGAAAAGAGGCTCTAAATCGGTCGTAAAGCGTGATGTCGTGCGACTGGTCACACCCGGAACACTGACCGAAGATGCGCTGCTTGAGGCGCGCCGGCACAACTTTCTGGCTGCCTATGCCGAGGTCCGGGACGAGGCCGCGCTTGCCTGGGCTGATATTTCAACGGGCGCGTTTCACGTGATGCCCCTGACCTCGGTCCGGCTCAGCCCCGAGCTTGCCCGGCTTGCGCCCTCTGAACTGATCGTGGCCGATGGGGCGCAGGAAAAGCTGAACGAAATGCAGGTTGATCTGGGAATTTCACTGACCCCGGTCGGGCGCGCCAGCTTCGACAGCACGGCGGCGGAAAAGCGCATCTGCGGGCTGTTTCACGTGGGCGCCTTGGACGCGTTCGGCAATTTCGGCCGCGCCGAAGTGTCCGCGATGGGCGCGCTGATCGACTATCTGGAGATTACGCAAAAGGGCAAACTGCCCCTGCTGCAAACGCCGCTGAAAGAATCTGAGGATCGAGTCGTTCAGATCGACGCCGCCACACGTCGCAATCTGGAGCTGACCCGCTCGCTGTCCGGCGGGCGCGCAGGGTCGCTTCTTTCTGTCGTAGACCGGACCGTTACCCCCGGTGGCGCGCGATTGCTGGAACAGCGGCTTTCAAGCCCTTCTCGAAATCTGGATGTGATCCATGCCCGGCTTGATGCAGTCAGTTTCGCCGCTGGTGACAGCCTGATCGCGTCTGATCTGCGCGAAGCCTTGCGCAAAACCCCGGATCTGGACCGCGCCCTGTCGCGTTTGTCGCTCGAGCGCGGCGGACCTCGTGATCTGACAGCCATTCGCAATGGTTTGACACAGGCAGTCACGATTGCCGAAATCTGCGCGGATCAGGATTTGCCGGTGTTGCTGGCAACCGCGCTTCAGAACCTCGTTGGTTTCGATGACTTGCTGACTTTACTGGACGAGGCGCTGGTGGCCGAACCCCCGCTTCTGACCCGCGACGGAGGCTTTATCGCGCCAGGTTTTGACGCTGAACTGGACGAGGCCCGCACCCTGCGCGACGAAGGCCGGTCCGTCATCGCCGGGTTTCAACGAAAATATGTCGAACACACCGGCATCACCTCGCTGAAAATTAAGCACAACAACGTGCTGGGCTACTTCATCGAAACCACGGCCACCCATGCCGAAAAGATGCTGAACCCACCCTTTAGCGAAACCTACATCCATCGCCAGACGACAGCTAATCAGGTGCGGTTTACAACCGTCGAACTGTCCGAGATCGAAACGCGTATCCTGAACGCCGGAAATCTGGCGCTGGAGATTGAAAAGCGGCTCTATCAAAGGCTTTCCGGCGCTATTTTGGACCTCGCTTCCCGATTGAATCAAGCCGCCCGCGGGCTTGCCGAACTGGACCTGACGACCGCTCTGGCTGATCTTGCGCGGGGTGAAAACTGGTGCCGTCCAAGGGTTGATGCCTCTCGCGCATTCAATGTGCAGGGCGGTCGACACCCGGTTGTGGAACACGCCCTCCGGCGGCAAAGCGGCGATGCATTCATTTCCAATGATTGCGATCTGACCGTCGAAAACGGCGCAGCGATATGGTTACTGACGGGTCCGAACATGGCCGGTAAGTCAACCTTTCTGCGCCAGAACGCCCTGATCGCACTACTTGCCCAAATGGGCAGCTATGTTCCGGCCGAAGAGGCGCATATTGGCGTCGTCAGTCAGCTGTTCAGCCGCGTCGGAGCCTCGGACGATCTGGCGCGGGGGCGGTCGACCTTCATGGTCGAGATGGTCGAAACCGCCTCCATTCTGAATCAGGCCGATGACCGCGCATTGGTGATCCTGGACGAAATCGGTCGTGGCACCGCCACCTATGACGGCCTGTCCATCGCCTGGGCCACATTGGAACACCTGCACGCGGCCAACAAATGTCGCGCATTGTTTGCCACGCATTATCATGAGCTTACGGCTTTGGCTGGCAAACTCGAAGGTGTCGATAACGCCACCGTAGCGGTCAAAGAGTGGGATGGCGAAGTCATCTTCCTGCACGAGGTTCACAAGGGCGCGGCTGATCGGTCTTATGGGGTGCAGGTTGCGCAGCTGGCCGGTTTACCCGCTTCTGTCGTCGAACGTGCCCGGGTGGTTCTGGACCAGCTTGAAAAAACCGAACGCGAAGGCGGCAAGCAAAAGGCGCTGATTGACGACCTGCCGCTGTTCTCGGCAGCCGCGCCGCCACCCCCGCCCGCACCGAAAACCTCGCCAGTGACCGAGATGCTGGAGGGTGTCCTGCCCGACGAACTGACCCCGCGCGAGGCGTTGGATCTGATCTACAAATTGAAAGAGGCGGCCAGATCCTGACCGCCCTTCATCTTTTCAAAAATACTCTCGCCGAAGGCTTGGCTTTGAAAAGCCAATCAGCTTGCTGGCGTTGAAGAGACCCCGACCTGAGCCGGACGCAACAGTCGGTCGTGCAGCATGAAACCTTCGGCGGACACCTGGATGATGTCCCCTGCCCGCGTGCCCGGGACCGGGGCCTCGAACATTGCTTCGTGCACATTCGGATCAAACCGGTCGCCAACCTGGGGTGTAATCACTTCGATCCCGTGTTTCTGGAACACATCCTTCAGGGCACGCATGGTCAGTTCGACGCCTTCCAGCAGTCCAGCGGCAACCTCTTTCTGCTCGTCGGTCGCGGCCTCGAGCGCGCGCTTCATGTTGTCGTAGACGGGCAGCATATCACGGGCCAGCTTGGAACCGCCATACTGTTCGGCATCGCGGCGCGCCTTGTCACCGCGTTTGCGCGCGTTCTCGGCGTCAGCAAGCGCGCGCATGAATTTGTCTTTATACTCATCCCGCTCAGCGCGCAGCTCGTCCAGCTCCAACGCCTCGTCACTGATCTCAGCAAACTCCTCGGCCAGCTCTTCCGCTTCTGCCGCCATGATATCGTCCAGAAAATCTTCGTTCTTGGGCTCTGCCATCTCTTACCCTCTAGCTCCGGTCGGATATCAGCTTGCCGACCAGTTGCGCCGTATAATCCACGATCGGCACGATCCGTCCATAATTCAGACGCGTGGGTCCGATGACCCCGACCGCACCGATTATCTTTCGATCAGCGTTCATATATGGAGACACCACCAAAGAGGAACCCGAAAGTGAGAAAAGTTTGTTCTCAGACCCAATAAAAATGCGCACACCCTCGCCGCCTTCCGTCAATTCGAGGAAATCCGCGATGTCGCGCTTGCGCTCCAGATCATCAAACAGGCTGCGAATACGCTCCAACTCTCCGGCCTGACCGGGTTCGTTCAACAGATTCGCCCGCCCCCGCACGATCAAACGGGCCGAGTCGGCTCCGTCTCCGTCCCAGGCCGCCAGCCCGCTTTCGACCAGCTCGCGCGCCAGCGCATCTATTTCCTGCTTGCGTGCCTGAATCTGTTTCTGCATCTGACGGCGCACTTCACTGAGTGTGCGCCCCTCAATCAGCGCATTCAGAAAATTCGCAGCCTCGCGCATCGAACTGGGCGTCTGGCCGGGCGGTGGTGTGAACAGGCGGTTTTCGACATGGCCGTCAGAAAAAACCAGCACCACCAAAGCCTTGTCATGCCCCAAAGAGACAAATTCGATATGTTTTATTTCGGCTTCATGCTTAGGCGTAAGAACCAGCGACGCACCTTGTGTCACGTGTGACAGAGCTGACCCGACCCGATCCAACATTCCGCCAACATCACCCGTGTTAGAGCCTAAAGTCTCTTCCAGTTTTTGCTTGTCGTCGACGCCCAGATCGCCAACCTCAAGCAAACCGTCCACGAACATCCGCAGACCTTGCTGCGTCGGTACCCGGCCCGCGCTGATATGCGGGCTGTCCAGAAGGCCCAGAAACTCCAGGTCCTGCATCACATTGCGCACGGTTGCGGCACTGACTTTTTCAGACAGGGTACGTGTCAGGGTGCGGCTTCCAACCGGCTCTCCGCTTTCCAGATAACTTTCGACGATCAACCGGAACACCTCGCGTGACCGGTCGTTCATCTCGTCCAGAATTTTGCTCGCTTCACTCATGCGTTTTCCCCTGCTGGTTCATCATTAAATAGCAGGCAAATGAAAGGTCAATCGGGGTTGCATCGTAACGCTGCGGGGCGGTATCCCCAACCCAGCAAACAAAGGATTTCCCATGCGACCCTCTGGAAGAGACTTAAGTGAAATGCGCGCCGTTTCAATTGAAACGGGGTTCACCAAACATGCCGAAGGTTCCTGCCTGATCAAGATGGGCGACACCCATGTGCTGTGCACCGCCACGATCGAAGATCGGGTACCCCCTTTCATCAAGGGTTCGGGGCTAGGCTGGGTCACCGCCGAATACGGTATGCTGCCCCGCGCCACCAACACCCGGATGCGGCGTGAAGCGGCCTCGGGCAAGCAAGGCGGGCGGACAGTGGAAATCCAACGCCTGATCGGTCGCGCCCTGCGGGCAGGCGTCGACCGGGTTGCACTTGGCGAACGGCAGATCACCGTTGATTGCGATGTGATCCAGGCCGATGGCGGCACCCGCTGTGCCTCGATCACCGGCGGCTGGGTTGCGCTGCGATTGGCCGTCAACAAGCTGATGAAAGCAGGTGACGTGATTTCAGATCCGCTGGTTGATCCGGTCGCCGCCGTGTCCTGCGGGATCTATGCGGGCCAGCCTGTGCTGGACCTTGACTATCCGGAAGACAGCGAGGCCGGTGTCGACGGCAACTTTATCATGACCGGGTCAGGTAAACTGATCGAAGTCCAGATGAGCGCCGAAGGTTCTGTTTTCAGCCGCGCCCAGATGGATCAGCTAGTGGATCTGGCGGAAAAAGGCGTTGCCGAGCTGGCCGCTGCCCAGAAAGCCGCCACCGCATGACCCGTAAGTTTGACAGCGACAGGCTGCTGGTCGCGACCCACAACAAAGGCAAGCTTGAGGAGATGGCGCATCTCCTCGAACCTTTTGGCGTGACGGTTGTAGGTGCGGCGGACATGGACCTGCCCGAACCGGAAGAGACCGAGGACACCTTTGTCGGCAATGCCCGGATCAAGGCCCACGCCGCCGCAAAGGCCACCGGGCTGCCTGCCCTGTCAGACGATTCCGGAATCACCATCGACGCGCTGGACGGCGCGCCGGGTGTTTATACCGCGGATTGGGCCGAAACCGCCAATGGGCGCGACTTCCTGATGGCGATGACCCGCGCCCATACTGAGCTAGAGGCAAAGAACGCCCCCCATCCCCGCACAGCGCAATTCCGAAGCACACTGGTGCTGGCCTGGCCTGATGGGCATGATGAGGTGTTTGAAGGCATTGCCCCCGGTCATTTGGTCTGGCCCATCCGCGGCGAAGGTGGATTCGGCTATGACCCGATGTTTGTTCCCGAAGGATACGACATTACCTTTGCCGAGATGGATCGCTGGGAAAAGAACAAGATCAGCCATCGCGGTCGCGCGGTTGAGAAGTTCGTGAAAGGCTGCTTTGGCGGATGATTGGCGCAACGGGGGCTTTGGCCTGTACGTACATTGGCCCTTTTGCGAGGCCAAATGCCCCTATTGCGACTTCAACAGCCATGTTTCCAAGAATATCGATCAAAAACAATGGCGTGACGCCTATCTGAGCGAATTGCGGCGCTCGGCCGTCGAAACCCCGGATCGAGTGCTCAACACGATCTTTTTCGGCGGTGGAACCCCGTCGCTGATGGACCCGGAAACCGTTGCTGCCGTGATTGGTGAGGCCCGTGCGCTCTGGCGCCCTTCCAACACCATGGAAATCACGCTGGAGGCAAATCCCGGATCGGTCGAGGCCGGGCGGTTCGCGGCCTATCGTGATGCAGGTGTCAACCGGATATCGATGGGCGTGCAGGCGCTCAACGACGAAGACCTGCGCCGCTTGGGGCGGATTCACACTGTGGCCGAGGCCCGCGCTGCCTTTGACATCGCCCGTGATTGTTTTGAACGGGTCAGCTTTGACCTGATCTATGCCAGACAGCACCAAACGCTGGATGCCTGGCGGGCCGAGTTGAACGAAGCTTTGTCCATGGCCGTGGATCACCTGTCGCTGTATCAACTGACAATCGAAGATGGCACCGCTTTTGGCGATCGTTATGCTGTCGGAAAACTGCGCGGCTTGCCCGAAGATGACAGTGCGGCCGACATGTACCTTGCAACACAAGAGATTTGCGAGAAACACGGCCTGCCCGCCTATGAGGTGTCCAACCACGCCCGCCCCGGTGCAGAGTCGCAGCACAATCTGGTCTATTGGCGTTATGGGGATTATGTCGGCATTGGCCCCGGCGCTCATGGGCGGATTACTGTGGATGGTCAAAAACACGCGACCGAGACCCATCTGAACCCGCAACGTTGGCTTGACGCCGCCACGAAGGGTTGCGGAGAAAAGAAACGCTATGTCCTTTCGCTTGAAGATCAGGCGAACGAATACCTTATGATGGGCATGAGGATTTCAGAAGGACTAGATGTAGATAGGTGGGAGGCCCTGTCGGGCCGTCCACTTCCAGACGAAACCGTGGACCATCTGGTCGGCATTAATATGATTGAACGTGATAACAACAGGCTCAGAGCAACACCAGCGGGGCGCGCCGTGCTGAATGCTGTAATCCGGGAATTGATGGGCTAGATATGCAGTATCTTTGGGCGGGGCTGGGATTGCTTTGCGTTGCGATGGCCGCGATTGGGGTTGTTCTGCCTCTTCTTCCAACGGTTCCGTTTTTGTTGCTGGCAGCGTTTTTCTTTGCGCGATCCTCTTCACGGTTGCACAACTGGCTTCTGTCGCACCGGATTTTCGGGCCAATGATACTGGATTGGCAGAGTTCGGGCGCAATACGCCCGGCCGCAAAAAAGGCAGCAACCTTATCGGTCGCCGCCGTTTTAGGGGTGTCTTTGCTCCTATCCGTTCCGCCCTTCGTGCTGATCCTTCAGGTCATTGTTCTGGGCGGCGTCCTGATATTTATCTGGACCCGCCCTAACGGCTGAGCTTTGCACAAAGATCGTCAAGCTGATCCAGGTTTTCATATGTCAGAACAACCTGACCGGATTCTGTTCCCGCCTTGTGGTTGATTGATACATTCATTGCCAGAATCGCAGACAGGTCTTTTTCCAGCGCGCGTGTATCAGCATCTTTTCCGGCATCCAGATTCCTGGATCTGGGAGCAGGTCGTGCAGTGTCGCCCTGCTGCTGTTTCTTGACCAGCGCTTCGGTCGCGCGCACAGACAGACCATCCTTGACGATCTGCTTTGCCAATTCCGAGGGATTATCCGCCGTAATCAGTGCACGCGCATGACCAGCCGATAATTTCCCTTCGATAACAAGAGTTTGCACGTCAATTGGCAGAGACAAAAGCCGCAACAGGTTCGCAATATGGCTGCGGCTTTTCCCCAAAGCCTCAGCAAGCTTTTCCTGCGTGTGGCCAAAGCGATCCATCAACTGCCTGTATCCGGCAGCCTCTTCCACCGCGTTCAGATCAGCGCGCTGGATGTTTTCGATGATCGCAACTTCCAGTACCTCGGTATCATCGAATTCGCGCACAATCACAGGGATCTCGTGCAGCTGCGCCATCTGAGCAGCCCGCCACCGGCGTTCACCAGCGACGATTTCGTATTCTCCGACCCCTGTTGGACGTACGATCAAGGGTTGGATGATACCTTTTTCCCGAACCGACGCGGCAAGCTCATCCAATTGTTCGGGCTGAAATGTGCGTCGCGGCTGATTTGGGTTTGCCTTCAGCTTTTCAATCGGAACCTTCAGATCAGGTCTGCGCACGTCAGATGGTATGCGGTTACCCGCCTCTGGATTAACGTCCGCCATGAGTGCGGATAATCCGCGGCCCAACCCTCTGGATTTCGCTTTCCTGGTGCTCATGTCGGCCTCCTCTCCACCGCTCATGCTGCGGTCTTGTTGTTCTTATGCATGATCTCACGGGCCAGATGCCGATACGCCATCGCACCAAGTGATCCCGAGTCATACTGCAATACCGGCAGCGCATAGGATGGCGCCTCGCTGACCCGCACATTCCTGGGTATCTTTGTTTTAAAAACCATCTCGCCCAAATTGTCACGCGCATCCTTTTCGACCTGACGGGACAAGTTGTTGCGGTTGTCATACATGGTCAACACAACACCTTCGATTCTCAGGTCTGGATTCGCGGTTTGCCGGACCTCCCGAATCGTCAGCATCAATTGCGAAAGGCCCTCCAGCGCAAAGAACTCACTTTGCAGCGGCACAAGGACAGAATGGGCGGCAACCATCGCGTTTACCGTCAAGAGGTTCAGTGACGGCGGGCAATCAATCAGGATGAAATCCAGCTCAAACGCGTCCACCGCCGTCTGACGCAGCGCATCATGCAAAAGATAGCTGCGTTTTTCGTTGGAAATCAGCTCGATATCCGCCGAGCTCAGGTCAACCGTTGCAGGGACAACCAAAAGGTTCTCGATCTCCGTCTCCTGAACCACTGCCTCCAAAGGCGCGTCGTCCAGAATGAGGTCATAAGTGGTCCAATCCCGATCTTCGACCCCTAATCCGGTGGATGCGTTCCCTTGTGGATCGAGGTCAACCACCAATACCCTGCAACCAGCTTCGGCCAGTCCGGCCGCCAGGTTGATCGCTGTGGTTGTTTTCCCTACTCCGCCCTTCTGATTGGCAACCGCTATTATCCGGGGTCCGGACGGTCGAGACAGATCAACCACGTGATACTCCTTTGATCTTAAGGATAACGGCCTGAGGTTCAGTTAAACTTGTAATGGCCTCAGCATCGAAATTCCATTCCTCACGCGCCTCATCCAGCTCTTTTTTCCAGTTTGCACCTTTGGGCAACAGCGCGGTCCCGTTTTCACCTAAATGTCTGTCACAAAATGATAACAATGTACGCAAATCCGCCAGCGCGCGCGCCGAAACGATGTTTGCGCCGAGGGGTTCAACCACCTCAATCCGCTTGGAAATCACTTTACACGACACGCCACATTCACGGGCAACGTTACGCAGAAATGCCGATTTTCGCTGGTCGCTTTCCACAAGAGAGAAACTGGCGGCCGGAACTTCCTCGGCCGCAATAATGGCGCACACCATCCCGGGGAACCCGCCGCCACTGCCAAGGTCCACCCAGGTGTCAAACGTTTCAGCGCATCGAAAAACCTGGACAGAATCCAGAATATGCCGATCCCAAATGAATTCCAGGCTATTGCGCGAAACAAGATTTATCCTGGGGTTCCAGTGGTTCACCAGATCAACATAGATTTTCAGACGCTCAAATGTTTCACGTGAAACATTCAAGCCATCAAACTTGGAATAATCGACCGTCATGCCTGACGTGCTCGTTGATCCCGGCGCAATTTCGCCAGAACAAGGGTCAGGGCAGCCGGAGTAACACCTTCGACACGGCTTGCTTGCGCTATGTTCGACGGCTTGGCCTGCGACAGTTTTTGCTTCATCTCAGAAGACAGCCCGTCCAAGCCAAAATAGTCAAACTCACGTGGGATAACATAGGATTCATCCCGCTTCATGGCCTCAACATCGCGCTTTTGCCGATCGATATAGTTTGCGTAAAGCGCGTCGCGTTCGATTTGAAGCCGGATCGCCACATCAACATCTTGTAGATCAGGTATCAGAGGGAATAAGTCCTCGAAGGATGTATCCGGAAATGCCAGAATCGCCATTCCATCTCGGCGGTTTCCATCCTGGTTGACGTTGATCCCAGCCGAAAGAACTTCCTTGGGTGTGTATGTGCGTGCGGTCAACTTGGATTTCGCCGCATCAAGCTGGCTCATTTTCTTTTCAAAATATGCCTGTCGCTTCTCTCCGACACAACCAAGTTCCAACCCAATCGGTGTCAACCGTTGATCGGCATTGTCTGCCCGCAAAGACAGACGGAATTCAGCTCTGGAGGTAAACATTCGATAGGGCTCTGCCACACCACGGGTCGTCAGGTCGTCTATCATCACGCCGATATAGCTGTCTGATCTGGTGAAAATGACCGGTTCGCGGCCCAGTACATCCAGCGCCGCATTGAGGCCGGCGACCATCCCTTGTGCTGCGGCTTCCTCATATCCTGTGGTTCCGTTGATCTGCCCTGCCAGATATAGTCCCGGAACGTCGGGTAGCGACAAGGACGCGGTTAAGATACGAGGGTCCACATAATCATATTCAATCGCATAGCCCGGTTGCAGAATATTCGCCTTTTCAAGCCCTTTGATCGACCGAACATATTCCAACTGCACGTCCTGAGGCAGTGACGTTGAAATACCGTTGGGGTAAATCGTGTGGTCATTTACGCCTTCGGGCTCAAGGAAAACCTGATGCGAGTCCTTATCTGCAAAGCGCACAATCTTGTCTTCGATCGAAGGGCAGTATCTTGGACCTATGCCATCGATATGGCCACCATACATCGCCGATTTTGAGAGGTTTGCTTCGATGATTTCATGCGTCTTTGCATTGGTGTGTGTAATACCGCAGGAAATCTGAGGCGCGACAACCGATGTTGACAGGAAAGAAAACAAGGTCGGGTCCTCATCCCCGTCTTGTTTTTCCAAACCCGACCAGTTGATCGTGCGCCCATCCAGACGCGGCGGTGTGCCGGTTTTCAAGCGTCCCAGCGGAAGGTTATAGCTATCCAACCTCTCGGCCAGTTTTATTGACGGGCAATCTCCCATCCGCCCACCAGCCCGTGACACGTCGCCGATATGGATGACGCCGCGCAGGAAGGTTCCGGAAGTCAGAACAACGGCTTTGGCGATCACTTCCGACCCATCTCCGAGCACGACACCGGCGACACGGTGTCCGTCCATCAGAAAATCTACAACCTCCCCAACGATAACGGACAGGTTTTCCCGATTGCTGATTTCGTTTTGCATCGCCGCCCGGTACAAGGCGCGATCAGCCTGCGTTCTGGGACCCTGAACAGCCGGACCTTTTCTCCGGTTCAGCAGTCGGAACTGGATACCAGCCTGGTCAGCGACACGGCCCATTACACCATCTAGCGCGTCAATCTCTCGTACCAGATGTCCCTTCCCCAACCCGCCGATGGCCGGGTTACAGGACATGACACCGATATCGGTCGCGGATAATGTCACCAAAGCGGTTTTCGCACCCATCCTGGCAGCGGCGTGCGCAGCCTCCGTACCGGCATGACCAGCCCCAACCACGATGACATCAATGTTTGAATGTTTCACGTGAAACAATCCTTATTTTCCCAAACAAAAGCTGGAGAAGATTTCATCCAACAGTGTTTCGACATCTATTCTGCCAACCAGAGATTCAAGTGCCCGTATGGCGGTTCTTAACTCCTCCGCAGCGATATCATACAGGTCCGGGCCTGATTCCAGAACCGTGATCGCAGCAGCAAGTGAATCCGATGCCTTATTCATCGCAGCGCGGTGGCGTTCACGCGTGGCAATACCATGTGTTGTGGTTCTATCACTCAAGACCCACGAAATCTGGTCTACAAGCGCGTCAATCCCCTGTCCTGTCTTTCCCGAAACACCCTCAGTTGTACCCACACGCAGGTCCGCTTTGGGTAGAACGTGGATATCGCCGTCCTGCATGGCCACACCCAGATCTTCCGGTGCTTCGGCCAGGAAAACACGCAGGTCCGCCGCATCTGCCCGTTTTCGAGCCAGCTCGATCCCAAGATTTTCGACGTGATCTTCAGTATCCCGCAACCCGGCCGTATCCAGCAATGTCACCGGCAAACCAGCCAGATCCATTCGAACCTCAATCACGTCCCGGGTCGTGCCTGCGTATTCCGAAGTAATCGCAGCCTCGCGCCCCGCAAGCGCGTTCAGCAGGGTTGATTTACCTGCATTAGGAAGGCCGACAATAGCCACCTCAAATCCGGTACGAATACGCTCGGCGATTTTCACCCCATCAGCTTCTCGACGAAGATCTGCCAGAACTCCGCTTGTCAAACTACGGACTTCCGGCGTGACGTCAGTGGGGACGTCTTCATCAGCGAAATCTATGACCGCTTCCAGCAACGATGCCGCGCGGATCAAATCGCGCCGCCAGCGCTCGGCCAGCGTGCCAAGCTCACCGGCCAGAATGGTTTGGGCCTGCTTACGCTGTGCCTCGGTTTCCGCGTCAATCAGGTCTGCCAGGCCTTCGACCTGTGTCAAATCCATCTTACCATTTTCAAGGGCCCGGCGTGTGAACTCACCCGGGTCCGCCAGTCGTAGACCATCGGTGTTCGACAAACAGCGCAGAACCGCATTGACCGAGGCCGTGCTGCCATGGATCTGAAGTTCTGCCACGTCTTCACCGGTGAAACTTGCCGGTGCCTGAAAGGTCAGAACCAGACCATCATCCAGTCGTGATCCATCCTGGTCCCGCAGGATGCGCAAAACCATTCCCCGCTTGGGCAGTTCCGTGTCGCACAGACATGCGGCTGCGGAATGTGCTTCGGGGCCAGAGAGGCGAATGACCGCCACCCCTGCTTTGCCTTGCGCGCTGGCCAAGGCGAATATCGTATCCATTCGAAGGCCTCGCTGGGGTCTAAGACCTGTGTCAGGTGTTCATCGAATCGAAGAACTCGCCGTTTGTCTTCGTCTGTTTCAACTTCGACAACAAGAACTCGATTGCGTCGGTGGTGCCCATCGGATTGAGGATACGGCGCAGAACGAAGGTCTTGGCCAGATCGCCCTTGTCGACCAGCAGGTCCTCTTTCCGAGTACCGGATTTGAGGATGTCGATCGCCGGGAACACGCGTTTGTCTGCAATCTTGCGGTCCAGAACGATTTCCGAGTTACCTGTACCTTTGAATTCTTCAAAGATCACCTCGTCCATCCGGCTGCCGGTATCGATCAGTGCGGTGGCGATAATGGTCAGCGATCCGCCCTCTTCAATATTCCGGGCCGCACCGAAGAAACGCTTGGGCCGCTGCAACGCATTCGCATCCACACCACCGGTCAGAACTTTACCCGAGGACGGAACAACGGTGTTAAACGCCCTACCAAGTCTTGTGATCGAGTCGAGAAGAATAACAACATCTCGTTTATGTTCGACCAAACGCTTGGCCTTTTCAATGACCATCTCCGACACGGCCACGTGACGCGTTGCGGGCTCATCGAAGGTTGACGACACAACCTCACCCTTAACCGAGCGCTGCATGTCGGTCACTTCTTCCGGGCGTTCGTCGATCAGCAGGACGATCAGATAACACTCCGGGTGGTTCTGTTCGATCGAATGCGCGATGTTCTGCAGGATCACGGTTTTACCGGTCCGCGGCGGTGCCACGATCAATGAACGCTGACCTTTACCGATCGGCGCAACCAGATCGATCACGCGCGCTGACTTATCCTTGATGGTGGGGTCTTCGATTTCCATCTTCAGACGCTCATCCGGGTACAGAGGCGTCAGGTTGTCGAACAGGATCTTGTGCTTGGCCTTTTCGGGATCTTCAAAGTTGATCATGGTGACTTTGGTTAGCGCGAAATAACGCTCATTCTCATCCGGCGCCTTGATCTCGCCCTCGACCGTGTCCCCGGTCCGCAATGAGTGCAGACGGATCATATCGGGCGAGACATAGATATCGTCAGGACCCGGCAGATAGTTCGCCTCGGGCGAGCGCAGAAAGCCGAACCCGTCCTGTAGCACTTCCAGTACGCCATCACCGCCGACGGTCCAGCCATCATCGGCACGTTCGCGCAGAATCTGGAACATCATTTCGCCCTTGCGCATGGTCGAGGCGTTTTCGATCTCCAGCTCTTCGGCCATGGCCAGAAGGTCTTTGGGGCTTTTGGCTTTCAGGTCGGCCAGATTCAGGGATTCATTGGACATGATACATACCTTCACCGCTGAGAACGCGGCTTGAAGTGGAATTTCAGTACGGAAAATACGCCGCCCGGACGGGCGTGTTGTGATCTACATAAGCGCAGCGCCGTTCGGAGTCAAACAGGCGTTCAGAACTTCAGAATGACCGCCAGAACGATGGCAACCATCAGAATGGTCGGAACCTCGTTCATCATGCGATACTGCCGCCCAGTGAGCTTATTCTGGCCTGCCAGGAAATCCTTCCTTCGGGCCATAAGCCAATGGTGGAACCAGGTCATCGCGATCACGCCCGCACCTTTGACCCAGGGCCATGCAAAATCCCATCCGACGATCCCCGGTGTGAACACCATGATCAGCCCGCATACCCAGGTTACAACCATCGCGGGGCGCATGATCACCCGCAGCAGCTTGTCTTCCATTTCAAAGAAGATGTCTTGCGCACCCTCTAAGGCCTGCGCTTTTTCGACATGATAAACAAACAGTCTTGGTAAATAGAACAAGCCCGCCATCCATGAGATCACGGCCATGATATGTAATGACTTCACCCACGGGTAAATCGTGAAAAGAAGGTCTGTCATGCCGGCTCCGAACGTTGTTCGGAACTCTCCCTAATAAAAAAATAAGAAAAGAAAAAGGATGATGGTTTTGTAGGGTGCCAAAAATCCGTGGATTACTTTTTTACCCTAGCGTTTTCCCCAAGGGGACAGAATATCTGAGATCGCCAGTGATTCTGTTGATAGTGGGAAATTAATATAAAAATCAAATATTTACAATGGTTCTGCCATACTTGATCTGTGGA
Organism: Ruegeria sp. SATB027; assembly: GCF_059613825.1. NCBI lineage: Bacteria > Pseudomonadati > Pseudomonadota > Alphaproteobacteria > Rhodobacterales > Roseobacteraceae > Ruegeria > Ruegeria sp. SATB027. The sequence continues at coordinate 64,466 of NZ_JBXWTH010000076.1, forward strand.
TAACCCGATGGGTATCGCTGGATAGATCTGTTATCCCAAGAGTTGGAGTTATCCTTGTCCCAACAGGATGAGATTTGAGCGACTCGGGGATCTTTGCCACAAAATTCCCAGGGTTGCGTGTCAACCGGAAAACCATACAAAACACCCCAGAACTCTCATCGATTTGCACACGGGGTTTTCCACATGTCTGTCCCCATTCTTCTGGCTTCGGGATCCGTTATTCGCGCGCAATTGCTCAGGAACGCAGGTGTGCCGTTTGCGGTTCAAACGGCGCGCGTGGATGAAGAGGCGGTCAAAAGGGCGTTGCTGGCAGAGGATGCCTCACCACGCGATATTGCTGATACGCTGGCTGAGATCAAAGCGCGTAAGGTCAGCGACAAGAACCCCGGCGCCATGGTGATCGGGTGTGATCAGGTGCTGGATTTCGAAGGGCAGCTGCTGTCAAAGCCCGAAACCCCGGAACAGGCGCTGGCCCAACTGAAAGCCATGCGCGGCAAGCGGCACATGCTTTTGTCCGCAGCTGTGATCTATCAGGACGGTGAGCCGATCTGGAGGCATGTAGGGCAAGTGCGTTTGCGGATGCGGGCCAGTTCCGATGCCTATCTGAAAGACTATGTTGCGCGGAACTGGGACAGCATTCGCCATGCCGTCGGAGCCTACAAGCTGGAAGAAGAAGGCGTTCGCCTGTTCGCCACCATTGACGGCGACTATTTTAACGTTTTGGGTATGCCCCTGTTAGAGCTTCTCAACTTTCTGGCTGTCAAAGGGATGATCGAGCAATGACGGACAATCGGGTTCCTTTGGCCGGAGTGATTGGGCATCCCATCGGGCATTCGCGCTCTCCCAAGCTGCACGGCCATTGGTTAAAGACCTATGGGCTTGCCGGGCATTATATCCCGATGGACGTCGCCTCTGCTGATCTGGAGACTGTGCTGCGAGCCCTGCCCAAAGCGGGCTTTGTCGGGGCCAACGTGACCGTTCCGCACAAAGAAGCGGCGTTGAAGATCGCAGATCACGTTTCTGACCGTGCAACCGTGATCGGTGCTGCAAATACACTGGTGTTCCGAACTGATGGTTCGATACATGCAGATAACACCGACGGGTACGGGTTTATGGAAAACCTGCGCAGTGGCGCACCTGACTGGAATGCGAAAGATGGCCCGGCGGTTGTGTTTGGTGCCGGGGGTGCTGCCCGTGCCGTTTTGCAGGCCTTGTCTGATGCCGGGGTGCCGGAAATCCTGCTGACCAACCGAACCCGCGCCCGCGCGGATCATCTGAAGGAAGAGTTCGGCCAACGCATTCGCGTGGTCGATTGGGTTCAGGCGGGGAATGTCATCGAAAATGCCGAACTGGTGGTCAATACGACCTCACTGGGGATGCAGGGCCAGCCAGAGCTGCGCGTGCCGTTGGATGGGTTGCAGCCCGGTGCCGTGGTAACGGACCTGGTCTATGCTCCGTTGAAAACCCGCCTGCTGCAAACTGCTGAGGAGGCCGGATGCACCACGGTCGATGGTCTCGGGATGTTGCTGCATCAGGCCGTTCCCGGGTTTGAACGCTGGTTTGGGGTCCGCCCCGAAGTAGACGCGGATACGCGCGCGGCGGCCCTGGCATGAGTTTTGCGCTTGGCCTGACAGGCTCAATCGGTATGGGGAAAAGCACCACAGCGCAGATGTTCGTTGAAGAAGGGTGCGCATTGTGGGATGCGGATGCGGCAGTGCATCGGCTGTATGCTATTGATGGAGCAGCGGTTGAACCAATGCGGGCAGCCTTTCCTGATGCGATACTTGATGGGGTGGTCAGCCGAGACGCGTTGAAACGGATTATCGCGGATGACCCGGCCACGTTGAAAACGATTGAGGCGATTGTGCATCCACTGGTCGCTGCTGACCGCGCAGAATTTCGCGAAAGCGCTACAAGCGACATCCTGGTGTTCGATATTCCGCTTTTGTTTGAAACGGGCGGTGATGCAGCAATGGATGCGGTGGCCTGCGTTTCGGTCCCGGCCGAAGACCAAAAGCGACGCGTTATGGAACGGGGCACGATGACCGAGGCGCAGTTCGAGCAAATCCGCGCCAAGCAGATGCCAAACGATGAAAAATGCGCGCGGTCGGATTTTGTGATCGTGACCGATACTCTGGACCACGCCCGCGCGCAGGTGCAGGATGTGGTCAGGCAGATACGGGCGGGGATGGCACATGCGTGAGATTGTACTGGATACCGAAACCACCGGGTTTGACCCCGAAAGCGGGGATCGGATCGTGGAAATCGGCGCCGTTGAGCTGTGGAACCACGTTGCCACCGGTGAAACCTATCACGTCTATATCAACCCTGAACGCTCGATGCCGGAAGAGGCGTTTGGCGTGCATGGTATTGGTCCCGATCTGCTGGACACCCCGCGCCCGCCGGAAAAGGGCGAAGTGACGCTGAAAGACAAGCCGGTCTTTGCAAAGGTTGGCCATGGGTTTCGCGAATTTGTTGGCGATGCGCGGTTAGTGATCCACAACGCCTCATTCGACATGAAGTTCCTGAATGCCGAGCTGAAATGGATGGGTGCCCCGCTTATCCCGATGGAGCAGGCGTTGGATACACTGGCAATTGCCCGTAAACGGTTCCCCGGCTCTCCGGCGTCACTGGATGCGCTGTGCCGTCGCTTCAATATCGACAACTCGAACCGTGTGCTGCACGGCGCGTTGCTCGACTCGGAAATTCTGGCCGAGGTTTATCTGGAATTGATCGGTGGACGGCAGCCTGATTTTGGTCTGTCGACATCCACATCTTCTGCGGACGGAGGCAGCGATGATTGGCGAGCCACACCGCGCAGCAGGCCATTACCATCCCGGATCACCGAGGATGAACGCGCAGCACATGAAGCTTTCGTTGAAAAACTGGGCGAGAATGCCTTGTGGACCCGCGCCTGATCCGGTCAGGCACGGGTCAAAATCTTACGCGTCGGCTTTTTGGGCCTGTTCGGCCTGACGGCGCATCAACTCGTTGCGATAGAGCGCGACGAAATCGATATTGTCCAGGTTGACCGGCGGGAAGCCGCCATCGCGAGTGATGTCGCTGACGATGCGGCGCAGGAACGGGAACAACATGCGCGGGCATTCGATCATCAGGAATGGGTGCAGCTGATCTTCCGGCACACCTTCCACGTGGAACATACCGCAATAGTCCAGTTCGCACAGGAACAGTATGTCGTCCATGCCTTTAGCTTTGGATGTCAGGTTCAGCTTGATCGAAACTTCGAACTGATGGTCCGCCGCGCGTTTTTTGGCGTCCAGATTCACCTGAACGGCGATTTCGGGTTGTACGTCTCCGGAAACGCCCTTTTGCGCCATCACGTTTTCAAAGGACATATCGCGGATGAACTGCCCCAGAACACGCATCTGAACCTGCGGGGCGGCTTGGGCCGCAGTGTTTTCTGCAGCGTTTTCTTCGGCCATGGATCTACTCCAAAAATGAAATTCGCCACTGCTTAGCAAGTTGGGCGCGGCACCTCAATGCTGGTGGGGACCTTCCACCCATTTCGAAGGCTTCGAGGGGTCTTTTTTTGGCCGAACTTCGGTGAATTCCCCATCGATGATATCGCCCTGATCGAACGGGTTCCCCCGGGTTTGATATCCGGGGCCCGGCCCCATCTGGAACTGGGTCACGGTAACCTTGGATTTCAGATAGCGGAAAACGGCGACGCGGACACCGGGAACTAACAACGCAAAACCAACGGCATCAGTGAAAAAGCCCGGTGTCAGCAACAAAGCGCCCGACAACAGGATCATTGCCCCATGGGCCAGCGGTTCGGTCGGATCGTCCAATTCGGCAAAGGACCGTTGCAGCTGTCCAAGCGCCATGCGACCTTGTGTCCGTACCAAAACCGTGCCCAGAACCGCGGTCAGCACTACGATGGCAAGTGTCGGCCACAACCCAATCAAACCACCAACCTGAATAAACAGCGCGATTTCGATTATGGGCACCAACAAAAATGCCAAGAACAGATACATTTGCGTTATCCTTTCCCTTAGGCCGGGCTGTGGACTTGCCACTCACTGTCACCTACATAGTGGCATGAGGCCGTGTATACAAAGTCGCGGCGTTGAAAAGAGAATGAAATGAGCGACAACCCTATGATCCAGCTCCTGGTCCTGGCCGGAATTGCCATTTTCCTGATCCTGCGCCTCAAAAGCGTATTGGGCACGCGTGAAGGCTTTGAAAAACCGCCTGTGCAGCAACAGCCCGAAGCCCATAAATCGCGCCGCGGTTTCGAGGTGATCGATGGCGGCCCGGATCATGACATTACCGATCATGTCGCCGAAGACAGCGAACAGGCGCAAACTCTGGCTGCGATGAAACGTGTCGAGCCCGGTTTTTCGGTCAGTGAGTTCGTTCAGGGCGCGCGCGGTGCGTATGAGATGATCGTGATGGGGTTTGAAAGGGGCAATCTGGATGAAATCCAGCCTTTCCTGTCGGAAGAAGTGTTTGAGACTTTTGTTTCGGTCGTGGCAGCACGCGAAGATCAGGGTCTGACCATCGAGGCCGAATTCATCGGCGTGCGGGAAACCACCCTGACGGATGTGAAATTCGACAAGGATACGAACCAGGCCGAAATCACGATGAAGTTCGTGGGGGAGCTGACCTCGGTCGTGCGCGATCGCGGAGGCGATATTGTCGAAGGCAACCCGAATACTGTGAAGCGCCAGAAGGACAGCTGGACCTTTGCCCGCGTCATGGGCAAGGACGATCCGAACTGGCTGCTTGTCGCCACGGACGCATGATTGCAACGCTTCGGTCGCTTTTACTGGTGGGTGCAATGACCATCGCCAGCGCTGCCGAAGCCGAGGCAACGCGATACATACTGTCGTTTGACGATCTGCAGGGCTGGGCCGAGGACGACCACGGCGCGGCCCTTTCCGTTTTTCTGAACACGTGCGGTGATCTGGATGATCCGGATTGGCGCGCCTTGTGTGGTGTGGCCAGAACATATGAACCGGATGCCGCCCGCGCCTTTTTCGAGTTATTCTTCCGCCCTGTTCTGGTCGAGGATGACAAAGAGGGCCTGTTTACCGGCTATTTTGAACCCGAGCTTGACGGCGCGCGCACCCGGACAGACCGTTTCAAATACCCGATCTACAAGATGCCGCCCGAAGCCCGTGCCGAAGGACCATGGCTGAGCCGTCGTGACATCCTGACCGGTGATGTGATGCAGGGCCGCGGGCTAGAGATCGCGTGGGTCGACGACCCTGTCGAGCTGTTCTTTCTGCAAATTCAGGGCTCGGGGCGCATTCGATTGTCGGATGGTGGTGCGCTGCGGGTTGGATATGGTGGTGCGAATGGTCACCCCTATCGGTCGATTGGTGTTGAGCTGGTGCGACGCGGGGTTCTGGGTGCGCATGAGGTCAGCGCCCAGATGATCCGTGCCTGGGTGCGCAAAAACCCCGAGGCCGGTGCCGAGTTGCTGTTTCACAACCCGTCATACGTTTTCTTTCGCGAAGTCTCACGCGTTGCCCCTGAATTTGGACCTTTGGGGGCGATGAACCGGTCGATCACAACAATGCGCTCGATTGCGGCAGACCCCGCCTATACACCGTTGGGCGCACCTGTTTGGGTGGAAAAGGACGGTGAAAACCCGTTGCGACGGCTTATGATCGCGCAGGACACGGGCGCGGCCATCAAAGGCGCGCAGCGCGCCGACATCTTTTTCGGAACCGGTGAAGAGGCCGGGCAGGCTGCGGGCAGGCTGAAAGATCCGGGTCGGATGGTTCTGTTGCTGCCTATTCAGCGCGCCTATGCCCTGTTGCCGGATGAATTCTGATGACACGGCGCAAACTGACAACCGACGAGATCGAGCTATGGCGCAAGGTCACCAAACAGGCCGAGCGGCTGCATCCGGACAGTCCGCAGAGTGTCCATCCGACCACCCTGCCGAAGCCCAGACCCAGAAAAACACCAAAACCCCGGTTTGAGGTGTTTGAGCTTGGTCAGAACCTTCAGCCGAAACCAAAGCCAAACGATCTGAAGCCATCGGTGACGGATGCGCTGCGTGCCGCGCCTGTTCAGATGGATATCAAAGCTTTTGGCCGGATGAAACGCGGTAAGCTAAAGCCCGAAGGCAAGCTGGATCTTCACGGTATGCGGGTTGATACGGCCCATCCTGCGTTGATCCGCTTTATTCTGAGCGCACAGGCACAAGGTAAGCGACTGGTTCTGGTGGTAACCGGCAAAGGCAAGGACCGCGACGAACCCGGCCCGATCCCCACCCCGCGCGGCATTCTGCGCAATCAGGTGCCGCACTGGCTGTCCATACCGCCGTTGGCGCAGGCGGTGATGCAGATCACGCCAGCGCATATCAGCCATGGCGGCGACGGCGCTTATTACGTCTATCTCAGGCGAATGCGCTAAAAGTCCGACGGGCGCGGGAAATGCCGGTTCGGACCAGAACGCAAACCAGCACGAAAAACACCCCAACCCAGATGAACTGTGTGTTCAGCGAAATGCCAAGGTCAATCAGAACGCCGGTCAGGCCGGGGCCGATGGCCGATCCCAGAACCATGACAGCCGCGGCCATCGCCTTGATCGCACCGATATGTCGGGTTCCGTAGAATTCGGCCCAGAATGCGCTGGGCAACGTGCTGTTTGCCCCAACGGTCAAAGCCAGGAAAACCAGCCCAAGGGTTGCGCCGCCGATTGAATTGGTTGTGCCCAGAATGACGAACCCAAGTGCGATCGGAAGCTGATAGTAGGGCATGATCCGGGCGGTTCCCCATTTATCCAGCGCCCAGCCCGATGCAAACATGGATAGCAGGGATATTCCGGTAAAGATCGGAAATAGCGCCACCAGCTGGATATGCTGCCACCCCTTCGCATCAGCCAGATAAACCTGATGAAAGAAAAACGCGGTGATAAATGCGGATGGCCCAAGCACTGATGGCACCATGAACCAGAAAAGTGGATGGAACAGAGCGTCCCGGCGGGTCCAGTGTTTTCCCTGCATTCCCGATGCTGAAAACGCGTTGGCGAGGCTTTGTGGAGTTCTCTCTTCTCGTAGCAGCCGCATCAGAACCGGAATACCCAGCGCCGTGATGCCCGCCGCGGCAACCCACAGCCAACGCCAATCCAGATAAACCATGGCGCCAACAAAGATCAGCGGCAGCAACGCCTCGCCAAGCGCATAGCCGGTGGACGCTATGGAAAGCGCTTTGCCCCGCGTAACCGTGAACCAGCGCGCCATTGCGACCACGGCAAGATGCGTGCTCATCCCCTGCCCAAATAACCGCAACAAAAAGATCACCAACGGCAACAGCAGCAGCCAGGTGTTCAGCGCCATTGCAATCGCGGCCAACGCCAGTCCCGCCAGCACAACCGGGCCCAAAACCCGTACGCGGAAGATATCCGTCAACCCTCCGGCCCAGATCATCGCGACGGCGGACAGGGTCGTGCCTAACGTGTACAGCCCACCCCATGCGCCGTGGCTGAGGCCAAATTCCGAGCGGATTTCACCAGCAAAGACCGAGATGAAAAAGGTCTGCCCGAAACTGGACAGAAATGTCAGCAGAACGCCGGCCCCAAGCCAGGTCGCGTTGTCCGCAAGAAATCGGTGCAGGGAAACCCGCGTCACGGATTACTTACCTGGGCCTGGCCGGTTTCAGTCAGCACGATTTCTGTGGCGCCAGCAGGATTGCGCTGGCTTGGCGGCACGAGAATGTCGATCCCGCGCCGGTCATCGCGCCCAAATGTTTCGCTGACCCGGCGCACAGAGCGGAGGATAGTCAATAAGGCCGGAGAAGTAGCAGCCACAAAATGGGAGGATTCCGCATCGCTGTTGAAGGCAGTCGTATCCAGGATTTCAATCGGATAATCTGACAGCTTCTCGGCCGATCCGATATTGCCCAGCCTTTCACCATCGGCGGTTCCCCTCAACCGGCCGGAGACGTTCAGGACCTTGTCTTTCTTGGACACCATCAGGACAAAAGGATCAGGAGGATTCTTGATACTGTTCATCTGCGACCGAAAAACATCCACATCCAGATCGGGCGATATCAGAATAAGGCCTTCCAGATTTCGCTTTGCCCAGCCCGGCTGTTTCAGTTCGGTTTGCCGTATCATCTCCATAGCCAGCGCGCCGCCCATTGAATGCGCCACAAGGGCTACTCGCTTGACTCCCATGGATTTGAGTAGACGAATGGTTTCTTCCAGCCCATCACGGGCAAACAACATACTGTCCAGATCATAGGCATAACCATAGCCTGTCGCGCGGCTGGGCCATGAATAGACAAGGATCTGACCGGGTAAACCGATATCATGCGACAGCTGAGCGGCCCGGAACAATGTCTCTGTCTGAGTGGAGTTATAGCCGTGCACAAAAATCGTGACTTCGTCAGCCCCACTCAGCCTGTCCTTCAGCTGTTGCGGCCCGCTTAGCTGATCTACCTCTGCCAGCACGAACTGTTTTCTAGGGTCAGGGTTTGCATAGGAGAATTTAAGGCTTCCCGGTGAACGCCCCGGTGGTATCGACACGGTGGTTTCCAGAAATTGCAGGCGTTCTGCGCGGCGGAATCCATACGCGCCATCGGGCTCGCGCGCACGCGTCGTGGCCGCAAAAACCGTTTCGGGAGTTCCGATTTCCAATGCAGATGGAAGCGTTTCGGATACAGTCCGGTCAACACATGCCGCCAGCACGACCGGACACAGAAGGAAGATTAAGAAACGCAGCACGGACAGCCCCCGGAAACAAGTGCCGACACGCTATCTTATTCTAATCCCGCGTCCAGCACGGCGACGCGAAAAAGCGGCAGAAACTGGCCCGAGCGGTTACAATCTGTAACAGACCGTATCCGTACGAAACCGATCTCTGCCGGTGCTGTTGGACCTAGACCTCCGTATCCTCGTCCTGTTCCTTGTGCGGCATTTCTTCGATCAGGCGGGTTTCCAGCAATTGCCCGTTCCGATACAGGATCGGATAGGCCACCGCAGCGATGTGGCTGTTGAATTCACGGAACGCGCGCAGGGTTTCCAGGTGGATATCGCTGGTCTCAAAGCTTTCCGTACTGCCGTGCTGTAGGCGTTTGAGGTGGCGTTTGCGGCTGTCGCGCTCGGCCCGTTTGATTTCGGTTTTCTCAAGGCTCAGCAGACGGGCGCTTTCCAGATCGTCCGAGATCAGAACGTTTGAGGCCAGTTTGAGGTTGGCCAGGATGCCTTCGTGCATCTCAACCAGTTCCGACCAGCCCTCTTTTGAAAATGAAGCGCCCTTTTTCCGTATGTCGCCCGCCAGAACAGTCAACCGCTTGGCAACAACGTCGCCCGCAGTTTCCAGACGGATTGCGTATTCCATCAGGTCGCGTGCCACTTTTGCGTTCTGCTTTCCGAATGTCTCCTCGGGAATGGCGGCCACGAATTTTCGAATGCCCGACAGGCAGTCGTTCACATCTTCGTCCATGTCCCTCACGGCGCGTATCTGGTCCTTGTCGCCGCTGCGGTACAATTCCAGTGACGGGCGGAACATCGACTCGACCAGATCGCTCATCCGCAGCAGTTCACGCTTGAGGCTGGACAGCGCCTGGGAGGGGCTGCCGGCGGTGCGCACATCCAGCGCGCTGGCCGGGCGACCTGCCTGGGCCAGCGCGTTCGCAGATTTCGGGTCCGGAAAAAACTGCTCGAACGGCGCACGCAATCGCCCGCAGAACGGCAGTGCCAGCAACAGCAACGAGGCATTGAATGCCAGATGCGCATTGACCAGCATCTGACCGCCCTGCAAATCCCCCAGAACACCAGCACGCAGTGCCGCAGTCGCCGCGAAAAGGGTGACTATCGCCCAGCTGCCGCGCAAGGCCAGGTTGGCAAAGGGTATGCGCCTGGCGGGCATTTCCATCCCCCTGCTCAGCCAAACAGGTATGAAAGCTGAACCGAAATTGGCCCCCAATACCAGCGACAGCCCGGCGGCAAACGGGATTGCGCCGATCTGGACCAGCGTCACACACATCAGGATCGCCGCGACCGAGGAATGCATGACAAAGGCCAGCGCGCCGCCGACCAGAAACGCTGTAATATAGTCGCGCGCCAGATACTCGGCGACGGCAGGCAAAAAAGCACTGTCCCGGATCGGGTCCATGGCTTCGCGCAAAAAGCGCAATGAGATAAGGATGAACGCAATCCCCATCAGGATGCGCCCCAATTGCCGGGGCTTCTTGGCCTCGGTCTTGACAAACAGATACCCACCAACCGCCAGAAGCAACGGTATCAGCCAACCCAGCTGGAACGACAAAACCTGAATGATCAGCGCCGAACCGAGATCAGCGCCCAGCACGATTGCAAGGCCGGTGGGAAAGGTCAGGAACCCCCCAGCAGCAAAACCCGATGTCAAAAGGGCAACCGCTGCCGAGCTTTGCAGAACCACCGCCATTACAATGCCGACCATTGACGCCTGTGCATAATGGCTTTGGCCTGTCATGAGGCGCTGGAACGAAGCCCCATAGCTGCGCTCGATCCCTGTGCGGACCATCCGCACTGCATAAAGCAGCAGCATCGTGGCTCCGGCCAGGCTGATGAGAAAGCTTACTATCGCCATGATCCTACCCGTTCACCAAATCCAGCATTTCCCCGTGCAGTTCGGGTGTTGCCGCTGAAATCACCCGGCCGTCGGAGTTCAGGTCAAGCGGCCGACCCTCCCAATCTGTCATCACCCCACCCGCAGCTTCTACCACAGCCATCACTGGCAGGTAGTCATAGGGCTGAAGGTCATAGTCGATCACAGCATCCACATGGCCCGCCGCCAGCAGGGCATGGGGGTAGCAATCATAGGCGAACCGTCTGGTCTGTCCAGACTGCATCAGCCTGTCGAATAACGCTGGGTGATCGCGATAAATCTTGTCCCCCTCGTTTACAAAAAGAATGGACTGATCCAGCCGCGTTTGGGCCGAAGCCGTGATCTCACGGCCATTCAACGTGGCGCCCCGGCCAACAACGCCGGTAAATACTTCATTTATCGCAGGCATGCCTATCACACCGATATCCGGTTTTCCGTCAACCAGATGCCCCAACAGAAATCCAAACAGCGGATGCCCTGACAGGAATGACCGGGTTCCATCGATCGGGTCGATGATCCAAACCTCGCGACAATCCTGACCCTCGAACCCATGTTCTTCGCCAAAGATGCCGTGATCGGGGAAATGCTGTCCAAGATAGGCGCGAACCTGCGCTTCAACACCCTTGTCGGCCTGTGTCACCGGGCTTTCGTCCGACTTGAACTCAACCCCCAGCGCGCCACGAAAATACCCCCGCGCTGCTTCGCTGGCCAAGTCGGCTATCTTTACCGCATGAGACAGCAGGTCGGTGCTTTCATCGGTCTGTGACGTCTTTGGATTCAGCATTTGTTTCTATCCTGTTTAACGATGATTGCGATCCCGGAGCGGTTACAAATCAGGAACGACCATTTGGCGGTCTCGTCTCGATCTCATCTCAACACATCCCACAACAATCCTACAAATCAACAAATACTCAAACAAAAAAACCCAAATTTCCACGCTTTCACAAAAGTATGTGGATTTTGAAACATGGTTCGATTCTCAGAACATGCAGGCAAAGGCTGGCTACACGCAAACAGGCGCACCCAAAGGCCAGAGGGTTGTGACGAAAACAAGAGTGAGCTCCTGTGGACGTCCCGGCCCCTACACACTTGAAGACAAAGATTTAACTTATCTAGTAAACAAGTTTCCGGGCATCGTGCCGCCTTTAGCAGCATTTCGGAGCTGAGCAAAACCGCGACCGCCGAAAGCCGTGATTCCGAAGACCGACTGCAGACAGTTAAATACACTGAAATCTACCTAATGAATTGTCATGGAATACACTTTTAGGTAACGCGATCCAGCTATCTGAATTAAGGTCAGCGGTTCCAGGGTTGGCTAAGGTCTCTACATTTCGCTTATCCAGTGATCACTGTAAAGCGGGCCCAGGTCTCGGAGGGTCAGCGTCTTGCCCGACGACAGATCGATAACAGGCTTATCCAAAATAAGTTCTGCACGATCGAGCCCGCGAAAAAAGGACATTGCCATATTCTCATCCCGCGAGTCCCGGTGCCGGGATGGCCATGCGCGAAATGTATCAAGTTTTGATGTGATATGTGAGGCGAGGTCATCACGTACAAAAAATGCGTTCACGCCGGCCGAGTTTGTTCCGACAAATTGATACCCTTTCGCAGCGGCCAGCATTTTTAACGCACCCAGAGATGCACCATAATACTGGCCTGAATAATGTGCCGAGAAACGTTCGAAGCCCGGATCGTAAGGGACAGTCAGGTTATGCAAATCACCAAAGATCGCGTTGTATTCAACAATCAGTATCGCCGGAGATACGGTGCTAATCGCATCCAGCACCCAATAGTCGTTGCCGTCAATATCGACACTAAGAATGCCAATTTCGTCCGACAGATCGTGTTCGATCAGCAGAGTGTCAATATTTTCCGCAGTAATAAAGGCTTCAACGGGCGTTATGTCATTGAAGACGTGGATTGGATCTGCCCGAACATACGCAATATTCGCGGCTGACCCATCCATGATCAGACCGCGCCACCCCCTGTGGCGCACCAAAAAGCGCGTATTCGCTTCGGTATAGTTTTCAACTCCAAACTCAACAAAGACGCGTGGTATGCTTGGCAGTTGCGAGACCAACCATTCGATAATGCCATCTTCCCCGAATTGAGAATGGATGCGGAATTCTGCGTCGGCGATACATTCAAGCCTTTCCATCGCCCGAACCTGCCGGGCAGCAACCTGCCCAGTGGCCAGCAGTAACCGTTCCTGGCGCTCCGCAATTTCAGCGAGATGAGCTGCAGTCATCTGCGGGGCCGGCGCAGACAAAGGCAGCGTTTCGGAAGAATGCAAGAAGCGCGATAAGACCCGACGCAGTTTCACGATAGGTTTCCGTAGTTGAATTGTAACAATGGTATCAAGAGCCTGTAAGATTTGGCATCAGCAAAAGATCAGTATGCGGAGAACCGGCCTTGGACTCGCCTTGCCGCAATGCCTCGTACATCTGATCAAGCGCATCAAGAGACAGCTGGTTTAGGCTATTCGGGTTAGATGTGCCAAGATCAATGACCTGGATATCGTCGCGTGATGCGATTGCGTCGCGTAACATTTTGTAACCCCCGGAACGCTCAAGACCATAGGGCCAAAACTCAAGCACAACCGGGCAACGCATTGTGGCCATTCTTTTTGCACAGGCCAGCACGTGACCTTCATGCCCTTGCGTATCGATCCAAATCAAATCGGGCCCGTCTTCCGGCAGCAGGCCATCCTCGACTAAACTGTCAAAGGTCCGAACCGGCACATCCTGAAGGATCCAATTGCCCTCATCATGTAGATTATTCGCGATGTCGCCTGAGACGCGAAGGCGATGGTCTCCGAAATTGGAAGGCGAGAGCTCCATCTGCATCGTGCCGTTTCTGTCCGATACTGCCATTTGGTGGCAGGACACCTTGTGATCTACGTCATGCAGGAAAGTGTTAGCGCGCAAAAGTCGAAAGTTTTGCGGGTCTGGTTCAAAAGCGATAACGCGGTCAAAACCACGCCGTGCCGCATGGATCGAATGGGAGCCGATATTCGCTCCGATATCCACGAAACATGACGTCGCGATTTCATGCCCATTTTGGGCAAGAATCTGCATTACATCATCAATGGCGTGCTCCTGGAACTGGCCAGTCTGACGAAGAGACCCGCCAATCACGGAATCATTTCGGTGGGTTATCCAGTGCCCTCCTTCGGCACCGCGCGACATGACGAGTTCCGAGTTTTGCACGAAGGGTTCGGGTGAAGCCCATTTTGTTGTCGAGATTTCAGCCTCCCCTGAAAGGAAAGTTGCCCCGTTGCCATCGTCTTCTGAGGATTTAGGTGCTGCGTTCAAGCGTTGGCTCGTCGGCCAGTGTAGCGCCAGATATTCCGGGCTTGCCATCCATTGCTGGAATTGGCGCCGAGGAGATCCGTCGTGATTCAATACCCACCTACGAAATATCCCGCGCGGCTTACCGCTCGCGTGGAAGAGCAGCCTCCGCAATGTCCGGACTGGACGCCCGTTCGTTGGGCGGAACAGCTTTTTTTCAAGCGCTCCGCGCTTGGGTTGAACTTGGGTCATTGTGTGCGTTCTTTGCAGTTGCATGATATCATCGCGAAGGCTCGACACTTCCGTGGCGAGAGGTGGAACGTTGCCCAGCGCCCGGTGAATCTCTGATAATGCTCTGTCAAACCGGTAGACACCTTGGATCAGGTCCATCCCAATTCGAAGCGAAAACGCCTCATCCAGAGCACCGATCTCTGGTCCATCAACCTGTGCTACCACTGCATAATCAAGCGAAACATCTGTGAAAAGACTGATCAAATGAGCAGCTGTTTCCTCTCTTGGCTCACTGCCCTGCAAACGAAGAATCACGTTGCGCTCGAACCCGACATGCTCGGTGAGAAAACTGGTTAACCCCGGAGGCAGCGGTCGCAAGTGCGTAGGGTCAAGATGAAAATTGACCAAGCTAACAAGTGGATTTTCCGGATTGGGTGTTTCCAAAATCAAAAGCCCACTAGGGCGCAAAACACGGTGCGCCTCTGTTACCAGTTCGCGAATATCGTCAAAAGGCAGATGCTCGATCAAATGAAATGCGGACACTAGGGCAAGCGTGTTGTCTGGCAGCGCTTTCAACGCCGGCAGCGCCTCCATCTGTTCAACCGCCAGACCTTTTTGGTGAGCGATATCAAGCATCCCCTTGTCGATATCGACGCCACGTGCACTCAGGCCAGCCTCTTCAAGAATTTCCAGCCATTCACCTCGACCGCATCCCAGATCAAGCGCCTGTGCGTCCCCTTTCTGAGCGGCGAGTGGCGACAGGAAGGGCTGGTATACTCGCAAACGCTCCCGAATAAGAGAAGGATCGCCACGAAATCGTGCCTCGAAATCGCGATAGAAGGTGTCAGTCATACTCCGTACTTTCACATTTGCATGGTCTTGTCCGAGATGATCGCGCTTTTCTCGGATATTTACCTGATTGTTAGTACAAGTCAGGACAGAGGTCATCCCGTTTCTGGCTCGGAAATCACGCGTTCCTTCGCGTTACGTATTAGGTCAGAGGATCTCCCAGCTTAGGTGTGATCGGCGAAGGATCAAAACACCCGTAATCTGATATCACTCTGACCCCAAGCCGTTCTGGATCAGAAAATAGACGGCCATAAACGGTGATGTGAATCAGAGATCCAATCACCTTTTCCTGCAGTTCATATACGATCCCGTTGGCGATGGTATCCGGATGCTACGGCCGATTGTTCTGCCAAGAACCTCTGGCGGCGGCAATCGAGATGCTTCAGGTCACTCCTTCAGCATCCATTTCAGCGTCTCTTCCAGAGTGTGACGGATGCCGATCGGGATCAGGTTTTCCAGAAGTGTGGGATCGCCCATCAGAACCTTGATTTCTTGTGCGCGCATAAAGGCAGGATTAGACACCACCTCGATCTCATGGCCGGTTATGGTTCGACACATGTCCAGAATCTCCGCCAGCGCGGTTGCTTTACCGGAGCAGATGTTCACGGTTTCACCTTCGGGTGCGTTTTCCAGAAGCAACCTGTACACTCGCGCAACATCGCGTACATCGGAAAAGTCCCGCGCGACATCCAGGTTTCCCAATTCTATCTGTGGCTGCTTACGCCGGAAATGAGAAACGATCTTGGGAACAAGAAACTTGGGGTCCTGGCCAAGACCGGTATAATTGAATGGTCGGGCAATAACGACAGGAAGACGGTCGTTATACAGCCGGGCCATGTGCTCCATTGCAAGTTTTGAAACCGCGTAATCGTTAACAGGTGCCGGGGGGGTAGATTCCCCTATGGATGGCACGGCGGCGTTACCATAGATATTCGCGCTACTGGCCAGAACGACGGCTTTGCGGCCATGTCCGGTGTTGGAAAGCGCTTCTAGTAAGCACCGCGTCCCCATCAGATTGACTTGATAAAAGCTCTCGGCGGTTCCGTGTGCCACAAATGCGACCCCTGCCAAATGCAGCACCGCGTCCGGAGCGACATGGGTAATAACCTGCTCTAGACCCGATGAATCTGTCAAATCTGCTTCCAGATATTGGGAATCAGGCATGGGGGCCGGATTTGTTCCGATGCCCCAAACGTCCCACCCTGCTTCTGCAAGCTCTATTGCAGCATAGTGTCCGGTAAAGCCATAGCGTCCGGTAATCAGAACTCGGGGTGCCGGCATCAAAAGGACACACCCTTTTCGTTACGTGCAAGATCCGACTCAACCATCATCTGGCAGAGTTCCTCCAAAGATGTTGTCGCCTCCCAACCAAGCTCTTGTTTTGCCTTGCTCGCGTCGCCAATCAGCAAATCCACTTCAGCAGGGCGATAGAATTTGGGGCTAATCCTCACAAGAACACGGTTGCCCTCGGCGTCCACCGCCACTTCTTTCTCACCTTCACCTTCAAAACGCAGCTCGATACCCGCGCTCTTGAAAGCCATGGAGACAAAATCCCGCACTGTCTCGGTGCGACCGGTCGCCAGTACAAATGTATCGGGTTCATCAGCTTGCAGCATACGCCACATGCCATCCACGTAATCCCGGGCAAACCCCCAATCGCGCTTTGCGTCAAGATTGCCCAGCTCAAGGCAATCAAGTTGACCCAGTTTGATTTTGGCAACCGCGTCAGTGATTTTGCGTGTTACGAACTCCAACCCCCGCAAAGGGCTTTCGTGGTTGAACAGAATACCTGAGCTGCCGAATATATCGTAGCTTTCTCGATAATTGATGGTCATCCAATGCGCGTATAGTTTGGCAACACCGTAGGGGCTGCGCGGCCAGAACGGAGTCGTCTCGCGCTGCGGCACTTCCTGAACCTTGCCGAACATTTCGGAAGTGGAAGCCTGGTAGAACCGGATTTTGGGGTTCACTATTCTGATAGCTTCCAGCAAATAAAGTGCGCCAACGCCGGTGATCTGCGCGGTTGTGTGCGGTTGTTCAAACGAGACGCCCACAAAGCTTTGAGCCGCCAAGTTATAGATCTCATCCGGTTCCACCTTCTGAATAAGTCGGATCATTGTCCCCATGTCAGTCAGGTCGAGTTCCGACAGATCCAGATTGGGATGGTTACGAATACCAAGCTCTTCAATGCGCCAGAAATTCGTGGAAACAACCCGGCGGAAGGTCCCCACGACGTTATAACCCTTATTCAGCAACAGCTGAGCGAGATAGGCACCATCCTGTCCTGTGATACCTGTGACGATTGCAGTTTTTGTCACTCTAAATCCCTTTCCGTTTTGTCTCTTGCCTGTCAGAAAATCCTTGCCGACATGAGCAATGCTTTTTTGTCTACTTAGTCGTGCGCGCAAGACCGCTTTAGTATTGGTTTGCTTAAACAGGTCAATTCAAAGTTCCGCATTAGAGTTGAAACCTGAGAACCCAAGCACTGGACCATAAGCGCGGACATTTTGACGAAAGACTGGGCCTGCGCTAAGCCTTAACACACATCAATATGCATCGGTTTAGTTAGGTGCGTACATAGCCCGCCCCATATCCCGAGCCACATCTGACCAACTGCGCAGTGGCGCAGTTTTGATTTTTTCTTCCAGTTCTGAACGGTGGGCAGCGTCATTGAGCCTTAAGACGGCCTCGCCGATGCTTTGGACGCTCATTGCATCACAGTATTCAACAAGATCCATTCCTACTTCGACAAGCGAACTATTCTGGGCGACTACGGCCGTTTTTCCGTAGGCCAACGCCTCGCCCACGGGCAGGCCCCATCCCTCGTAAACACTCGGCATCAGCACGAACTGGCAGTTCTTGTAAAGGACACCAAGCTCCTCATCTGTTGGTCCGTCAACCATGCTCACATAGCCGTATATATCGCCTGTCCCCTCCAATAGGTTATCGAACTCGTCTGTAAGCCAGCCTTTGCGGCCGGCAAACACAAGCTTAGGCAGATCAACATGGCCCTGATCAACAAGGTACTTCCACGCCATCGCGGTGCGCCAGATATTCTTACGCGGTTCGACCGTACCAACACAAAGCGCATAAGGCTCACCAATAATTTTCCGCAGGTGGACACTTAGCTGGCTGGCGTCTTCAAGATGGGGGAAAGCGTCGAACGAAATCCGCGAAGACACGGGCCCTTGTTTCTGGGCATTCTCGTCTTCGAGCCCAATCTTGGACAACCCCGCCTGCGCCAAGGGAACAGCGGTCGCATTTCTCTGGATATCGTGTGCTTGAAAAAAGCGTAAAAGATCCTGCCGGGTCGCTTCAGAGATTGTCATGTAGCGGCTTGTGTATTCCCGGCTGTCCAAAAGCCAGTCATAAAATACGTAAGGCATGCTTCCAGCTGTAAACTGTGGTGCCACGATAGGGATCAGATCGTACACCAGCGAATGTACTTCCATCCCACTCGCTTTCGCCTTTTTGAACGCCTGAGTGTGGCGCGCCAGCCAACTGCTGTCCAGAAGCACAAGATGGTCACCTTCTATTGCCACATCGAACAAAGGTTGCTCGGTTCGGCGAGACCCCGAGGTTTCGACGGGTGCTTTCTTCCGCCGGGCCGCGCGCCACATCTCTGATGACATGTCCTTTTTTCGAAATACGGACTCTCTTCTGAGAAAGCTCATCACATCCAATTTGGTGCGGTGGAAGAAATACTTTGCAGGGCGGTTCCGGTACCCGTCCAACATTGGAAGATTTGAGCGCGCGGATTTCCAAGGATAGAAAATCTGCCGCAGCTTAGCTGGCGACGTAAGGGTTTCTCGACCCATTTCCTCCAGAAGCAAACAGCGCTGAACACCGGAGTTTGCATCGCACCAACAAAGGTAAACAAGCTTTGGATCGCTTAGTTTAGAAAACTCTGAGATCAACTCAACAACAACACGCTGAATGCCCGAGTAGCGATCAACTTTTTTGATATAGTCGATTAGTCCTGAGATATCGAAGAATACTTTTTTGCCATCTTGGTTAAACGTAGGGGCGTTCATAGCTTACTCTCCATGCAGTCTGCCAGATGAAGTGGTCTCATCTTTTTGGATTGTTTCGCAGTAATACCGAAGTGTACTGATTTTAAGGGCTTTTGCGACTAACTCGACTTCATGAGCAAGTAATCGCGCTTATCTGGAAAATTGAGGTTCACACAACAGAAGGGCTGACTCTTGACGGCGAGTGTGGCGTCTGCCTGACAGAATGCCGAGTAATGCTGAGACCTGCGCGCAGCGCCGAGGTCGATTGGACCAAAACCACGTGACATTTTAGAGGGGAATTGCCAGGCATGACAGTCCTTTCGAAGTTTATGGGCTCTATTTCCGGGATGGGTAACGGTCCCGTTAGTCCAGTCTTTGCAATACCGCTCGCACGTCCGCTGCAACGTTCGACCAAGTGCGAAGCTGCGGTTTATGCGCAGCAATGCGTGCGCGAAGGTTCTGAGCGAACTCCGGATCTGTCAGCAGCCTTGTGATATGGTTTGCAAGTTGATCAGGCCGATCTGGATCGAAATAGACACCAAGATCTCCGCACACTTCTTTCAGAACCGCCGCAGTAGAGCAAAGCGCTGGTGTACCGAACCACAAGGCTTCACCGGCGGGTAAACCCCAGCCCTCCATTCGGCTAGGCATGACAAGTGCCAAAGCATTCTTGTACAGGTTTACAAGGTCTGTCTGATTGGGGTTCTCGCGGAAGACCACGTGCTCACGGATCGATGTGCATTCGTCTGATTGCAGATAGGTGCTTGTTTTGTGACGCAACGCCCCTGCCAGAACCAAAGTAGGTACGTCTTTCCCGTCACGCTTCAGAATGCGCAATGCTTCGAATACGACATCCAGGTTCTTGCGGCCCAGCATCGATCCAACTGTCATGATATATGGATTATCCGGAATATCTTGCTCGGATTGCTCGGTTCCCTCGGGGCATTCATGAACCAAGGGGACTGCGTAGACCTCTGGCGCTTCCGGCAGAACACCTTTTTCGGAGAAATCCAGAACTTCCTGTCGCGTAAATTCGGAGTTTGTTAACAGCGCCTTGGCGCGGGAAACCAGCAGTTGGTTATCCCCTATGAAGTTGCGCGGGAAACTTGCCAGCTGGTGTTCAAAATCGTGCATGGGGATCATGTCATGCAGCAATGGAATGATATCGCAAGACACCCCTTTACGATCCAGAGTGCACAGGATTTCAACGATCAACTTGGGCCGCCCACAACTCACCAACGTCTTTCCAGACATGTCGATGGGCGTCATGTCTGGGGCTATCGCCTCCCAGGCTTTGCGGTTTCTGCGCCCGACCAGCGGTCTAACGGCCGCCAGCACCAGATCCCTCATAATTGACTTGGTGTAGTGGTGACTGCGCACGCGCAATTGCCGGATACCGATTGGAACGTTCAGGTCTACGCCACCATCTGCTCGTATGGTGGGGAATACTTCTAGAAGTTCATTATGACCCTGCGAGAAAACGGCGAATCTGACGGACGCGTCCTGTTTTCTAAGCTCAGCGCCAATCTCGGCAACGACCCTAGCGATCCCGTAATAACGCAGCTTACCGGTCGAGGCTAAAAGCACCTCGGTCAGGTCATAGACAACCTGCCGCTTCTTGGCTGCATTGAGATCGTTTTCCATTTCCGTTTTCCTTCGGCCATCCGGTCAGTCTAAAGCGGTTATCCAACCGTGTCCTAGACCCTGGAATAGACGTCCTCATAGCGGATGATGTCATCTTCGCCCAGATAGCTTCCGGTTTGCACTTCGATCAGCACCATTGGAACCTTGCCTGGGTTTTCCATGCGATGCACAGCGCCAAGCGGAATGTATACGGACTGGTTTTCAGTGACCAGCTTGACGTCGTCGTCGACGGTCACCTTCGCGGTTCCCTCAACAACAATCCAATGTTCGGACCGGTGGTGATGGCTTTGTAGCGATAGTGCTGCGCCGGGGTGTACATGAATACGCTTGACCTGAAAACGTCCGCCAACCACCAGGCTTTCAAACCAACCCCACGGGCGGAAATCCTTGGGAAAAATGGTGGCCTGGCTTGCGCCCTTGACTTTGAGCGCCTCGACAGCCTTCTTCACGTCTTGCGCACGGGATTTGTCCGCCACCAAAACCGCGTCGGATGTAGCCACAGCGATTATGTCCTTCAGGCCGATGCCGACCACTTCCAAATTACCCGCCTCAGAACGCAAAAGCGTGTCATTACAGTCTATTGAGGTCGCATTACCTGTGGCCACAACTCCGTTGTCATCCGGTCCTGCCTCACGCCAAACCGAACCCCAGTCACCCAGGTCAGACCAGCCAGCAGAAAATGGAACAACGCTCAGGTTGTCGGCCTTTTCCATCACCGCATAGTCGATCGAGATATCTTCGGCCTGCTTCCAGGCCTCTGGGTCCAGCCGTAGAAAACCCAAATCCGTTTTGGCAGCTTCGCAAGCGGCCCGGACCGGAGCCATCAGTGTCGGGGCGTGGGTTTCAAAAGCGGCGATGACGTCACAGGCCCTGAAAAGGAAAATGCCACCATTCCACAGATGCTTGCCGCCGGCCAGCATCGCAGAGGCGGTTTCAACATCTGGTTTCTCGACAAAGCTGTCGAGTTTGACAGGAGCGGTGCCCTCCGGTGCTCCAGCCAGTTTAAGATAGCCATAGCCGGTCTCGGGCCGATCCGGTGTTATCCCAAAGGTTACCAACTGCCCGGCTTGGGCTGCTGGAACACCTGCAGCCACGGCTGCACGAAAGGCGTCAGCATCAGGTACAACATGGTCGGAGGGCTGAACCAGCAATAGGGCTTCGGGGTCGGACTTTGCCACATGGAGGGCTGCCGCCAGAACCGCCGGCGCGGTGTTGCGCCCCTCAGGTTCAATCAGAATCGTGCCTGGATCAATGCCAGCCGCCTGCAATTGTTCAGTCACGATAAACCGGAAATCAGATCCGGTCACCACTACTGGTGCGTTATAATCCGCCCCCGTCACGCGCCGGGCCGAGGATTGAAACAGGGTCTCTTCCCCGGTGATCGCTGTAAACTGCTTGGGATAGGATTTCCGGGACAGCGGCCAAAGACGGGTGCCAGAACCACCGCAAAGAAGAACAGGAATGATGGACACGATCAGATAACCTTTGCCAATAAATGCAAGTGCCTAGTGTCAACTTAAGGGCGCAATTTCAAGGTTGTTCCACTACCACTGGGTACGTTTTGGCGAAAAAACGCTAAACACCTGCCCCCTGAGACCGCATTGTCCAGGCATTTCGGCCTCAATTTCCCAGTTGAGGTTCGATCGCCACGTGCCTCCAACGTGGCGTGCCTCAGACAAACCGCCACGCTTCCAGTTGGCAAAAGGGAAAAGCGGCAGTATCGGACCCGAGCTGCTACAAAACGTAACGGCTCAAATCTGCTGATTTGGTCAATTCACCTAGATTGTCGTCCACGAATTGTGCGTCGACAGTTATTTCTGTTCCGGCCCTGTCTGGTGCAGTGAATGACAGCTCTTCAAAGACCCGCTCCATGACTGTGTAAAGTCGCCGCGCACCAATGTTTTCAATGCTCTGGTTCACCTCGGCTGCGATCCGTGCCAAGGCGGCAATACCATCTTCGGTAAAGCCAACCGTGACCTCTTCGGTGGCCATGAGGGCTGTATACTGCCGGGTCAGTGCGTTGTCGGTTTCAGTCAGGATGCGCACGAAGTCTTCCTCTGTCAGCGCGCGCAGCTCTACCCGGATGGGCAGACGGCCTTGCAGCTCGGGCAAAAGGTCTGACGGTTTGGCGATATGGAACGCGCCGGATGCGATGAACAGGATGTGGTCGGTTTTCACCGGACCGTGTTTTGTCGAGACGGTTGTACCTTCGATCAGGGGCAGCAGGTCGCGCTGCACCCCTTCGCGACTTACATCACCGCCACGCGCTTCTGTGCGGGCACAGACCTTGTCAATCTCGTCCAGAAAAACGATGCCATTCTGTTCCACCGATTCCAATGCGGTGCGGGTGACCGTCTCATCGTCCAGCAGCTTGTCCGCCTCTTCTCCGATCAGCACGTCATGGCTTTCGGCGACAGTCAGACGTTTCCTGACAGTGCGCCCGGCAAACGCCTTGCCAAAGATATCGCCCAGATTCATCATCCCCATCTGACTGCCAGGTTGTCCTGGGATATCGAACATCGGCATTGGGTTTGAACTGTCCGCGACGTCCAGTTCGATGACCGTTTCATCCAGTTCACCCGCCTTGAGCTTTTTGCGGAACATCTCTCGTGTGCCTTCACGGGCATCCGTACCAGCGATGGCGTCAATCACGCGGTCTTCGGCGGCCTGATAGGCTTTGGCCTTGACGTCTTCGCGCATGAATTCCCGTGTTTGCAGAATGGCGGCATCGGCCAGATCGCGGATGATTTGTTCCACGTCGCGGCCGACATAGCCAACCTCGGTGAACTTCGTGGCTTCGACCTTGATAAAGGGTGCGCGCGCCAGCTTGGCCAGGCGGCGGCTGATCTCAGTCTTGCCGACACCGGTGGGGCCGATCATCAGGATATTCTTTGGATACACCTCTTCGCGAATATCGTCCGGCAACTGCTTGCGGCGCCAGCGGTTGCGCAGGGCAACGGCCACAGCGCGCTTGGCATCCTTTTGCCCGATAATGAATCGATCCAGTTCCGAGACAATCTCGCGCGGGGTCAGGTCGGTCAAAGGGCAATCCTCTCGGTCGTATTTGCGTGATGCGGTCTAGGTAATCATGGCTTTGACGAAAACAAGCAAACCGCGGGTCTTGGCCGCGTTGGTTAACAATGCCTCATGCGGTTTGCAAATCCTTTGCTTGGGGAAAACACGAACCCTCTGTTACGGTTGCGTCAGGGTTACCAGCGTCAGGAGCATGCAGAATGACGAAGATTGCCAAGATTACCCTGTTGTTTGTGGTGTTTGTGGATCTGATTGGGCAAGGTCTGGTCTTTCCCATCATCAATTCGCTGATCATGGAAACAAACTCGGGTTTCCTGCCGGAAAGCACGCCAGTGGGCCGTAGGCATTTTTACTATGGTCTGGTGATCGGATGCTTTTTCCTGTCGTGGTTTCTGGGTGTTGTTTATGTCTCGAAAGTGTCTGACTCGATCGGGCGAAAGAATGCGCTGCTGGTCTGCCTTGGGGGGGCGTTGGCCGGATATGCGCTGACCATTGTGGCGCTTTATCTCAATAACCTGCTTCTGCTGATCGTCGGCCGTTCGATTACCGGGTTCACTGCGGGCAATCAGCCCATCGCGCAGGCAGCGATGATCGATGGCAGCACTGACGCGTCTGACCGGGACCGAAACATGGGCTACATCGTGACAGGTGTCAGCTTTGGCCTTGTCGGCGGGCCGATCATCGGCGCGGTTTTGTCGGATTCGGCGCTGTTTGGCGGCTTTGCCACGCTGAAAACCCCGTTCTATGGCGCGTTCGTGTTGGTTCTGGTGGCGATATTTCTGGTGCTTCTGTTTTTCAAGGACACCCGAACCAGGCGCGAGCCCTTTGTGTTTCGTCCCCGCGATATTACCGACAGTCTGATCGCAGTTGGCGAACACCCGCTGGTTCTGAAAATCTTGCCGGTCTATTCGTTTTTCATGATCGCCAATGTCACATTCTACGTGTTTGTCGACAATTTCCTGACCAGCGCATTCGGGTATGGGGTCATTGGTGGCAGCGTGGCGATGGTTGTCATCGGTGTGGCGCTGGCTTTTTCCAGTACGTTCCTGGTGAAGCCTGCCCAGGAAAGGTTCAGCAAACACGCGATCATTTACACGTCGCTTGTGGTGATGGTCATTTGCGGGTTTGCCTTTGCCTTCAGCCCAAGCGGTGTATTCAGCTATGTCCCCGTGTTCTTCTTCTATTTCCTGTTCGGCATAGCCTATCCAACGCTGTTGGGCCTGTTCTCCTCAAGCGTCAGCGAGGCGGATCAGGGCTGGGCCATGGGCGTGGCCACTGCCGTGTTCTGCCTTGCGGGAGGGATCATGTCACTGATCGGTGGCGGATTGATGAGCATCGATATCCGCGTGCCCTATTACATCGTGATCGTTGCGGCGATCCTGGGGTTGATCGGCATGCACCGTCGATGGAAAGGCAAAGAGATCAAGGCGCTTTTAGCCTGAGATCGTTTCAACCGTCAGGTTGCCATTGGTATAGACGCAGATATCTGCTGCGATGGCCATGGATTGCCGGGCGATGTCTTCTGCGGATTTGTCGCTGTCCATCATGGCACGCGCGGCGGCCAGAGCGAAATTGCCTCCCGACCCGATGGCAGCCACATTGTGTTCGGGCTCCAGTACGTCCCCTGCCCCGGTGATGACAAGAAGATCCCTGCCGTCTGTCACGATCAGCATCGCCTCAAGCTTTTGCAGATACTTGTCGGTGCGCCAGTCCTTGGCGAGTTCAACCGAGGCGCGGGCCAGTTGGCCGGGCGTAGCCTCAAGCTTGGCTTCGAGCCGTTCCAGCAATGTGAAGGCATCCGCTGTCGATCCGGCAAAACCTGCCACGATCTCGAACCCTCCGGGAGACAGGCGGCGCACCTTGCGCGCAGTGCCCTTGATCACGGTTTGACCCAGACTCACCTGCCCGTCGCCGGCAATGACGACATGACCGTCCTTCTTGACGCCAATGATCGTTGTGCCGTGCCAACCGGGAAAGTCGTTATCTGCCATGATCGTCTCCGCTTTTGCTGGCGGTATATATGGGCCGGACCGGTTGTTGGCGCAACCCATTGCCAAACTGCCCAAAAGATATGCAAAAAATGCAATTCGGGGTTACCGGACCAGCAATTGTGAGTCCGGCCAAGCGGTACTAGATGAGGCTCACAACCGACAACGGGTCGGCTGTTTCTTCAATAAGGACTGCGCACATGGCAACTACAGCTAATATTCATGCGCCGCTCGGAGCAGCTACCATCCTGCACGTGGCGGACGTTTTCATCAATGCATTCGACAATGTTGTCGCATGGAATGAAGCCCGTAAAACACGGAACCTTCTGTCGGAACTCAGCGACACGCAGCTGGACGATATCGGTCTGAGCCGCGCGGATATCGCAAAAATCTGATCCAACCGACAGATCGCCAAACCGAACCAGCCGCCCGGATTTCCGAGCGGCTTTTTCGTTGCTCAGCTCTGGACATATTTCCCCGCAAGATCGGGCAAAAAGGCCTCGACCGCGGCAGTTGCAATGACGTGTAGAGTGCCAGTTTCTTCATCGGCGACATCCAGACCACCTTTGACCGCGCGAACCTCGGCCCGACCTCGTGGCAAGTCGGCAGCAACCAACTCGCAATTCACCTGTTCCGGATTCTGAACGCCGATGGTCACGCGCACGCGCATTTCGTTGTGATCGATCCCCAGCTTTGAAAACAACGTGATGGATGAATGATGCAGCGCGTCCTGTACCGCGCGGCGGGCTGCTTTGGTATAATCCTGACCATAAAGGTCATTGCCGGTGCCCATTTCCAGGATGATCCGCTTTTCACTCATTGCGCCGGGTCCATGTCGAAAGAAACGATCAGTGCAGCGTTGGCGATGACCGTGTGGCCGTCGCCATGCGGTTTTTCGATGTCCAGCCCACCCTTTGTGACGGTAATGTTGGGCTGGCCATAAGGGAAAACGGCTTTGAGGGCGTCGGTATCCACTTGATCCGGCTGCTGCACGCCGATCTCGGCATCGATGATCATCGCCTCTTTCGGGAAACCAAACAGCTCGGCCATATTGACCGAGTTGTGCCACAGCGCGTCTCTGATTGCCCGCAGCGACGCCTCGGTATAGTCCATCCGGCGCAGGGATGTGCCCATCCCGAATTCTACAAGAACGCGCGTTTTCGCCATTGGTTTCCCCGCCGATTCAACAAAAAAGGCGCCCCGATCTGAGACGCCTTTCGAACAATCTGTTATCGCCAGATCAGATGGATTCGTCGATCCAGCTTTGCAGCGCGGCTTTGGGGGCAGCGCCTGCGCGATTCGATACAACCTGACCGTCCTTGAAGATGAACAGCGCCGGGATGCCGCGCACGCCCATGGCGGCGGCAGAGTTCGGGTTGTTGTCCACGTCCACCTTGGCGATCTTGACCTTGCCGCCATATTCAGCGGCCAGCTCTTCCAGTGCCGGACCAATCTGCTTACAGGGTCCGCACCATTCGGCCCAGAAATCCACTACAACTGGAACGTCCGAGTTCTTGACTTCGGCGTCAAAGGTTTCGTCGGTGACGGCTACGGTCGACATATTATGTCTCCTGAATGAAATGCGCTTGGGCTGTGAAGGTAGGGGCGGCAGTAGGTAAGGTCAAGATATCTGGGTGCAGGCCACGGCATCCGTCACAAGATCGTGTGGCAGCCACATAAGATTTGCCGTTCTTGTCCAGAGGATTGCGGTGCGTATCTTATGGTTTGGATAGATCTGCGACAGGGCCTGCGCATACGCGCCCATTTGGCGAAGCAACCCTTCGGGGCAATCTTCGACCCGGTTCGGAACGGTGGCATTTGATTTGAAATCAATCACATGGACTTCGGTGTCTGTCACGATCAGGCGGTCGACAATCCCATACATTCGCTGCCCGTTCAGGTCGGCAGTAACAGGTATTTCGGCCAATGTGTCCGGCGTGAAAATGTGTCGCAGGCTTTCGGATGTCAGCACGCCTGTGACTTCGGTCAGCAATGCACCCTGATCCTCTTGCCTCATGTCGGGCAGCAGGCGGGCACAAAGCTCTGGCCAGTGGTTCTGCGTGACTTTGGGCAGATGCTCAAGCAGCAGGTGCACGCGGGTTCCGCGCAGTTTGGCAGCGTCTTCATCCAGACCAGCGTCACCAGGCAACGCCTTGGCACCACCCAGATCCGAAGGGCTGATGGTGGCCGCCGGTACAACTGGTTCTGGTGCGGGGTGCAGGAACATGTCGGGCAGTTCTGCATGTTTGGCCGATGCAACTGACTGCTCGACCAATGGCAACCCATCCCAGTCGCCATGGGACAGCCGACGTGTATCTGAATCAGGCAGTTGCGTTGCCCCGGCCTTTTCCATCGCCGCTTCTACCATCTGGTACCAGCTGTTGCCATCTTTACCCAAATCACCCGCCGCCGCCACGATCAGCCACTTTTCAGCCCGTGTTAGAGCCACATATAGCAAGCGAAGCCGTTCGTTTTCCTCGCGGGTGCGCGCCTCTGACCGGGCGTGAGTGATCAGGTTTGGCGATTGGTCTGCCGAAACCTTCCACAGCGGTGTCCCGTCTGCCACCATGATTTCGGCGTCGCGTGGCGGCTGACGTTTGCCGGTATCCGGCAGAATGACGATCGGAGCCTCCAGACCTTTCGAGCCGTGCACCGTCATCACCCGGATCATATTTCCGACCCCGCTCATCTGTCGTTTGATTTCCAGATCGTCGGTCTGCATCCAGACCAGAAATCCCGTCAGGCTGGGGATATCCGTCCGCTCGTAGGCCAACGCCTGCGACAGCAGGGCATTGATACCGTCTTCTGCCTCGGGTCCCAGTCGGCCCAACAGGTTTCGCCGCCCGGCATGTCGGGTCAGAATGCGTTCGATCAGGTCATAGGGGCGCAGAAAGTCGATCTGACTGCGCAGATCGTTCAGCACGGCCAGGGTTTTGGGGAAATCGTCGGCGCGTCTGCGCAAAGCAGCCCACAGGAATTGCTCCTCCCGCCGATGGGCCAGATCGAAAAGCTGCTGCTCGGACCATCCAAACAGCGGGGATTTCAGAACTGTCGCCAGCGACAGGCTGTCTTCGGGTGTGGCCAGAAAGCTAAGCAGCACAGCCAGATCCTTGACCGCAAGTTCGGCACCCACTTTCAGCCTGTCCGCCCCGGCGATGGGAAGCCCGGCAACCTTGCAGGCGCGAATGATTTCGGCAAACAAGTCGGACCGGCGTTGCACAAGGATCAGAAAATCACCCGGTTGCACTTTGCGTCGAACAAACTGGCCCTGCGTGTCCCCGTCTTCAGGGATCGTTTCACCGTTGTCGATCATTTTTTTGATCGTCTCAGCCACCCGTTCGGCCAGAATAACGGTATGATGCCGCGATCCGGGCCGGTCCACCGGATCGGTCCAATCCCCCTCCTCCGCGTCTTCGACTTTCTCGACGACGGGCCAAAGATCAACCCGACCAGGCAAATCGGATTTGAAGGCGCGGTGCTGGCTTTCCTTCTGAAATCCTGCATCGGCGCGGTTCTCAAAAAGCGTGTCGACCAGAGACAAGATCGCGCTGGAGGATCTGAATGAATATTCCAGCGTCGAATCCCAAAGTTTAGAGCCTGATTCAGCAAGCTTCCGGTCAAACTCCTCCTGCATCCGGTCAAAGGCTTGCGGGTCGGCGCCCTGAAAGGAATAGATCGATTGCTTTTTATCGCCGACCACGAAAATCGTGCGCTCGACCCCTGATCGGGCCCCTTCCCCACTGGTGAATTCCTGAGCCAGTTTTTCGACCACATCCCATTGATCGGGGCTGGTGTCTTGCGCTTCGTCGACAAGAATGTGGTCGATACCCCCGTCTAGACGGTACAGCACCCATTCGGCCACCGCCGGGTCATTCAGAACCTGACGTGCGCGCAGGATCAGGTCGTCGAAATCCAGCCACCCCCGCAACTGCTTGCGGCGTTCATATTCCGGTAGGAATGCAGCGGCAAAGCGGTGCAAAACGGCGGTTTTCTGGGCGGCAACCAGCGCCAGTCGGCGTTCACGCGCGGCCTCGACCCGCAGCATGAGAGCTTCGAGTTGAGGCATCCGGTCCGCCAGCGCACCTTCGCGAAGGGGTTTGGTGGGAAAGCCGTTGATCTTGGCGGTAAACGGTTCTTTTGCGCCTTTTCCGGTCAGCAGCACGTCTTCCAGCATGGGCAAGTGAGCCAATCGTGCGTCGGTGAACCCTGCCAGCCTTCCCGCAGCCTTGGCATTATTGCCGCCACTTTCGAGCAATACGGGCAGCATTGATTGGATCAGCTGGACCTCACCACCCTGAAAAACGCTTTGGAACAACGCATTATCGTCGAATTGCGAGGGCAGTTCGAAGCGTTGCAGCAGATCAGACCAATCCAGTTGCTGCGCGAACAGGTTGCGTTTCTGGGTGATCGCCGCAGTCAGCTTGTCAAAGCCTGTATCGGTGACAAACCGGGCCACGTCTTCGATCAGCCTGGCCTGCGGGCCTTCTGCGAAATCTTCAACAATTTCTTCCCTCAGCAAAGCTGCCGCACGGTCTTCCATTTCCGAAAACTGCGGGCTGACCCCGGCCTCGAGCGGGAAACGACGCAGCAAAGAGGCGCAGAACGAGTGAATTGTCTGAATCTTCAAGCCGCCCGGCGTCTCAATGGCGCGGGCAAACAGGGTGCGCGCTTGGGCCAACCGGTCTGAATTGATGGCGCCAGTCACGCCCAGTTCGGCCAGGTCCTTTTGCAGCTTGGCATCATCCAGCATGGCCCATTTGCCAAGACGGTCAAACAACCGGTTCTGCATCTCGCTGGCAGCGGCTTTGGTATAGGTCAGGCAAAGAATGTGCTGCGGTTGGACGCCACCCAGCAGCAGGCGCGCCACCCGATCGGTCAGAACCCGTGTCTTTCCAGACCCCGCATTGGCGGCCAGCCAGGTCGAGGCATCTGGTCGCGCGGCCTGCACCTGCCGTTCGGTTGCTTCGTTGCGCGCGCTCATGTCAGATCCTCGGGGCGCGTTTCGGCTGTCCGGTCCCACTCGCCGAACCGGGCCAGATGATCATAGTCACCGATATCCGTATCCTTGTGTAGCATTCGGCGGGACGAATACCCCTGATCAGATTCTAAATAAGCCGAAATCAGCTCTTTCAGCTCGGCCAGAACCTTGTCGGCGGGTTCTTTCAGCAGCGGCGCGGGCACTTCTTTATAGGTACCGCCCATCCCGATGAAGATGGCCTCTGCCACCGCCATCGGGTCAAGCCCTTCGATACCGCCCTGCTCGGCCATTGCGGCCTCGATCAGCAATTGCTTGTCGAATTTGGACTGCTGGCTTTCTGTCGGAGGCGCGCCGGTTTTATAGTCGATGATCCGCAAGGCCCCCCGGCTGTTGTGATCGATCCGGTCAGCGCGCCCTGTTATGGTGAAATCCAGCGGGTTCAGCACCAGCTTCATCGCCGCTTCAAAGGCCACTGGCCCGCCATCACCCCGGCGCAAAAGTTCGGCGCTGATAAAGTCGTCTGCGATCCGTTCCAGTCGCGCCAGCCACAGGTGTCGCGCCGTGGGCCATGCGACATGCTGCTCCAGCAATGCGTGCGCGCGCTTCAGGAAATTCTCACGCGTCAGCAAGGCGTTGTCGAGCACGCTATCCTTGACGAAATGCTCGAGGATTTCGTGGATTACGATCCCCCGCAGCAACGCGTCGGGTGCCTGGACAAGCGGGTCGAGAGGTTTCAAACGCAGCACATGCTTGGCATAGATGGCATAAGGATCGCGAATTAGCCGCTTGATTTCCGTTACTGACAGGTGACGTGGACGCGCGGCAACTGGCGGGCGCGGGGATGGACGTGGCGCGGGGTCAATGCGCGGCGCGTCTTCCAGAGCGTCGGACCAATTCAGCCAGTTTTGGCCACGGGCGCGCATTTCGGCCAGCGCTTGGGGGCCACCCTGCTCAGGCAGGCCTTGCAACAGGTTTGTCAGCCGGTTCACCCAACGGGACGGCACCGTTTCCGCATCGTCCGAGCGGGTCGCGCGGGTCAGCCAGACCTCGGGCGCGCCGATGGCCTGTTGAAAATCATGCGCCGACAGGCCAATCCGCCGTTCGGGCAACAACAGGCCCGCCCTGTCCCGCATCTGCCGGTTCAGCCAGGGGTCAGGAGCCGGGGCTTCTGGCCAACTGCCTTCGTTCAATCCGCCAAGGATCAACAGGTCCGCACCTTGTACCCGCGCTTCGAGTGTGCCCCAGATCATGATATGCGGATGTGGTGCGTCGCGGTCGCGGACCTCTTCCCCTGCAAGCAACGCGCCCAAAAGATCGGCAAAATCATGGGCTGTCATCGGCCCGCCATGTTGCGCCTCATCCCTGAGGGAATTCAGCACTGCCAGTGCCTTTTGACCCGCGTTCTTGTCCCACAGCGTGCCGGTTTCACCTGCACTGCCGGCCGAGATCGCCTCGGCAAGTGTTGTGAGCCGATCTACCCAGTCGGAAAGCGCCAACTCGCCGCAGATCTGTTGATCGCAGAAGTGGTGAACAACCCATTGGACCCAGGCCTCGGGGGTTTCTTTGCGTGCTGCAAATGCTGCGAGGCTGGTGCCATCCGGAAATGGCGGGCCATTTCGGCGCAGGTCCAGTTCCAGATCACGCGTGTGCAGCAAATGGTTACCGCGTTCACTGCCGTCATGACACAATGGGTGCTTTAGCAAGGTAAGCAGCGCCTCGCCCTCCAGACGGCGCGTGAACAGACCAGCCACATGTCGCAGAAACCGGCCCGGAGGCGAGAGTTGCAGCGGCAGACCGGCGCTGTCATCCGCCAGAATGTTCCACCGGTCCAGCGCTGCGCTGACCTGACGGGTCAACATGCGATCGGGCGTGATCAGGGCGGCGGTCTGACCGTTTTCAGCAGCCTGTCGCAGGCGCAGGGCAATGGCCAAAGCCTCGTCCCGCGGTGATTGCGCCTCGACCAGTGTCAGGTCTTTGGTTGCGCCGAGTAGATCAGCCAGTTTCGGGCCTTCGCTCATCCAGGCATCGGTGATCGGGGCCGGGCGCAAAGCCAAGGAAACCAGACGGTTACGGGCAGGCGAGGGGGCGTTCAGGTCTGTCCAGGGGGTGATCTGGCCGGGTGACAGGCCCAGCCCGCGCATCAACTTGCGAAACCGGTATTGCGGATGATCTTCCGAAGTCAACGCATCATCCAACCCTTCCCAAACGTGATCCGGCTGGTCGAAATCGTATCCGGGCAGTACCAGCGCCCCTTGCGGCAAGCGCGCGACGGCGTCCATCAGCATCAGCGTGGTGCCGCGCGAACCGGTTGACCCGGCCAGAATAACCGGATGCAGGGGGGGATCGGTTTGCCAGCGGGCGATCAGGTTTTCGACCACGCGACGTTGGCGGGCCTGCGCGTCCATCACCTGCGAGCTCGTGTCAATGAAATGATCTGCGATACCGATAAAGGTCTGAGCCCGCGCCCAATGGCCGGACATGTCGCTGACATCCAGCCCCCGGATCGTGTCCGGTGACACACCTTCGCCCTGCATTTCGTCGATCAGTGCCGCCAGACTGTCGGACAGGTCAAAAACCGACGACCGCGCGGCCAGATCCGGTTGTTGTTCCAACAATTTGGCCACCAGCTGCGTCAGTTCCAGACGCCGCCGAAGGGGCGGAATGGCAGGTGGAATATGGGCCAGATCAGCGCTGTCCCCCAGATCGGTTAACAGCGAGATGCGGGGCAGCAGGCAAGGTGGCCCCTGATTGAACAGATCACGTACGCGCCGCTCCATGCGTCGCGTGTTCAACACCAGTTCCACCCGCGCCAAAGCATCGGGCGGACCTGAACAACGCCGCTTCAGACCGTCGACCAACGCCTTGGGGAAATCCGTACCGGGCGGAACAGCGAAGACGCGGGGAAGGGGTTCGGGGTCAAACATCGGCCAGCAAATCCTCGGCCAGAGCGATCCCATCGGGGCGACCCACGTCACACCAGCGCCCGGGATACTCGATGCCGAACAAACGCCTCTGGTCGTGCATCTGGTTCCAAAGCAGGTTCAACGAAAACGCCGGCTGCGAGATGGCGTGCAGCCCTTGTGTCTTGAGGATCTGCGCGCCCCCGTAAACCAAGCCGGGCCCACGCGTGATCCGCCCCGCCCGATCAGCGGTAAAATCACCGGGCCCGTCGTGACCTATGGCCTGCGCAGTTGGAACACACATCAAAAGCGCATCCATGCGGGCCGGATCCCATGCGTTTTGCAGCAGTTTCAATGGATTTGGGCCGGACCAGATTGCGTCAGTATTCAGGGTGAACACTGGGTCGGTTCCCAGCAATGGCAGGGCTGCGCGCAATCCTCCACCAGTTTCCAGGATCTCCGGCTCCTCCCGCGATATCAGAATGCCTTTGGGCCCGAGATGCGCGTCGAGCTGATCGGCGTGGTAATGCACGTTTGCAACTGTGCGAACAGGGCCAAGGTTGTCGACAAGATCCAGCGCATGGTCGATCAGGGGGCGCCCGGACACTTCGATCAGCGGTTTGGGTCGGTCCTTGGTCAACGCACCCATACGGGTGCCAAATCCGGCGGCAAACAACATTACAGCAAAGGGTGATCCGGTCATTGCGGCCTCAGCCTGGCCAAATTCTGAGGTGTTGGTCGGGGCAGAGCGTCGTGCAGCAGCGAGGCCACCGAAACAAGGGCAGGGTGTTCCAGATCCCGCATGAGGTGCGACCAGACCGCCGGGATCATGTCCAGATATTGCGGCTTGCCGTAATCGGTTGCCAGCCGCGAAAAACCGCCAAGAATGCGAAGATTTCGCTGCGCGCCCAATACGCTGTACGCGGTCCGAAACTCGTGATCATCCATACCTGACCCTGCAATATAGCGGTTGATCATCTGCATTTCTGTTCCGACCGAAACATCGCGGCGAATGTCCTGAAGCAAGGACACCAGATCATAGGCGGGGTGCCCCAGCATGGCCAATTGGAAATCCAGCAATCCGACGCGCCTTAAGCCGTCGCGCTCGGGCAGCCAAAGAAGGTTTTCCGCGTGATAGTCCCTTTGAATGACAACTTTGTCCCCAGAGGTTTCTCGGTGCAGAATATCGGCAAACCGAAGTTCGAACCGGTCCAGAACGTCCTGATCAACATTGCCCTGAATTCCAGCGGCATATTTCGTAAGCGCCAGCGCCGCCAGATCCGTCATCAGGGCCGGGTCGTAGGACGGTAGCGACAATAATGGGGCCTGATGCAGGTGAAGCAACACGTCTGTTGCGGCCTCGTACAAAAGGCGTTCTTTGGACGGGTCTTTTTTCAGAACACGTGCAAATAGATCATCACCCAGATCTTCCAGCAGCAGAAATCCATATTCAGCGTCTTCTGCGTAGATCTCGGGCGCACTCAGGCCAATCGAACGCAGATACTCAGCAACACGCACAAACGATTCGACGCTTTCGCCCTTGTCTGGTGGCGCATCCATCAGGACAGCCGTTCGCCCACTGACCGGATCGGTCACGCGTTCGTACCGGCGGTTCGATGCGTCGCCGGCCAGTGGTGCACGCGTTGCCCCGGCCCAAGGAGTTTGTGCAATAAGGGCCTCTGCCAGGACTGTCCTGTTTGTCATCCTGCACTCTCCAGCTTTTTTACCCATTTCGGATCGGTCCATGACAAGGACACGTGGCGGGTATCTTCTGTGTCAGGGTCTGTTTCGAAGGCCAGCTTTAACGCAGCGGCAGGGGCTAGTGCGCCCAGCTTTTCCGGCCATTCCACAAGGCAGATTGCTGTGTCAAAGGCATCGACCAAACCCAGTTCATCCACTTCCTCTAACGCGTTCAGCCGATAAAGATCGCAGTGCCAGATCTCACCGGCAGGGGTGTCATAGGTCTGAACCAAAGTGAATGTGGGTGACGGCACATCTTCCGGTTCAGGCATAAGTGATTGAATGAGGCTGCGTGCGAAATGCGTCTTGCCGCTGCCGATTGCACCACTAAGCAACAGGACATCCCCATCACTGAGCGAATACCCGACACGGGTCGCAAAATC
Source organism: Ruegeria sp. SATB027 (assembly GCF_059613825.1). Classification (NCBI taxonomy): domain Bacteria; kingdom Pseudomonadati; phylum Pseudomonadota; class Alphaproteobacteria; order Rhodobacterales; family Roseobacteraceae; genus Ruegeria; species Ruegeria sp. SATB027. Next base: position 100,088 of record NZ_JBXWTH010000076.1, read on the forward strand.
TGCGGTTTCATCGGGCGATCTGAAGGTCAGGGTTTGGGGGGGCGTCGTCATGGCGCCACAATGACGTTCTGCCCAATCGGCTGCAACCCCGGTTCAGGCGCTGATCTGTTCCAACGGGGCGGTTTTTGTCAGAAGATCCACGGGTGCAAACCGCACGATCGTCGCACCGTTATGAACCGGTGAAACCGTGCAGTCCAAAGTGATGCCCGACCGCATCCGGATTTCAGCCGTCCACTCCGCCCGGTTATCCCGCATTTCGACGAAATCCCGGATCTCTCCCAGAATCGGCGTAGCAACACAATGCTCCTGCCACCGCCGCGTGACATCGGTGACCGTGTCGTTCTGAAAGCCGATTTCCTGTGCGTCGCCCCAAAGTTTTTCGTAGGCGTAGTTGGTAAGGGCCAGGGTGCCATCATCGGCAAATACAGCGATTGCATCGGCCAGCTTGTCCAATATGGATTGCATAAGATCCATCTCGGACCGGAAGCGGCGCGTCAACGTGATTTCTGCCGTAATATCTTCGAACAGAAACGCAACAGCCCCGTCGGGGTGCGGCCTGCCGCTTACAGAATAAACCGAGCCGGAGGGAAGTGACCATGTTTCGTGGTAATTGCCGCCCTCGGCCGCTTCGAGCAGGTCGTTCATCTGACGCCGCCATGTACGGTAGTTCTTGGGCTCTGGCATCATGTGCTGATCCCTTAGCCGGTCGAAGAAACTGCTGATATTCGGGCGGCAACTGAGGAAATCCGGCGGCAACGTGGTCAGATCAATCAGGGCCGGGTTGAACAGCGCCAGTTGCCGGTTGCGATCGAAAATGGCCAGGCCGATCGAAAGTTGAGCAAACGTCTTGGTCATGGTCTGCACGAACTTGCGTTGCGCGGTTTCCGCTTCGACAATGGCGTTGATGTCTGTGGCGTAACATAACCGCCCGTCTTCCTGTTCGATCTGTGTCAGATCGAACCACAACTTGCTGTTGGTCCCAGTCACATCTACCGAAACCCTTGATTTTCCAAGCGACGGCGCATCAGAGGTGCCCGGAAACAGCGGGGCAGTCAGATCGGCATCCTGACCACGCGCCCGGCGAACAAGCGTGACATAAGCTGCATTGCACCATTGCACCTGGCTGTTGTGATCCAGCAACCATACCGGATAGGGGGCCTGTTCCATGGCCAAACGGCTCGGTTCACTCAGCGTGCTTGACCCAGTCGGAGATATTCTGGCCGGTTCGTGCAGACGCACGCGGACAATCCCGTCGATCCATTCACACACGATTTCGCGTTCGACTGTGCAATCAATGGCCGAGATTACCAGTACATTTTGATCGCGAACCTTTTCGGGTGTTTCGGGGAAGGTGGGGAAATCCCTTTGCAGCAGGCGGCGCAAGTCCTGCCAGCTTCCAACATGTTCGAACCCGGCAAGCGCGATATCGGAGTGGCTGATCAGGTGATCACCATCAAACAGGAATACCGCATCGAACAGGGATGTTGTCGAAAACAAACCAAAGACATCGTCGCGTCGCGTCTGGCGCGGCAATAACCACTGCACGGCAAAGCATCCCGATACCAGGCTGATCGCGGCCAGAATGATCCAATCGGCCATGAATATCCCCAAGGTAGAACAAACCCCGGCTGACTATGGGCAGGATAGGTTAACGGCTCCTTAACTCACACCTGAATGCGTTTGTTGGAACCGGATGGAACCGGCGTGTCACCCTTTTGCGCGTCAATCAGGTTGCGCGGCCACGAGACTTTGACGATCGCGCCTGTCCGGTCCTTGTGATCAGTCAGATGCTGATACGGATCCGTGCCATTTGCGAATTTCAGCTCGGCACCGCTGCGTTCCAGCAACGTTTTTGCGATGAACAGTCCCAGTCCCATGCCTTCGTATTCCGGCCGGGTTCGCAGGTCGGCTTCGGCCCGTCTGCGGCGCATGAAGGGATCACCGATGCGTCCAATCATGTGCGACGGGTAGCCGCGCCCGTCATCCATGATGCTGACGGTGATCCTGCTGTCTGTCCATTCGGCTTCGACCCAGACATTGGCGCGGGCGAAATCCACGGCATTCTGGATCAGGTTGCGGAGCCCGTGAATGATCTCGGGCTTTCGCAGGATCGAGGGTTGCAGCACGTCTCCGCCCTGCGTCGGGCCTTCGGAAAAATGAACGACCTTGCCCCGGTCAACATGCGGTTCGGCGGCTTCGTTCACCACCGTCGAAAGCGGAGCCTGCCGCAAATGCAGGTCATCTTTACCGGCACGACCCATATCGCGCAAAATGTCGCGGCACCGATCAGCCTGCTCGCGGATCAAGGCGGCGTCTTCCTTGAGGTCGGGGCGGTCGTCCAGCTCTTCGATCAGTTCCGCACTTGTCAGTTTGATCGTGGCCAAGGGGGTGCCCAACTCGTGCGCGGCAGCGGCGACCACGCCACCCAAATCGGTCAGTTTTTGTTCGCGGGCCAGCGCCATATGGGTGGCAGCCAGCGCTTCGGACATGGATTGAACCTCGGAACTGACGCGGTGAGAATAAGCACCGATAAAGACGATGGCGATAATGATAGCCGCCCAGTTGCCAAACAGCAGGATTTCCGGAATGTCCAGAAACACTCCGATGTTGGTCCGCAGCGGCAGGTGGAATTCCGCCAGCAGAGTGGTCAGAACAATCGCAACAGCCCCAACTATCAAGGTCGACCGTGTGCTCATGACATTGGCGGAAATCGTGACCGGCCCCAAAAGCAGAAGGGCAAAGGGGTTGTTCAGACCGCCCGTCAGATACAACAAGATCGACAGTTGCAGCAGATCGAACAGAACCATCAGGAAGTTTTCGAACTCGGACATCCGCTTGTTCTGTGGAAACAACAGAATGGCAGTCAGGTTACCCATGACCGAGATCCCGATGGCCAGATAGCACAGGCCCAGTTCCAGCTGCACGTGATAGTATTGCTGGGCCACGGTGATGGCGGTGATCTGACCAAAAATGGCAACCCATCGCAACAGGATCAGGGTGCGCAGGCGGATCCAGCTGCTGCGTTCCTGGCCGCGCCAAAAAGTCTGATTGGAATCTGCCATCGGTTGCTTATGTCCTGTTGCAAAGGCTGGTCATCTTGATAGGTGTCCCGGCCGGAACGATCAACAACCCCTTGCGACCGGAAAACCGAAATGACCCGCCTATACGCAATTCTTGCAACTCTCGTTCTGGCTATTGGCCTAGGTGCGATGTGGCTTTTGACGCGTGGGGGCGGATCCGGCGACCAGTTTGCACAGTGCCGATCCGGGCAGATCGCCGGGGGGACCGCTGCTATCGGCGGGCCGTTTGAACTGGTGAATGGCAAAGGTGAGACGGTGACCGACAAAGACGTGATCACCGAACCCACACTTGTCTATTTCGGCTATACATTCTGCCCCGATGTCTGCCCATTTGACATGTCCCGCAATGTTGAGGCCGTGGATATCCTGAACCAGCGCGGACAGTCGGCCACTGCCCTGTTCATCTCGATCGATCCCGAACGGGACACGCCCGAGGTTGTGGATGATTATGCCTTTAACTTAGGCGGCAAAACGATTGCCTTGACCGGTTCACCCGAACAAGTCAGGGCGGCGAGCAAGGCTTACAAGACCTATTACAAGGCACAGGATAAAAGCGACGAATTCTACCTTGTTGACCATTCCACCTTCACATATCTGGTGACGCCCGAACATGGTTTCCTTGAATTCTTCAAGCGCGATGACACGGCCGAACAGATGGCGGACAAGGTCGGGTGCTTTCTGGACCAGGCTGCGCATTAACAAGGTTGTTTGACCTTTGTTTCTGCGCTGCTATTACTCATGTTTAAGCCAAAGGCATGAAATAGCGGAAAGACCTAACATATGGCAGACAGTTCTCAGCTTGATATCGGCCCTGATAAATCCCTGCTTTTGGTGGATGATGACGAGCCGTTCCTGAGACGTTTGGCCAAGGCCATGGAAAAGCGTGGATTCGAGGTCGAAACCGCAGGGTCTGTCGCCGCAGGCCGCGCCATTTCCACCGCCCGGCCACCGGCTTACGCGGTTGTTGATCTGCGACTGGAGGATGGCAACGGTCTGGATGTGGTTGAAGTTTTGCGCGAAAAACGCCCCGACAGCCGGGTCGTGGTTCTGACCGGGTACGGGGCGATTGCGACCGCAGTCGCCGCTGTAAAAATCGGCGCAACCGATTATCTGTCGAAACCCGCCGACGCCACCGACATCACCAATGCACTGCTGGCCAAGGGTGACGAGCTGCCGCCGCCGCCGGAAAACCCCATGAGCGCGGACCGCGTGCGCTGGGAGCACATCCAGCGGGTTTATGAGCTGTGTGACCGCAATGTCAGCGAAACGGCGCGTCGGCTGAACATGCACCGCCGGACATTGCAGCGGATTTTGGCGAAGCGTAGTCCGCGTTGAGACTATAACCTAATCACCGCAAAAAACCCCACTCAGCGTCACTGAAGGGAGCACTTTATTTCAGCGCAAAGCTGCTGTGTCAGGTGACGATAACCGATTGGATTGGGGTGTAGGCCATCCGATGTCCACTTGTCGATGTTATCACTAAACCCGGGAGGGGAGTTGAGAAACGTGCAGTTTCCCATTTCCAAGCAAGCTTGTTGTGCTGCAATGTTGTAGGCGGTTCGAAACGCTTCGTTTTCGATAGTCCAAGTTTCGCCGGCGACAGGCAGAACGGCGCGCCAGATCAGTCTGTCTACGGAGGTGAACACATCCGCTAACTGCGTAACATATTTCGGAATCTCCTCCAGAGGTGTGTCGTTCAGGGCGTCATTAACCCCAACACCCAAGTACCAGACCGGAACATGAGTGATGAGCTCCGGGTGTACCCTTGCTATTAAGCCTTGGGTTGTGTCCCGACTGATTCCCAGATTCAATGCGTTTGAAACGATGTTGCTGGTTAGCCATCCCTCGATGATGGAATCACCAATAAATGCGATTTGAATATTCGGGACGCTAGAGCTTGGGAAATCGGTCGTTTGTGCAGCCACACCATTGTCTGATAGTGTTTAGTTTCTGTGACGGGAGTATGCGCTCCGGTAAGCTTGCGTACTGTCTTCGCCAGATACCCAGTTCTGATCAACACGGCTGCTAGCGCCAGGATCAGCACCAAATTTGTTGCAAGCAAGATCCGGTTCCCAATCGGCCGTTTCGCGCTCATTTCACCATTTCCTTTAGCTGTTCAGGTTGCAAGTCGCTAAAGTAGCGCGAGAAGCACTGTGTGCCGATCTGTGTAGGCTTTCCTTACTTCGACCGGTGGTCTCAGCGTAATCTCCAACCCCTCCATCACCGCCTTATCCGGGCGACCAAAGAATTTCGTCGCCTCTGCCTCGGAAAAGCCTGCGATCTGGGTGGCCTCCATCCAGGCGCTGATTTTGTCGGCTTTCTTGATCTGCCGTTTCACCGCTTTTGGCACCTCAGCGGGCAGACCGAACCGGATGTGGATCGCCGCCGCCAGCCGGTCGTCCAAGGCGCCGTAGCCGGGGCCGACAGCGGATTTGACCGGCGAAATCATGTCGCCGATCACGTATTCCGGCGCATCATGTAACAGGGCTGCCAACCGCCACTTGACGGGTGTCTTGGGGGCAATTCTTCCGAAGAGTTCCTCAACCAACAGGGAGTGTTCGGCCACGGAATAGGCGAAATCGCCGCGTGTCTGCCCGTTCCAGCGCGCCACAAAAGCAAGCCCATGGGCGATATCTTCTATCTCGATATCCACCGGGGTCGGGTCCAGCAGGTCCAGCCGACGCCCCGATAACATGCGCTGCCATGCCCTGGGTTGTGTTGCCATTTTGCTATGCCTCGCCTGACCGGACGCGATTGCGCCATATTTTTGTGCTATGATGTACCTGTCTGGATCACTTGCTGCCAACAGTTTCTTGAGCATTTGTGCTTTGAAACGGCGCGCCATGATCCCGACATCAAAACCGAGGGGGGCACATGCTTCTCCCGGTGTGCTCCTCTCGACCGTGAAACGCGAAACGATAGGAGTTTGTCATGTTCAAGCGTTTATTCGCCATTGCCCTGACCTTTGGAATGGCCGCGACCGCCCCACCAGCTTTTGCCCGAAGTTGCGCAGATCGCGACGATATTGTCGCCAAATTGCAGGAAAACTACGCCGAGGAATTGGCCTTTGGCGGTTTGCAAAAGACGCGCGACGCGCAATCTGTGATGGAGGTCTGGGCCTCGAAGGAAACGGGCAGTTATACCGTTTTGGTAACCAATGCGAACGGAATCAGTTGTATTGTTGCCGTTGGCACCGATTTTTTTGAAGCGATACCAAAGATAAAAATCGAAGGCACGCCAAGCTGAAAGCGGCCAGCAGGCTTCCGGTAACAGTCTTCAAAGTTGCCACCTGCCCCAAGGAGTGCTAGGGGCAGCCGGGACTGTGATTTACCGAAAATGGAGCGCCTGATGGCCGTGGACTATATCGTTAAAGACATTTCGCTGGCTGGGTTCGGCCGCAAGGAATTGGACATTGCGGAAACCGAGATGCCGGGGCTGATGTCCCTGCGTGCGGAATATGGGGACAGCAAGCCTCTGACAGGTGCGCGTATCGTTGGGTCGCTGCACATGACCATCCAGACCGGCGTTCTGATTGAAACGCTGGTTGCGCTGGGTGCGGATGTGCGCTGGGCGTCGTGCAACATCTTCTCAACTCAGGACCATGCCGCCGCCGCGATCGCCGAGGCGGGCATTCCCGTCTTCGCCATCAAGGGTCAGACGCTGGAAGAGCATTGGGATTATCTGGATAAATCCTTCCTGTTTGAAGACGGTCCGAACATGATCCTTGACGATGGTGGCGACGCGACCCTTTACATCCTGCTGGGCGCGCGTGCTGAGGCAGGCGAAGACATCATCCCTGTTCCGGGTTCGGAAGAGGAAGAGGTGATCAAGAAGCAGATCGCCAAGCGTATGGCGGCCAGCCCCGGTTGGTTCACCAAGATGCGCGACCAGATTCAGGGTGTGTCCGAGGAAACCACCACCGGCGTGAACCGTCTGTATCAGCTGGTGAAAGACGGCCACCTTCCGTTCCCGGCGATCAACGTGAATGACTCGGTCACAAAGTCGAAATTCGACAATAAATACGGATGCAAAGAATCGCTGGTTGACGGTATTCGCCGCGCCACCGACACCATGATGGCCGGTAAGGTTGCCGTGGTTTGCGGCTATGGCGACGTGGGCAAGGGCTCGGCCGCCAGCCTGCGCGGCGCGGGTGCGCGCGTGAAGGTGACCGAAGTTGACCCGATTTGCGCGCTGCAGGCTGCGATGGACGGGTTCGAAGTGACCTTGCTGGAAGACGAAGTTGCCAGCGCGGATATCTTCATCACCACCACCGGCAACAAGGACGTGATCCGCATCGAGCATATGCGCGAGATGAAGGACATGGCCATCGTTGGCAATATCGGTCACTTCGACAACGAGATTCAGGTGGCTAGCCTGAAGAACCACAAGTGGACCAACATCAAGGAGCAGGTGGACATGATCGAGATGCCTTCGGGCAACCGTCTGATCCTGCTGTCTGAAGGCCGTCTGCTGAACCTTGGCAATGCCACAGGTCACCCGTCTTTCGTGATGTCGGCTTCGTTCACCAATCAGGTTCTGGCACAGATCGAACTGTTCACCAAGGGTGATCAGTACGAGAACAAGGTCTACATCCTGCCCAAGCATCTGGACGAAAAAGTGGCCCGCCTGCATCTGGATCGCATCGGCGTGAAGCTGACGAAGATGGATGCGGATCAGGCGGCGTACATCGGTGTCAAACCGGAAGGTCCATACAAGCCGGAACACTACCGCTACTGATTGTCGTCTGACGATGACGCAGAACAACGGACGCCGCCGGTTTCTTTACTCGGCGGCGTTCTTTGTTTTCAGGGTTCTGGTTGTGGTGATCGTGCTGGGCGGCGGCGGCTGGGTGCTGTTGGCGCATCCAAAGACACCGCTGCCATCACACTGGAACCCGTTGCGCGACCTAATAGTCAGCGCGCCGGTCACGCCGGTCACCAGGTATCAACTGAACCGCGCCGTGGCGGACGAAACCCAGTGTCGGGCTACGTTGGCCGAAGCGGGGGTTCATTTCGAGGCGATGGAGGATCTGGTCATTGATCAGAACTGTGGCATTGCCGCACGGGGTCTTCTGACCCGGCTGGCCACCGCGCATATCGAAGCCGTTGAAACCAGTTGCGCCACAACATTGCGGCTGGCGATGTGGGAACACCATGTCGTGCAGCCGGTCGCGCACGAACTGCTTGGAACCGGTATTGCCCGATTGCGCCATGTTGGAAGTTACAACTGCAGGCGTATGCGCACCCTGAAGGGTGAAAACAACGGATGGAGCAGCCATGCCCGTGCGGACTCGATCGATATCATCGGTGTAGAGACGAGCGATGGCCGCGTGCTGACCCTGTTAAATGACTGGCAGGGCTCCGGCGCCGAACCCGCGTTCCTGCGACAGATCTGGCGGGGCGCGTGCGACTGGTTTCGTGTGGTTCTGGGCCCGAACTTCAATCGCTTGCACGCGGATCATTTCCACCTGCAAGGTACTGGCTGGGGGTACTGCAGATAGGTCTTGCATTCTGTGCCTTCCAGCCCCCGTTAAGGGGGAGGAAACGCAGTTTTTTATCCTTTTTGGCAGACCTGTGACACGTCTAATCTCGGCTATCGGTGATTGGTGCCGGATTAACGGATTAAGGAGATTAGGACATGGGCAAGCGCGACGAGCTGATCGCCAAATACGCTGAAGATCTGAAAAACAAGTGTGGGATGAACCCCGATATGGACCTGCTGACCAGGGTCACAATCGGTTGCGGCCCGGCGATTTATGACGCAGATGCGGCAACTGTTGCAGCCAGCCAGGAGTCCGAGTTGGAAACCGTCAAGAACAACTTCCTGATCAAGAAACTGGGCCTGTCCGATGGTCCCGAGCTGATGGCAGCGATCAACAAAGCCATGGAAACCTATGGCATGTCCGAGCGCAACAAATACCGCGCCGTGGTCTATTACATGCTGACCAAGCATTTCGGAAAAGAAGCCGTTTACGGCTGATCTTTCCGCGCATTCCTGAAACGCCTGTCGTCTTCCCGGCGGGCGTTTTGTATTTGAGTTGTTTTTTAAGGACTTGGCATTTGAAACGTCGGGCACGGTTGGGTTAAGGTCGAACCGTGACCAGGACGGTCAGAACCAGACATTTCCATACGCGTGTGGTGAGTAGGGAGCACGCGGGGGTAGGGAAGGTTCTGCATCGTCAGGGCCTTCCCTCATTACTTATCTGAACTCTTTTAGGATACGCGCGATAAGGTTTTCTGCGCTGTCAGGCTGAACGGTTGAATTGTCGTCCGCATTTCCGCCGCTGCCTTCCAGATAAACCTCGATCCGCCCCGGGCGCGTCTTGCTGCCCGAGCTTGTGAAGTCCCGTGCGATACCCCCAAGTGCATCGGCGGCCATCGCGGCGTTTTCGGCGTCATCGGGATGGTAAAACCGGACCTGGGTTTCTCGGACCCGGTATCCCACCCGAGCTGTTGCCACCACCGTTGCCTGACCTCGGGCAAGCAGTTCCAATGCCCGGTTGCTGGTCTCTTGCGAAACTCTCGACGGTACAAAAAGCGAGACCTCCAGACCAATGGCTGGCGTCAAAAGAAGTGGTTTCAACTCGGTGTAGGGTCGAATGGCGGGTGTGTCGATCTCTGGCGGAATAGGATCATGGGCTACCAGCAACATTTGCGATAACCCGCCCTTGTTCAGCGGATTGAGATTGCGAAGTCGCGGATCAAACCGGGCCGGAATCGCGGCTTGAATGTCTGAAGCAGTTGCAACAGCCAACATGGGTTCCATCTGGGCAGGAATGAAAATCTTGGGCGGCGTCAAGGAAATCTCGGGCTTCTCCGTTACCGCTTCAGGATTCGGGCCGTTTGCAAACTCGCTTTCCGGCAAGACAGCGCTTTCCGTCTTCTGGGCGGGCGTTGCATCGGATTGATCCAAAATTACCGGATCGATGGACTCGCTATTTGGCTTGTCCAAGGGTTCGCTGACGTCGGCGGGGATTGAGAGAGGCTCAGGCTCGGAGGGCCCTGAAACCAACAGATCCTCTGGCGTAGGGGCACCTTTCGGGTCCGGCAGGCTGGTGGTTGCAGCCTCAGGCGGTTCTTCGGGGACCAGAAAGGTTTCTGAAAGCGCATTCAGAACAGCCTGATCTTCTGCGTCTGCGGATGGCCAGTCATCAAAAAGATTTGCAACGACCCATTGCAAGGCGGCCCCACACAAAAGGGCAAGCAGTACTAACGCGACCCAAGTTTTCCGTTTTTTTCTGACGCGCGGTTTGTCCAGATTTAGCGAGCGGACCCGCTCGGAAACGATCTGCTCTGTATCTGTATCATCCGGAGGGGGAGGATTGTCTGTCTGGACAGATGTCGAAACAGGTTCTTCCTGCGCCTTCGCAAGCACCGACGCGCGCTTCTCCCGCGCCTCTTTCAGGCGCGCTTCCCAGGTTTTCGTGCTTTTCGCAGCAACGGTGTTATCGAGTGTCCCGTTGCCGTTTTCAGTGTCAGACACGGGGTTCAAACTTTCAAAACATATCGAATTTATCCGAACAACACCAAGCGGTTACGGCCAGAGCAATCATAACCTTCAGATCCCTACCCGGCGTAGCCCTTGGAAACATAACACCTTGCCGGACGTTTGAGAAGTTTTGCACCTGATACAGGACGGCAGGTCAATCCGGCTGCGTTTCACCCAAGGCGCAGACCACTTTCCATTGATCGTCTGTTACCGGCTGAACCGACAAACGAGAGTTTTTCACCAGCACCATGTCGGCAAGCCGTTCGTCGGCCTTGATCTGGTCCAGTGTCACGGGCTTGGAAAAGGTTCGGACGGCCTTGATATCCACGCATTCCCAGCGCTCATCATCGGTGGAACTGTCGGGATGTGCCTCGGCGCATACCTCGACAATACCCACAACCGATTTGTCCTTTTGAGAGTGGTAGAAGAACCCCCAATCCCCAATGGCCATCTGACGCATGAAATTGCGCGCCTGATAGTTGCGCACACCGTCCCATTCCTCGCCCGTGTCCCCCTTGGCCATTTGCTGGTCCCAGCTCCAGGTCGAAGGTTCGGACTTGAAAAGCCAATACGCCATCAGCCGATCACCTTTTTCCAGGGAATCAGCTCAACCGACTGGAACAATCCTGCCTTTGCATAGGGGTCATTATCTGCCCAGTTTTGCGCAGCAGCTAGATCTTCGACGTCGAGCACAACCAGCGAACCGATCATGGCGTCGCCATCCAGCAGCGGCCCTGCCTGCGATACAACACCCGTTTCTTCGATATAGGCCAGATGGGCCGCGCGATTGTCCAGCCGGGTTTGCAGTGCCCCGGCTTTGTCACGGGCGATGAGTGCGATCAGCATGTTATTCCTCCTTGAGTGGGCGATTGAGCAGGTTTTGGATGGCCTCGGTCACACTGTAGGCACCATGGCTGAGATCCGCCACCGTTGTACTGATGGGCATGTCCAGCCCTTCCTTGACGGCAATCTCTGACATGGCGCGCGCAGTGGCGACGCCTTCGACGGTAGTATGTTGGTCAAATGGTTGGTTCAGACCCAAACTAAGGCCAAAACGGTAGTTTCGGGACAGTTCTGAGGAGCAGGTCAACACCAGATCCCCAAGCCCGGACAAACCCATCAGGGTGTCAGGACGCGCGCCACGCAGGGTGGCAAAGCGCTGCATTTCCGCAAAACCGCGAGTCATCAACGCGGCCCGGGCGCTGTCCCCCAGCCCCGCGCCGATTGCTGCGCCGCAACCGATAGCCATGATGTTCTTCAGCGCCCCGCCAAGTTCAGCACCTATGGTGTCAGTGGTCCGATAGAGGCGCAGGTTCGCAGTGGCCAGTTTGGTCTGCAATGCTTTGCCAAGATTCGTATCACCGCAAGCCAGCGTTAACGCAGTGGGCAAACCGCGCGCTATGTCATCAGCAAAACTGGGTCCTGTCAGCAAAGCGATCGGGGCGTCGGGAACAACATCCCTTATGACCGCAACGGGCCCGAGGCCAGAATCCAACTCTATCCCCTTACAGCAAGCGACCAGTGTCTTGCCTCGCAGCACCGGGGCGTGATTCTGCAAGGCGCTGCGCAATCGCTGCATAGGAACGGCCAAAAGCAGAATGTCAGCCTTCGACGCCTCAGCGATATTTGCGGTTACGGCGATGTTCGTGGGTAAGGAAACCCCAGGCAGCCGGGTGGAGTTTTCGCGCGTCTCGTGCATCTGCCGCGCCTGATCGGCGTTTCTGGACCACAGAGTTACCGGCCCGTTGCCTGACAATGAGATCGCCAGAGCTGTGCCAAACGCGCCGGATCCCAGGACAGATATGTTCATGCCTTGGCCCCTTTCTTACCGCTGCCCAGCATTGTTGGGCTGCGTTGATCCAGCGGCCAGCGGGGGCGGGCAGTCAGGTCCAGGCCGTCGCGCGCGCCGGTGCGAAAGCGTTCGAGGCCCGCATAGGCAATCATCGCGGCATTGTCCGTGCATAAAGCCAGCGGAGGTGCCGTAAACCGAGCGCCTTGCTGGGCGCAAACAGACTCTAACGCTGTCCGAATGGCCGAATTCGCCGCCACCCCACCTGCGACCGCGACAACGGGATCAACAGGGTTGTGATCAAGGTACAGATCAATCGCGCGGCGGGTTTTCTCGGCTAATGTGTCCACAATGGCCTGCTGGAACCCTGCGCACAGATCAGCACGGTCCTGACGGGTCAGCCCACCCTTATCGGCCACGATCTGGTCGCGCATCCGCATCAACGCTGTTTTCAGACCCGAAAAAGACAAGTCACAGCCGGGCCGGTCGAGCAGTGGCCTGGGAAAGCGGAACCGCTGGGGATTACCATCACGGGACTCAGCCTCGACAGACGGGCCGCCGGGTTGCGGCAGGCCCAGCAGGCGAGCGGTCTTGTCAAAGGCTTCCCCTGGCGCATCGTCGATGGTGCCGCCCAGGCGGGTAAACTGCTCGGGGCTATGGGCGATCAGGTATTGGCAATGGCCGCCCGACACCAGAAGCATGAGGTAAGGGAAGGCGATGCCGTCCGTCAGGCGGGGTGTCAGGGCGTGACCCGCAAGATGATTGACGCCAATCAGCGGCAGGCCCGTGGCGGCGCTCAGCCCTTTGGCACACATGACACCGGACATGACCCCTCCGATCAGACCGGGCCCGGCGGTGACGGCAATAGCGTCCATGTCGCGCAGCGACAGACCGGCGGCCTCCAGCGCCTGCACGACGCAGACATCCAGCTTTTCGGCATGCGCACGGGCTGCAATCTCGGGCACGACACCGCCAAAGGCGCTGTGCAGATCGGTTTGACCGTGCACCACAGAAGACAGGATTTCGGCTTTGGCACCTTCGGTCTGGCGCACGACCGCTGCGGCTGTGTCGTCACAGCTGCTTTCCAAACCCAATACGGTAAGTGTTTGCACCATCACCCTGATCCGTTGCATCATGTATATACGGCGGGGTATCACCCTGCGCGGATGCAAACAATCCTGAAGGGTCAAGGCGCCACACGTTGTTTTTGTTGATGACCCGCCCTCGCTCCGCCTCGGAAAGGTTTGTCGAGCAACTGCCAACCCGCGCCAGATCCCGGGTTCAGGTCCTCTATTCGCCGATCATGGAAATCCGGCCTCTGCCAGTTGCGGTGGATACCAAAGGTGTAAAGGGATTGATCTTTACATCGGCCAATGCGGTGAATGCGGCGGTCTCGAAAGGTGTTGACCGCACTCTGCCGGCCTATTGCGTGGGACCCGCAACAACCGGTACCGCGAAAGGGTATGGGTGGCAGGCCAAGATGGTTGGAACCACGGCAGAAGAATTGGTCGGGCATCTGCTCAAGCATCGGCCCAAAAGCCCCCTTTTGCACCTGCGGGGTGAGCATACACGGGGCAATGTCGCTGGCAGCCTGACCGAATCTGGTCTGACCGTTCGGGAACAGCCGGTCTATCAGCAGCGATTGTTGCCGCTAACACCCGAGGCAACCGAGGCTGCCAGAGGAGATCTGCCTATTATTGCTCCGCTTTTCTCGCCGCGTACGGCGCGACATTTTGCCGATATCTGGGCCGGATCAGCCCCCCTTTGGCTGGTTGCGATCAGCCAGGCTACGGCTGATCCCCTTTATTCCTTGGGCTATGAGCACCTGAAGATCGCAAAACATCCGACACCGAAGAAAATGCGTAAAGCTGTTAAAAAGCTTGTGAAACATGTGTTGCGGGTTGAGGGAGGCGAGGTCCCCGATTAACTTAGCCTGGGCTGTTATTCATCTGAATTTGGATTCGATAAGGGGAATATTGCGGTGGCTGGTAAGAAGAAATCCGATCAAAAGCCGGTGGAACCCCTCCTAGCGGATGATGCAGTTGAAACTGATCTGCGGCAGGACGATACGCCTGTTGACCCGACTGAACCTGTAGAAGAAGACCTGTCCGAAGCCGAAGCCGAAGCCGAAGCCGAAGCCGAAGCCGAAGCCGAAGCCGAAGCCGAAGCCGAAGCCGAAGCCGAAGCCCCGGTCACTGAAAAGACCGTCGAACGCGTAGTTGAAAAACGTGGCGGTTTCGTTCCGGCCCTGTTGGGTGGGGCGTTGGCTGCCGTTGCAGGTTTCGCGCTGGGCAACGGAGGGCTGTTGCCAACCAGCCCGGACAACTCGGGGGCGCTGGCAGCGCTGGAAGCAAAGCTGACAGAGCAGTCGGAACAGATCGCCAAACTGTCACAGGCGCTTGCAAACAGCCCTGATGTGTCTGGACTGGCAGATCAGGTCAAAACGTTGTCGGACAAGCTGACACCGGTTGAAGGCGACCTGAGCACGGTAAAATCCTCGGTTGATGCGCTCTCCGGTCAGGTCGCGCCATTGACGGACCGGATCGCTGCGCTGGAAAAAGCCCCGATTGCCTCCACCGCCTCGCCCGAGGCAACCGCCGCGTTTGAGGCGGAACTGAAGAAACTTCAGGATTCGCTGGCAGCGCAACGGGCTGAAGTCGAAAAAATGGTTTCGGACGCTCAGGCCCTTGAAGCGAAAGCCTCGGCAGAAGCACAAGCCGCAACGAATGCTGCCACTCTGGCGCGCCTGCGTGGGCAGCTGGATACCGGCCAGCCTTTTTCGGAACTGGTTGCTGAATTGAAGGCAGGCGGCGTGAATGTGCCGGACGCCCTGTCCGGCCCGTCGGAAAAAGGCGTGGAAACACTGACCGCGCTTCGGGCGTCGTTCGAGCCTGCGGCGCGAGATGCATTGGCCGAGGCGCGCGAGGCTGAAAAAGGAACGGGTTTGGTCGCCTTCCTGCAACGCCAAACGGGCGCCCGTTCCGTCACGCCTCAGGAAGGTGATGGTCCAGACGCTGTTCTGTCGCGTGCGCAGGCTGCGCTGGCAGATGGCGACCTGACCAAAGCTTTGAATGAACTGAAATCACTTCCCGAAGTGGCGCAGGCTGCGATGGCCGATTGGGAGCAGGCGGCCGGGACACGAGCCGCCGCCGTTGACGCCGTGAATACGCTGGCTTCCAGCCTGAACTCGAACTGAAGGACCTGCCATGCTGTGGTCATTGTTTAAGATCCTCGTTTTTGTTGCGATTATCGGCCTGCTGGCGCTGGGCGGTCACTTCCTGATGCAAACCAGTGGTGGGGTGCAGATCACGGTCGCGGGCACGGAATTCACCCTTGGGCCACTTCAGTCGGTGATTGCGCTGGGTGTTCTGGTATTTGCGGTCTGGCTGTTCTTCAAAGTGCTCAGCCTTTTGGTTGCGACGCTCAAATTCCTCAACGGCGACGAAACCGCCCTGTCGCGTTATTTCGACCGCAGCCGGGAACAGCGCGGCTATCAGGCGCTGGCCGATGGGTTGATGGCGTTGGCCTCGGGCGAGGGGCGCATTGCCATGACCAAGGCCAGTAAAGCCGAAAAGCTGTTGAACAAGCCGGAACTGACGGATCTACTGGTGGCGCAGGCTGCCGAGATGACGGGTGACACCAAGAAAGCTTCGGACACCTACAAGAAACTGGTGACAAACAGTGCGACCCGGTTTGTCGGGGTACGCGGTATCATGAAACAGAAGCTTGCCGAGGGAGATGATGAAACCGCCCGCAAGCTGGCCGAAAAGGCACTGGCCATCAAACCGCGCCACGAAGAGACACAGGATGTTCTGCTGAAATTGCAGACCAAGGCGCAGGATTGGGCCGGTGCCCGGTCGACGCTGACTTCCAAGTTGAAAGCCGGGTATCTGCCGCGCGACGTCTTCAAACGCCGCGATGCGGTTCTGGCGCTGTCCGAAGCCAAGGGAATCCTGGATGAAGGCGCAACTGTCGAGCAACAAGAGCGCGCGATCGAAGCCAATCGCCTGTCGCCCGATCTGGTTCCCGCCGCCGCCATGGCAGCCCGCGCATATATCGCCAAGGGCAAGTTGCGGGCAGCGACAAAGATCCTGAAAAAAGCGTGGGAGGTTCGCCCACATCCTGATCTGGCCCATGCCTTTGCCGAGATCGCGCCGGATGAAACTCCGGAACAACGGGTCAGACGATTCACGGCACTGACCCGCATTCATCCTGAAAACATGGAAACTCGTTTGATCCTGGCCGAGCTGAACATTGTGGCCGAAGACTTTCCCGAAGCCCGCCGTGCCCTGGGTGATGTTGTCGAAAAACGGGGTGATGCGCGCGCCTATACATTGATGGCTGCTGTTGAGCGCGGCGAGGGTGCCACGGACGCCGTTGTCCAAGGTTGGCTTGCCAAGGCACTGAACGCGCCGCGCGGCCCGCAATGGGTGTGCGACAACTGTCATGACATTCAACCCGAATGGGGACCTGTCTGTCAGAACTGCCACAGCTTCGATACGCTCAGCTGGCAGACACCACAGACACCCGAGATTGCAACAGCAACCGGGGTTCACATGTTGCCGCTGATCGTCGGCGCACTTGAAAACCAGACCGAAGAACCCGAAACAGTCGAGCCTGCGGAGGACGATGATGTGGTTGAAGTCTCAGTGGATGCCGTAGAGGTCGCGGACGACGCAGAGGCTCAGAAACAGGTCTGAGCCCTGCTGTTGCTAACTGTGAATTGTCGCAATCAATTCGGTTTGCTAACGTCATCCTCGCGTCGGGGAGGGCGTTCAAATCCAAATGCTGGACTACTCTCACAACACTTGGTTGGTGGTGGCTTCGCTTGCCGTGGCGCTCATGGCCGGGTTCACGGGTCTGTACCTGACGCATGGCGCGTCAAGGCTGGATAGCCAGCAGCGCAAGTTCGTGGTGGCATTGGCCGCTGTCATTCTGGGCGGCGGCATCTGGTCGATGCATTTCGTAGCGATGCTGGGGCTGCAACTGCCAATCCTGTTCTACTATGATGCCCTGATTACCCTGATGTCGGCACTGGTTGCGATCCTGATGGTCGGGCTGGCGTTGCTGCTGCTGCATTTCCGGCCTCGTTCGGTTCAGACGATGATCGGGTCCGGTGTGATTGTCGGACTGGGCATCGTTGCGATGCACTATGTCGGGATGGCTGGTATGCAGCTTTGCCGCCCCGTCTATGACATTATCGATGTTGCTCTGTCAGCGCTGGCATCGGTAATCTTGTCGGTGTCTGCAATCTGGGTGGCTTATGGCAACCGGACTCAACGAAACATCCTGCTTGGCACGGTTTGTTTCGGGCTGGCGGTGTTCACCATGCATTTTGTCGCCACAGGCCTGACGGATTTCGTCGCGAGCGACAGCCTCGGCGGTGCGGGTCCTGCGCTGGATAACCAAGTTTTGGCAATGGGGGTGACGGTATCCGTCTTCCTGATTTGTGGTGCTTTCCTGTTGACCGGTATTACGTTCATAGAGCCAAAGCCCGTGACTGCACCTGCCTCAGGACCTGTGTCGGAACCCGCCCCAATGCGCGCTGGTGTTCCGTATGAGCGCGAAGGCCAGACCTTCTTTGCGCATCCCGCGCGGATCGCCGCCATTCGGGCCGAGGGGCATTATACGGTTCTCTATATGGATGCAGAGAAGCTGTTCTGCCCCTGGTCGATCACCGATGCGGAAACGCGGCTTTTGCCCGAAGGTTTCTTGCGGGCGCATCGCAGTTATCTGGTGAACCCGAAACACGTCTCGCGATTTGAACGTCACAAGGACAACGGCACCTGTTATTTCGATGGTGTTGACGCGCTGAGCAAGGTGCCGGTCAGCCGGTCCCGCCTGACAGATATTCGCGAGGCACTGGGGGTCTAGGCGCAACTCGTGCAGTTCTTTCGCATTTCGTGAAACAAGCCGCGCGTTCCGTTTTCCTTATCTGGATCAGTTTAATCCGCCGTTCTTTCCTGACCTCAGGTCCCCCAAGGCATATCGCCCGGACCCAGGGAGGAAAAACATGATACCAGCCGGCTTTGAGTATCACCGGCCAGGCGACATTGCCTCGGCCATCGGCATTCTACAGGAATATGGCGACGAGGCGCGCGTGATCGCGGGCGGGCACAGCCTGATCCCGATGATGAAGCTTCGGATGGCCGAGATGGGTCATCTGGTCGATCTTCAGGCCATTGAAGAACTCAAGGGGATAGAGGCCGGGCCTGACACCGTTACTTTGGGTGCGATGGTCACGCAGCACGAGCTGATCACCCACAGTGGTCTGGCCGAAGCCATTCCGCTGATCCGCGAGGCGGCGCTTCAGATAGCGGATCCGCAAGTGCGGTACATGGGCACTGTCGGTGGCAATGTAGCCAATGGTGACCCAGGCAATGACATGCCGGGTCTGATGCAATGCTTGAACGCCTCGTTTGAATTGTCCGGCCCGGACGGGAACCGGACAGTTGCCGCGCGTGATTTTTATGAGGCCGCGTACTTCACCGCCCGCGAAGACGAAGAAATCCTGACCCGGATTTCGATCCCTGTACCGGGTGCAGGCGTTGGGCAGGCCTATCAAAAGCAAAAGCGCAAGATAGGAGATTATGCGACCGCCGCTGCGGCTGTGATGGTTGGCAACGGTCAGGCCTCGGTTGCTATGACCAATCTGGCCGACACGCCCATCTGGTCGGATGAGGCAAGCACCGCGCTGGCTGCGGGCGATGTCGAAGGGTGCGTTGCCGCAATGCTAGACGCAATCGATCCGGTCGCTGATAACCGCGGCCCCGTCGAATTCAAGAAACACGTGGCAGCCGTGGTGCTGCGCCGCGCCATCGACCGCGCGCAAAGCCGCGCGGGCTGAGGGGGAGGGAACCAATGTCGAAAATGCATGTCAAACTGACCGTAAACGGCAAGCAGGTTGAAGGTCTGGCCGAGCCGCGCACGCTGCTGATCCACTTCCTGCGGGAAGACCTGAAAATCACCGGCCCACATATCGGGTGTGAAACCAGCCACTGCGGTGCCTGTACCGTGGATATCGACGGCAAGTCGGTCAAATCCTGCACCGCCTTTGTAGCGCAGGTAAACGGTGCTGAGATCACAACCGTTGAAGGCCTGACCAATGATGATGGCAGCCTTGGAGTGTTGCAGGAAATGTTTCGCGAACATCACGGGTTGCAATGTGGGTTCTGCACGCCCGGTATGATCACCCGCGCGCATCGTCTGTTGCAGGAGAATCCGAACCCGACCGAGGAGGAAATCCGTTTCGGCATGGCCGGAAACCTGTGCCGCTGCACCGGATACCAGAATATCGTTAAGGCCATCTCGGCTTCGGCTGATTTGCTCAATGCTCAGAAGGAGGCCGCGGAATGAACGACCAGACTCTGACCCCCGAAGAACGCGCTGCCAACCTCAAAGGTATGGGCTGCGCCCGAAAGCGCGTCGAGGACGTGCGTTTCACCCAAGGCAAGGGTAATTACGTTGATGACATCAAGCTGGACGGGATGCTGTTTGGCGATTTTGTGCGCTCCCCCTATGCTCATGCCCGTGTCGTCAGCGTGAACAAAGAGGCCGCTTTGGCACTGCCCGGCGTGATCGCCGTTTTGACCGCCGAAGACCTGTCGCCTTTGGGATTGCACTGGATGCCGACATTGGCCGGTGACAAGCAGATGGTGCTGGCCGATGGCAAGGTGCTGTTCCAGGGCCAGGAAGTTGCCTATGTCGTCGCCGAAGACCGCTATGTCGCGGCGGATGCCGTTGAATTGGTCGAGGTCGAATACGAAGAGCTTCCTGTCATCACGGACCCGTTCGAATCGTTGAAGTCGGACGTGGTGCTCCGCGAAGACCTGGAAGGTCAGACCGAAGGCGCACATGGACCGCGTAAACATCACAACCACATCTTCACGTGGGAACAGGGCGACAAGGACGCGACCGAAGCCGTGCTGGCCGAGGCTGACGTGGTCGCCGAAGAGATGATCTATTACCACCGCACCCACCCGTGCCCGCTTGAGACCTGCGGTTGCGTGGCGTCGATGGACAAGGTGACTGGCAAGCTGACTCTGTACGGGACGTTCCAGGCTCCGCACGCGATCCGCACGGTTGTGTCGCTGATTTCGGGGTTGGCCGAGCATAATATCCGCGTGATCAGCCCCGATATCGGTGGTGGGTTTGGCAACAAGGTGGGGGCCTACGCAGGCTATGTGTGCTCGGTGGTGGCCTCGATTGTTACCGGCAAACCGGTGAAATGGGTCGAGGACCGGATGGAAAACCTGATGTCCACTGCCTTTGCACGCGACTACTGGATGCAGGGGAAGATTGCCGCCACCAAGGATGGAAAGATCACTGGATTGTGGTGTCAAACCACGGCAGATCACGGCGGTTTCGACGCGTGTGCCGACCCGACCAAGTTCCCTGCCGGGTTCATGAATATCTGCACCGGGTCTTATGACATCCCGACTGCCTATCTGGCGGTGGATGGTGTCTATACCAACAAGGCGCCGGGCGGTGTGGCCTATCGCTGTTCCTTCCGCGTAACCGAAGCTGCCTATTTCATCGAACGCATGATCGAGGTTCTGGCCATCAAGCTGAACATGGACGCGGCCGAGCTGCGCCGGATCAACTTCATCCGCAAAGATCAGTTCCCGTATCAGTCGGCGCTGGGCTGGGAATATGACTCGGGCGATTATCACACCGCCTGGGACAAGGCGCTGAAGGCCGTGAACTATGAGGGTCTGCGGGCGGAACAGGCGCAGCGGATCGCAGATTTCAAGGCTGGGAAAACGCGCAAGCTGCTGGGCATCGGCCTGACGCATTTCACGGAAATCGTCGGGGCCGGACCGGTGAAGAACTGCGATATCCTCGGGCTGGGAATGTTCGACAGCTGCGAGATTCGCATTCATCCGACCGGATCAGCGATTGCGCGGCTGGGGACGATCAGTCAAGGGCAGGGCCACGCCACAACCTTTGCCCAGATCATCGCCAGTGAAATCGGCCTGCCCGCCGATGACATCACGCTGGAAGAGGGTGACACGGATACCGCACCTTACGGGCTTGGGACTTATGGGTCCCGGTCTACTCCGGTCGCTGGTGCGGCCACGGCGATGGCGGCCCGCAAAATTCGGGCAAAAGCCCAGATGATCGCGGCCTATCTGCTGGAGGTGCATGACAATGACGTCGAATGGGACGTGGATCGCTTTGCTGTCAAAGGCGCGCCTGAGCGGTTCAAGACCATGAAGGAAATCGCATTCGCCGCCTATAATCAGGCCATTCCTGGACTGGAGCCGGGTCTGGAGGCCGTCAGCTATTACGACCCGCCGAATATGACTTATCCGTTCGGGGCCTATATCTGTGTCATGGAGATTGACGTGGATACCGGTGAATGGGAGGTCCGGCAGTTCTACGCTTTGGATGACTGCGGCACCCGGATCAACCCGATGATCATCGAGGGTCAGGTCCATGGCGGTGTGACCGAGGCACTGGCTATCGCGATGGGGCAAGAGATTGCCTATGATGATATGGGCAATGTGAAGACCGGTACGCTGATGGACTTCTTCCTGCCAACCGCGTGGGAGACGCCGAACTATACCACCGACCATACGGTGACCCCGTCCCCGCACCATCCGATTGGGGCAAAGGGTGTGGGGGAAAGCCCGAATGTCGGCGGTGTGCCTGCGTTCTCGAACGCAGTGCATGACGCGTTCCGGCATTTTGGCTTGGTGCAGAGCCATATGCCGCACGACCACTGGCGAATCTGGAAGATTGCCAATGGTCTGGGGATGCATGGGTGAAAGGGGTCGGACCGGCTGTTGCCGGTCCGACCGGACGGAGGGGGCTCTGCCCCCTCCGAACCTCCCCCGGGATAATTGTGGCCAGATGAAGATAGGATCCTGGTTTTGACCTTTAAAGATGTGCAGAACGGGTTGGTCGCGCAGGGCTATGTTGCCGATGCTCGGTTGGCCATGGCGCTGCATCTGGCGCAGCAACTTGGGCGCCCTTTGTTGCTGGAGGGACCAGCGGGCGTGGGGAAAACCGAAGTGGCCAAAGCGGTGGCAGCGTGGCGCGATACACGATTGATACGTCTGCAATGCTACGAAGGTCTGGACGCCAGTCATGCCATCTATGAATGGAATTATCAAAGACAGCTATTGGCGATAAGGGCGAGCGAAGCGCAAGGCGGCGTCGCGGAGGCGCAGCTGTTTTCGGATGAATATTTGCTGAAAAGGCCTTTGTTAGAGGCTATCTCGGAAACGAAACCTCCTGTTCTGTTGATTGATGAGATTGATCGGGCGGATGAGGAGTTCGAAGCCTATCTTCTGGAAATCCTGTCAGACTTTCAGATCACCATACCCGAGTTGGGAACGGTGCAGGCACATGTGCGGCCTGTCGTCATTCTGACGGCCAACGGGACACGGGATTTGTCGGATGCGCTGCGCAGAAGGTGTTTGTACAGCTTTCTTGACTATCCTTCGAGGGAGACCGAAATGGCAATCCTGCGGGCACGACTGCCTGAAATCGAGGGGATTCTGGCGCGTCAGATCATCGGTGTTGTACAGGCGCTGCGTCAGGAAGATCTTGAGAAGAAACCGGGCATCGCCGAGATGCTGGATTGGGCAGCAGCCCTGTCCGGGTTGGGTGTCAATGATCTGGCCAAATCCCGCGAAGACGTGCAGGCGACGCTGGTGTGTTTGCTGAAAACTGCCGCAGATTACAATGCGGCACCGCCCGAGGTGATGGATCGCCTGATTGGAAAGGTCGCGTGATGCAGGTTACGCGCTTTCCCTCTCGGGCCTCGGGTCTTGCCGACCGTATGTCGGGTTTCATAGCGCATTTGCGAATGAACGGTATGCAATTGGGGGCGTCGGATGCGGGGGACGTGCTTGCCGCCTTGTCCGAAGTGGATGCAACGGATGCCAAACAGGCCCGGCAAGCCATGTGCGCGATATTGACCGGAGATGCGGAAGATTGGCGCCGGTTTGATGAACTGTTCGACGCCTATTGGTTCAACGCTGGCGCACAGCGTTCGGGAAAAGCGAAAAACAAGCATGTGCGGGTGCAGTCCGCCAAGCCAATGATCTGGCAGACCAGAACTCAGGGTGAGGACGAACCACGATCCGGGTCGGAGCAAGAGGCCACTCTGCCTGACTGCGGTGAAGGGGAAGCCGAAGGGGTGGACGGCAAGTTGATCGCCACGCGAACGGCCAACCTGTCACGCCGGGACTTGCGAGAGTTGATGGACGAAGAGGCCCTAAAACAGGCTGAAACAGCCGCGCTGACCTTGGCGCGGGCATTTCGGGACAGGCGATCGCGCCGCCGGAAACGGGCGTTGCGCGGGGCTGTTCTGGATATGCGCCGAATACAGCGCGCCAGTCTGGCGCGTGGCGGTGAGCCGCTGGACCTGTATCGCCGAGCGCGGCCACCGCGCCCGATGCGGATTGTGGCATTGTGCGACGTTAGTGGTTCGATGACCGCGTACTCACGCGTGTTTCTGGCTTTTCTGAAAGGGTTGACCGGCAGCGGGATCGACGCAGATGCGTATTTGTTTCACACGCGATTGATGCGGGTAACAGATGCGTTGCGCGACCATGACACCCTCCGGGCTGCGGGGCGATTGTCGCTGATGGCCGAAGGCTTCGGCGGCGGTACCGATATTTCCGGCAGTCTGGAGCGATTTCTGTCGGGATACGGCGCGCGGGCACTGAACGGGCGTACTGTCGTCCTGATCCTGTCGGACGGATATTGCAGTTCTGATCCGCAGGCTCTGGGGGATATGCTGGCGCGTATCAGGCGCAAGGCACGCCGGATCGTCTGGCTGAACCCCTTGAAGGGCTGGAAGGACTATCAACCTATTGCGGCAGCGATGCAGGCGGCTGAACCCTATCTGGATGCGCATTTGCCGGCCAATACACTGGATGCATTGGCAGCGCTTGAGCCGCAGTTCCAAAAGCTGTGAAAGGAGTCTGACCTTGGCGAATTTCGACATTTTTGACACCATCGATCAGCTGCGCGGAACCGGAGAGGCCTTTTGTGTGGCGACGGTTTTGCGCACGGCGGATGCGACCTCGGCCAAAGCTGGGGGGAAGGCGGCGATTACCCAGGCGGGTGAAATCCTGGGGCATCTAGGCGGGGCTTGTGTGCAGCGCGCAGTCCGGGCCGCGGCGCAACAGGCTTGGGCGTCCGGGGCGCCGCAGATTATCCGTGTCAAACCTTCGGAAAAGGTGGTGAACATGACGGATCCCGATGGTGTTCAAACGTTCAAAAGTGGGTGCCCGTCCGGTGGTACAGTTGATCTTTTGGTCGAACCCTATCAACACGCGCCCCGGCTGGTGATTTTCGGCGAGGGGTTGATTGCCAAAGCTCTGGCAGCGCATGGATCGCTGGCCGGATTTCGCACGGCTGTCGAGGATGGGCTTGATATTGCTGGAAACCATGTGCGGTTTGCCTTGGCACATGTCGATGCGCTGGGTGTGGAGCCGCGGGACTTTGTCGTGGTGGCTGCGCAGGGGCGCAGCGATGCATCCGCTTTGAAGGCTGCATTGGAAACCGATGCGGCACGCGTGTCGATGGTGGCCAGTCGCCGCAAGGCAGCTACGCTGACTGCAAAGCTTATCGCCCAGGGATTGGACCCTTTGAAAGTTGCGCGCCTGAAATCCCCGGCGGGGTTGGACATACATGCCATAGATCCGCATGAGATCGCCCTGTCGATTTTGGCCGAGATTGTGATGTGGCGGAACGGTGAAAAGGCAGCAAAGGTGTCGCATGATGAAAAGCTTGCTTGAACACCTTTGCCACATGTGGCCTGCGTTGCTGGCTCAAAGGATAGAAACGGCTGCAATGCGCCTATTTCCAAGATATTGTTGAACAAAGGAAAGACCTGAATGGAACTGACTGATGAAATCCGTATCGCAGCGCCACGCGACGTCGTTTACCGCGCGCTTAACGATCCCGACATTTTGATGGAATGCATCCCGGGATGTGAGGAACTGACGCAGAAATCACCAACCGAGCTTGAGGCGAAAGTTGTTCTGAAAATTGGCCCGGTCAAAGCGCGCTTTGCGGGTGAGGTCACATTGGACACGGCCAATGCACCAAACGGGTTCTCTTTGATGGGTGAAGGCAAAGGTGGGGCGGCTGGATTTGCCAAAGGCGGCGCAGACGTTTCGTTGACCGAAGAAGGGGACGAAACCGTACTGAAATACACGGCCAAGGTTGATGTTGGTGGCAAGATTGCTCAGCTCGGCAGTCGGCTGATTGCGGGAACCGCCAAGAAGTTGTCGGCAAAGTTCTTTACGCGGTTCGGGGAGATCGTGTCAGAGCAGTCGACTGCATGATCCGGGGCGTTCCATAGCCGAGAGGTTGTCAAAGCATGGACCACTGACGACAAGGCGGGGGAACCCGCCATCAACCGAAGTGTGGCAATCGGCGGTGACTGCAAATATTCAGTCAGGACAACACCCTTCAGCGAGAGCTGCGAACACCCCTGTCAACGGGGGGTTGAAAATCGGGTTTTGCCCATAAAAAATTGGCTTTTCCCGAAATAACCGGTAGATTTTCTGCAAAAGGTGGAAAACACCGGAGGCAGTAAGAGAGCAGATGTCACAGGCAAAAACTCGTGTTTTGCGGACCACGATACCTGCCGGTCTTGTCGGCAAACGGGACGGTCTTTTTTTCTTGTGGGGCGAGATTGAGCGCGCCCGTTTGAAAATTGAAGACGGAGCCCACCACGACTCTGCAACGCCAGATGGGCAAAGTGCAAACATGGCTGGCGCAGCAAGGCGACTGCTACAGGTGCCGGTGGACGAGTTCATATTTTATTGATGGGCAACGTCTGGATGGGAATAGCGGGATCTATTCTTTTTCAAAGATCAGGATAACTTCGCCGAGGCGTATGCCAAAGCGTGAGACGTAAGCGCGGTTTAACAGACGGTCCTCGGTCAGCAGCCACATCCAATCGTCAAAACTGACGCGCATCGTGCCATCTTTGACAGGCAGGTCAATCTTGTATTTCCAGTTGAAGGTGTCGCCCCTCTCGGTCCCGCTGGCGGTTCCCAGCACACCGGGCGCAGTACCAGTCCACGTGTCATCGCCAGTCTTTGTCAGCGTCCAGATGCGCTGTTCGGTTGCGCCGTCGTCGTAGATAAAATCCTCGACCAGTGTCAGGGTTTCCCCGTCCCATGTGCCGTCGATATCGACTTCAAATCTGCGTGGAACATTCCCCAGTACATCCTGAAACTGCCCGTAAGCCACGGTCTTTCCGTCGAAGAATTCCTCGAGGTTCAGCTGCCGTTCAGACAGAAAGGTTGTCGGAACCTTCGGTTTGCCAGAGCAGGCAACCAGAAGTGCAAAGCTTGCGACGGAAACGCATGTAATCAGAGAGCGACCTGTGATCATTGCACCAGCCGCCTTTCTGAAGTGATGCTATACTCATTTGCGCCACCTACGTGGATCGGATGTGATTTGGGGGTTGGGCGCATTGTTGCAACGAGCTCAGCAACCTTGATGCCAAACTTACGCAT
Organism: Ruegeria sp. SATB027; assembly: GCF_059613825.1. NCBI lineage: Bacteria > Pseudomonadati > Pseudomonadota > Alphaproteobacteria > Rhodobacterales > Roseobacteraceae > Ruegeria > Ruegeria sp. SATB027. Next base: position 126,940 of record NZ_JBXWTH010000076.1, read on the forward strand.
CTCGGAACGATTCATGATGACGCCCTGTTCTGTTAAATACATCCAGTCTGTAACATCCAGCGTGTGTCCTCCTGCGTCCTTGGGCAGAATGATCCTGTAGGTCAGCTTGATCGTCGCGCCGGATATCGTGCCGTGACCTTCGCCAACGATATCCTCTGCCGTTGCCGTAAACGTATTTCTGGTGCCCAGCGTCAGATACCACTTACGGTTCATCTTTTTGCCATTTGAGTACGTGAAAAACTCGGAAAGTGTGCCTGTGTTCCCATTCCACTCACCAACCATGCGGGCCACAAAGCTGTTCGACATCCTGCCATTGGGGCCATAGATCAGACCTTCGGACAGGATTTCACCGTTCAGATGCTTCTTCAGCGAAAAAGTGGGCCCGGTACCGGCATAGTCTGACGGGCTCTGCGCACGAAAGCTTAGCAGTCGGGCGCGGACAAACATTGCAATCAGCAGAGCCAGCAGGATGATGGCGAAAGCATTCATTTGCTTGTGACCTCGGTTGGCAGGGTCAGGACCATTCCAAAGGCCCCAAGTTTCAGGATGCAGGGCAGCACCGCGTAGGCGAGATTGAGTGTATCAAGCGCTTGGGCGGAATTGGTTTGACCGGGGGTGAAGCCACTGCGCTCCAGCAATGGCAGGGTAAAAAAGGCTGCCAGGGCCAGGCCCAGCTTGCCAGCAAAGGACCAGATACCAAACGCTGTGGATGCGTTAAGACCGGCTCGGGTCAACGTGACCGAAAACATGGCGGGCAGCACGACCATATCCGCGCCCAGAGCGGCACCCGAGGCGAGGCAGATCACCGCAAAACCGGTGAGGTTCCCAGCGCTCAGTGTGGCGGCACCGATAAACCCCGCGATGGAAAGCGGCATTGCAATCATCAGTGTCTGTTTCGGGCCAATTTGGTTACTAAGCTTTGCCCAAAGCGGCACGCTTACGCCTGCGCTGAGGAAAAACAGGATCAACAGCGGCCCGGCCTTACCCTGCAATTGCAATCGGTCCTCTACGAAAAATAGAAACAGGGTCGATGTAATGGCCACGGGTAGGCTGTTGATCAAAGCCAGCACCAAAAGACGCAAACCTCCGGCCTGGCCCAGGCTTGAGAAAGACAGGCCGGCTCCGGTTATTGCGGGCCGCCGCCAGATCGGAACGGTCAACAAAAGGGTTGCGACCGATAGCAGACCCAGAAACAGACCAAACGCGGGATAGCCTTGCGCGTGAGCTCCGGCAGCAACAAAAAGGGCAGGAACACTTGCCGCGATGATAACGCCTGTCAGTTGTCCGCCTTCGCGATAAGCGGCGAGGGTCATCAACTCCTTCGCGTCAGCGCGTTTCGCCAGCGTCGCACTTCGCCCGTAGAGCAGGATAGTCCCGAGGCTATAAGCCGAAAACAACAGCATCAGAAGAACAACCAGCGTCAGCACATCTGTTCCTTGTTGCAGGCTGAACAGCACCGGGAATCCAATGGCAAGGCCGAGTGCTGCCATGGACGCAAAGACAAGCTGGCCACCGGGCCATCTATCTATCGCCCAACCGATCAGTGGGTCCTGTACCAGATCGACCAATCGGATCATCAGCAAGACGGTGCCAATCACCCCCAGTCCAATGCCCAGATTCACCGCCGCAAAACGCGGTAGATGAATGTATAGCGGGATGCCCGCCGCAGCGAGCATTAGCGCGTATAAGCTGACCCGAGGGTAAAGCATCACTTTCCCTGAAGCATTTGGGTGAAGGACGCCGACCGCGTGTTTTCGCCAAGGAAAACCGACATGAAACTGCGTTTGATGCCCGGATATGCCATTGTGCAGGTCTTTCGACCGTTCAGCCAGAAACTGACCTTGTCTGGCCCGTCGGACACCGCCAGATAGCTGTCACCCTTGGTGACACCTTTAAAACATACATCCAGTTGGTCGCCAATCGGGGCAGGGTGGCCGACGCGTTTCATCTCGTCGAGCGTCGAGTTGACCAGCGCATTCTTCTTGATGCTTTTACGGTATGTCAGCTGAAGCCCGAAATCTTCACTCCAGCTGAACGAAGCACCTTTGGGTGTGTAAAGCTTGGCGTCGTAGATCGGAAACCCGAGATAGCGGAAGGTTGCAGTGCCAAGAAGTTGTGCACCATCCAACTCTTCCGTCACAGGCGAGGCAATCAACCCAGTGGGGGCCAGCAAGGAAAGGCTCAGAAGGGTCGCGCGCAGCATCCCGCTATTCGGCGGCAACAGAGATGGCCGGATCTTGTCCAAGAATGGCATAATCAGCTCCGATCATTTGCGGGGTGCCATTTATCCGCTCAACAACATGCATCGCGCTGGCAATCCCGTCTTCGTGAAATCCGTGCCGGTTATACGCACCGGCGAACCAGGTTCGGTTCTGTCCCTGTATCTCGCGAATATGCCCCTGTGCTTTCAGGGCGGCTTTGTCGAATACCGGGTGGGCAAATTCGATCTGGTCATAGATTTTATCCGCAGGAACCTCTGTCGAGGCGTTCAGCGTCACAAAAAGCGGGTCGTTGTCCGGTATGTTCTGCAGTCGGTTCATCCAATATGTAACGCCTACGTCTCCGGCCTGTGATCGATAGGTCCAGCTGGACCAGCACGCACGCCGCTTTGGCATCTGGCCAGGATCGCAATGCAGGGTGGCGGTGTTGGGTTGGTACCGAATTGCGCCCAGCGCAGCGGTTTCCGCCGGGGTGGCATTCCCGCCCAAAATGGCAAGCGACTGGTCAGAATGGGTGGCCAGGATGATCTCATCAAACTGATCCACCGCACCCTGACTGCGAACCGTAACATCTGTCTCACTTCGGGAAATGTTCTGAACCGGACTAGCCAAACGGATTGCCGCCCCTCGTGCCCGCAGGGCGGCATCGATCCGGCGGACATATTCGATACTGCCACCTTTTACCGTGTACCACTGGTGTTGATTTGCGCGGCCACTGGCCAGAAGGGCGTGATTTCGAAAGAACTGTACCAATGAGCGTGCAGGGAACTGATCCACCAGCTCAACCGGAGTTGACCAGATCGCCCCACACATGGGCATCAGATAGTTGTGGCGGAACCAGTGTCCTAGCCGAAGCTGATCCACCAGCTCACCAATCGTGGTGTCGTCGTCTCTTGCAGCCTCCGGAGCCTTTTTGCCAAAGCGCAGAATGTCGGCAATCATCTTGTAATAGGCGGGACGCGCAAGATTGCGTCTCTGCGCGGTCAGGGTGCGCAGATTGTTCAACCCATATTCGATACGACCATTGTCGATTGTCGCGCCAAAACTCATTTCGCTTTCGATAACGGGAACATTGAGCTGATTAAAAAGTCGGGTCAGAAAAGGATAGGTTGCGTAGTTGAAGACGATGAAACCGGTATCCACCGGTTGATCGCCGTTCTTCCCGGCCATGACAGTGCGGGCATGGCCACCTAAACGCGGTTCCGCCTCATAGAGGGTCACGTCGTTGTTTTCTGAAAGGTAGTAGGCGGCTGAAAGGCCTGAAATACCTGCACCAATAACCGCGATTTTCTTCCGTACACCCTGGGTTTCGTCGAACATTCCAGCCTCGTTATGTGGTTCTTAGAATGAAATACGCGGGGTAGGTGCAGCTGGATCAATCCGGTTGGAAGTTTTGTCAGAAGCGCGATCGCATTTGATCCAATTGCGTCACGGGCCCGTAGAATATGAAACATGACTGAATCGGCCCGCGCATGAGCAGCTTTGACGGAAAAACCTATTGGATCATCGGCGCAAGCGAAGGTTTGGGTCGTGCTTTGGCCAATGCGCTAAGCGACAGAGGCGCGCATTTGATCTTGTCGGCGCGTAGTTCTGAACGTTTGGCTAACATCTGCTCCGAGCTTCCCAATGCCCGTGCGATCCGGTGCGATGTCACTGATTTAGACTCTGTTCGCGGGGCTGTGGCCGAGGCGGGTCTGGTCGATGGGCTGGTTTACAATGCCGGCGCGTATGACCCCGTGCGCTCGGCGGATTGGGATACAGAAGCGTCGCTCAGGATGGGTGATGTGAACTATCTGGGTGCTTTGCGTGTGTTGGGTGAAACCGTTCCGGACCTTGTCAAGGCAGGTCGGGGGGATATTACGCTGATCGGGTCGCTCGCGGGCTATCACGGGTTGCCAGCGGCCATCGGATATGGGGCCAGCAAGGCGGCGCTGATTTCCCTGGCGGAAACGATGCGCCACGATCTGGCGGGCACCGGCGTGACCGTGCGGATCATTAATCCCGGCTTCATCAAGACCCGACTGACTGAGAAAAACAGCTTCAGGATGCCCATGCTGATGAGCCCCGAGGATGCGGCGGGTCGTGTGGTCAAGGCGATGTCGCGGCGCCGTTTCCGTACGGATTTTCCTGCACCATTCTCGTGGTTTATCCGTCTGATTGACTATCTGCCGGATCTGTTGGTGTACCGAGGGAAATAGACCCTAACCAAACTGCCCGTGACAGAACCAGCCTGCAGACATGGTTCCGCCATGGCCGTAAAACAGCCACAACCGCTCACCCTGCTGTGTCACCACAACCCAGTAGTCCCGCACGCCGCTGCGCCAGTTCGGGTCATCCAGCCACCATTCCGGTGCAATCCGTTCCGGGCCGGTGGCCTGCGCCAGCTGCCAGTTACGCCCGCGCCAGCGAAAGGCGCTGGGCACGTCGGGGGTTCCCGGTGCCATCACCGGCTCAGGCTGCCACATCAGCAGGGGGCGGGGGCGGGGCGGCGCAGGCCAGTCGCGGGCAGGTTCCGACCATGCCGCCGCCAGCGTTTGCGCCGTTTTCTCAGGGATGTGCGAGGCCGCGGGATGGCGCCGGGTGATCGCCTCAAGCCCCACCCGCGCGCCCAGCTTGCCGATCAGATCATCCACGGCGGTGTTGCCCGCCAGCCGGTTGTGGGCCACACGGCGGGCTTCGGCATGGCCGGCCACGGTACGGGCGTGGATGGGTTCTGTCTGAACCGCCTCAAGCCGCAGCATGTCGATGCCGTAGCCTGCGTCGATCTTGTCAACTTTCATCTCTAACAAAGGGCGAATGCGGTATTTATCGTAAGTTGGGCGGGCCAGGCCGACCTCGATAACCTCAGCTGCCTGATCGGCGCGGTGCGCCTCCAGCCGCAGGGTGCGGGCACCGCGCCCCTTTTCTTCCAGCTTGGTGCAAAGCGTTGGCAGAACCCGATCAACCGCAGCCATGACATCCTCAACCAGACCAATCGGGTTGGGCAGGGTCATCCGCACCGCGAAGTGATGCGACGGGCGGGCGGGCGAGACAGGCTCGGGCGCGCTGCCCATGGCCTGATCCAACCGCAGAACCAGCCCGCGTCCAAACCTCCGCGCAAGGCTGGCGCGGGGTTGACCCAGCAGATCGCCGATGCGGCGCAGGCCCAGACGGTTCAGCTGCACGACAACCTGATCTTCCAACCGCAGCGCGGCGATAGGCAGGGGGCTGAGTGCGCCATAAGATTGCCCCGGCGGCGCGATCCGCGCGCCTCCGCCCAGGGCCCTCACTTGCGGCGCGGTGCCGCCTTTGGTCCAGTGCCGCCGTTTGCCCGCCCGGGCGCGGGTGGCACGGGCCTCCTGACTGATGGCGTCGCCATTGCGGTCGGATGTGGCGGCCTGCCCCGCATAGCGCGCCAAAGCCCAGGCTGCGCCCAGCGTGTCGGCGATGCCAATCTGTACGCTGAGGCCCATATCCGCGCAATCGGTTTCAAGAACGTTCAGCAACGCCTCCTCTCCGCCAAACAGATGGGCGCAACCTGACAGATCGACGATCAGCCCGTCCGGGGCCTCTTCGGCCACCCATGGGCTGAACTTTCCCGCCCAGCGACGCAACGCGGCCAGGAACGCGGCTTCGGCCGGGGCGTTACGGTGCCGCGTGATCAGGTTGGCACACATGGCATGGGCATCCCGCACCGGCTGGCCGATACGCAGCCCGGCAGCCTGCGCATCGGCATTCACCGAGGTAATAACTTGCATGTTCGACTGCTCGGCCACGATGGCCAAAGGCCCGGTATGCAGCCCCCGCGCAGCGCGGATCAGCCGTTCAGCCCCCAGACGGGGGAACCATAGCGAAAGTATTCGGCGTTTGGGCATTTGCAGGCATCACAATGTTCTTACTTTGTTCTTAAGTGAGAATCGATGCCTGAGTCGAGTCCGCCCTTATCCGCAGGTCAGCCGCTGGATGATCCCGTCGCCATTCACGTACACGTTCAGCCGGTCGATGCGGTAATCCTGTGTGGCGATGCCATCCGGGCCCAGCACGCGCGACCGTGCGGGCAGGTTTGCCTGAATGTTCGAAACCGGCTGGCCAACGGTATCGGAAAAATCTTCTCCCTGACAAAAGGCCAGATCGACCGGGGCAGGTTCCGGCGGCAGCAAAGCGTCTTCGGGCGCGGGCGGGGTCTCAGCGCAGGCCGCCAGAAAGAACAGGATCAGGAAAAATCGGTGCATTGGCGTTCCTCATTCTGGCAATGTCGTTTCTGCAATATCAATTAATTAGCCAACCTGCCATGAAAGCACGGTTGAAAACACCCTGTAATTGACGCAGGGTCGGGGCAAAAGTGACAGGGAGATAAGTAGCATGCGTACCCGTGCCGCCGTCGCCATTCAGGCAGGCAAACCTTTGGAAGTGATGGATGTGAACCTCGAAGGCCCCAAGGCGGGCGAGGTTCTGGTCGAGATCAAGGCCACCGGTATCTGTCATACCGACGAATTCACCCTGTCGGGTGCCGACCCCGAAGGCTTGTTCCCGGCCATTCTGGGCCATGAAGGCGCAGGCGTGGTGGTCGAAGTGGGTCCGGGCGTAACCAGCCTGAAGCCGGGCGATCATGTGATCCCGCTTTACACGCCGGAATGTCGCGAGTGTGAATACTGTCTGCACCCCAAGACCAACCTGTGTCAGGCGATCCGGGAAACCCAGGGCAAGGGTCTGATGCCCGATGGCACCTCTCGTTTCTCGACCTTGGATGGCGATCCGATCCTGCATTACATGGGCTGCTCGACCTTCTCGAACCACACGGTTCTGCCTGAAATCGCGCTGGCCAAGGTGCGCGAGGACGCGCCGTTCGACAAGATCTGCTATATCGGCTGTGGTGTCACGACCGGTATCGGCGCGGTCATCAACACTGCCAAGGTGGAAATCGGCAGCCGCGCAATCGTGTTTGGTCTGGGCGGTATCGGGCTGAACGTCATTCAGGGCCTGCGTCTGGCCGGAGCTGACCAGATCGTCGGCGTCGACCTAAACCCCTCCAAAGTGGAAATGGCCACCAGGTTCGGCATGACCGACTTCGTGAACCCGTCCGAAGTAGAAGGCGATCTGGTGCCGTATCTCGTCAACCTGACCAAGGGCGGTGCGGATTATACGTTTGACGCCACAGGCAATGTCGGCGTGATGCGCGCAGCACTTGAATCAGCGCATAAGGGCTGGGGTGAGTCGATCATCATTGGCGTGGCGCCCGCGGGGGCCGAAATCTCGACCCGGCCATTCCAGCTGGTTACCGGTCGTTCATGGCGCGGTACCGCGTTCGGCGGCGCGCGTGGGCGCACGGATGTGCCCAAGATCGTCGACTGGTACATGGAAGGCAAAATCGAGATTGACCCGATGATCACCCACACCATGGGTCTGGACGACATCAACCACGGCTTCGACCTGATGCATAAGGGCGAAAGCATTCGGTCGGTGGTTATCTACTAAGAGTAAAATCCACAGTTTTCCAACCACGGCGCGCCGTTTTCGTTGGACCTACTTTCCAGGCCGTGACGCCCCGGTATCTGAACGCGGCGACCGAACCCGCAGAACCGGGGTATTGGCCGAGGTGGTGTTGGCCCGGCTTTCTCGCCAAACAACATAGACACCGGATGCGATGATGATGCTGGCACCGACGGCGACCCAGATGTCAGGGCGCTCGTCGAAGAAGATCATGCCAAACAGTGTTGCCCAGATGATCTGGCTGTATTGGCTGGGGGCGACGACACCGGCGGGTGCGGCGCGGTAGGCCAGAATGATCAGGTGTTGCGCGATGACCGAGAACACCCCAACCAACGCCATCATCGCCAGATGCAGCAGGGAAGGCGGCTGGTATACAGCCGGTTGGGCAAGGCTCATCACGACGATGGCCAGCAGCATCGGATAAAGGATCAGCACGGCCGAGCGCTCCTCATTCCCGATCTTGCGCACAAGGACCGAGGCAAAGGCGCTGCAAAAGGCGGCCATCAGGGCGGCCATATGGCCCAGTGTGATATCCGTTGCACCGGGGCGCAGAACGATCAGGACGCCGATTAGGCCGACGCCAACCGCAGCCCAGCGCTGGACGCGGACCACTTCACCCAGTATCGGGATCGACAGCACCGTGACGATCAACGGGAATGAAAACAGCAGGGAATAGACCTCGGCCAGTGGCAGAACCGAAAACGCATAAAACGCGCAGGACATGGCCGTAACCATCAGGCCCGAACGCAGCAATACCAGCCATGGGTGATGCGGCAGAAAGTTTCCCGTCGTGCGGTCGGTCAGGATCGTGACGGCCATTGGAACGAACGAAAACAGCGTGGCGAAAAAGATGATCTGCATCACTGAATAGGTGCCGCCCAGCACCTTGATCAGCGCGTCGTGGCTGGCAAAGACGGCAAATCCCAGAAATGCATAGCCAAGCCCCCGCAGGGTGTTGTTTTGAGCACTCATCAATCCGGCCTCGGCCTATGTTGGTATGGTGACGATACATCATAGCAGCGCAGGCAGGGTTCCCGGCTGTCCGTAGTGCTGCTTAACCCTATTCCGAGGGCGCGAATAGCCCTTATTTTATCGCTAACATCGCATGGCCGCCATGATCCGGGATCATCGCAGGATCGGCGGCGCGTCTTTGGGCTGTCGTGCGGATTGGACACCTGCCTTCATGCCGACACCGATGCGGCGGGCCAAGGCGACCCACGGTGTGGCCGTTTCCGCGGGCAGGGTCCGGGTGGCGACCTCCTCGAACAGATCCAGCCAATGGGCAAAGAATTCCGGTTTCACATCGGGCCGTTCGATATGGACCCGTTGCGGATTGCCGTCATAGCAGCGCTCATACAGGATGGCATTGCGCCAGAAGGCGGCGATCTTGTCTTCATGCGCGGGCCAGTCGGTGACGTGGTTGGCAAATACGGGCCCAAGAACCGCGTCTTGCCGGACACGGGCGTAAAAGGCGCGAACTTGCGCGTTGATTTGCTCGGGCGTCGCGGGAAAGCGCGGGGGAAGGATGGGTCTGGTCATGACGGCCTGAATTTCGCCTCTGTTTTTTGGCAGATAGGGTGTTCCGGGGTTACGGAACAGAGGTGGTTTTGTCGCGCCCATCCGGTGTCAGCAGATGCCGCAGCAGGGCCACCGGGTGCGCCCGCAGGCTGAGGCGGGTGGCGACGTAATCTTCGACCACCTGTTCGCCCAGCGTCATTTGCGGCAGATAAGCCTCGGGTTCGTCCAGCGCCTCGCCCTCCAGATCTTGCGAAAACAGGGGCAGAGGCTTGGCTGTGGCAATTGCCTTGGCCTGCCACAGCGCCTCGCGCCGGGTCAGGTCGCAGGCGGCGAAGGCATCAGCCTCGGCCAGCCGTTCGATCACCGATGGTCCAAGGCCTGCGCGGCGCCAGACATCGTCGACCTGGGTGTAGCCGTTGCCGCGCGCGGCAGTCAGCCAGCTGGCGTCTTCCTCGCTCAGGCCCTTGATCTGGCGAAAGCCCAGCCGCAGCGCCAGCCCGCCATGGCCATCAGGCTCCATCACATTGTCCCAAAAGCTGGCATTGATGCAGACCGGGCGCACCTGTACCCCATGTTTGCGCGCATCCCGCACAATCTGGGCCGGCGCGTAGAACCCCATCGGCTGCGAATTCAGCAGGGCGCAGGCGAAGATGCCCGGATGGTGGCATTTGATCCAGGCCGAGGCATAGACCAGCAGCGCAAAACTGGCCGCGTGGCTTTCGGGGAAACCGTACGAGCCGAAGCCTTCGATCTGGGAAAAGCAACGTTCCGCGAAATCCTGTTCATACCCGTTGCGTTTCATCCCGCGCAAAAAGAGCGCGCGGAATTCGCTGACATTGCCATGTTTCTTGAAGGTCGCCAGCGAGCGGCGCAGCCGATCGGCCTGTTCCGGGGTGAAGCCCGCGCCGACAATGGCGATCTGCATCGCCTGTTCCTGAAACAACGGCACGCCCAGCGTTTTGCCCAGCACCTCGCCCAGCGCGTCCGAGGGGAAGCTGACCTCCTCCTCACCGTTCCGGCGGCGGATATAGGGGTGGACCATGTCGCCCTGAATGGGGCCGGGGCGGATGATGGCAACCTCGATCACCAGATCATAGAAATTACGCGGCCGCATCCGCGGCAGGAAGTTCATCTGTGCACGTGATTCCACCTGAAACACGCCGATGCTGTCCGCCTTGCAGAGCATGTCATAGACTGCCGGATCCTCGGGTGGCAGGGTGGCAAGGGTATAGCTGGTCTGGTGGTGCTGGCCGATCAGGTCAAACGCCTTGCGGATGCAGGTGAGCATCCCGAGGCTGAGGACATCGACCTTGAGGATGCCAAGACTGTCGATATCGTCCTTGTCCCAGCAGATGACCGTGCGGCCCTCCATCGTGGCGTTTTCGATGGGGACAAGCTCATCCAGCCGACCCTCGGTGATGATGAATCCTCCCACATGCTGCGAGAGGTGGCGGGGAAAGCCGTCGATCTCATAAACCAGCATTAGAGTCTGTTTCAGGCGCCGATCTTCGGGGTCGAGGCCAATTTCGCGCATCCGTTGCGCCTCAAGCCCCGAGGCCGAGAAAAAGCCCCAAAGCTGTGAGGAAAGCGCCGAGATTGTATCTTCGGTCAGGCCCATGGCGCGTCCAACCTCGCGAATTGCGCGTTTGCCGCGATAATGCACGACAGTGGCGCAAAGGCCTGCGCGTTCGCGGCCATAGCGGTCATAGATGTGCTGGATCACCTCTTCGCGGCGTTCATGTTCGAAATCGACGTCTATGTCTGGCGGTTCATCGCGCGCCTCGGAGACGAAGCGTTCAAACACCATGGTGCCCATCTCGGGGCTGACCTCGGTGATGCCGAGACAGAAACAGACGACCGAGTTGGCAGCCGATCCGCGCCCCTGGCAGAGGATGCTGCGCGAACGGGCGAAATGGACGATATCGCGGACGGTCAGGAAGTAGGGTTCGTATTTCAGCTTGCCGATCAGCGTCAGCTCATGCGCCAGCATTTTTTTCGCCTTTTCGGGCGCCCCGGCGGGATAACGCCATTTCAACCCCTCATGCGCCAGACGGTGCAGGCGCTGGGTCGGGGTTTCTTGCGTGCTGCCCTCGTTGGGGTATTCATAACGTAGCTCGTCCAGCGAGAACGTGAGTTGTTCGCTGAGCGCATAAGCGCGGGCAACGGCCCCCTCATGACCTTTGAAGATGCGTAGCATCTCGGCCTCGGAGCGCAGGCGCTGTTCACCATTGGCCAAAGCGTCCCGGCCCAATGCATCCACTTTGCGACGCAGGCGGATGGCAGTCAGCACATCGCCCAGTTTGCGGCGGGTGCCGTGGTGCATCATCGGTGTCGCGCTGGCGAGCGTGAGGATGCCAAGCTGTTTTGCTTCAGTCTCTAATAAAGAGAAAAATGTGCTATCGGTGCCATCATACCGGGGGTGCATCAACAGATGCATCCGCCCGGCAAAGCGGCGCGTCAACTGCTGCGCCTGTGTCCGCCACGCGCCCGCGCCGCCCGGAGAGCCCGCCGCCTGTGGCCACAGCAGCAGGTGGAGGCCATCGGAAAATTCGAGCAGGTCAGACAGGTGCAGGATGCAGTCGCCCTTCTCGGCGCGCAGACGGCCTTTGGAGAGGATGCGGCACAGGTTGGCCCAGCCCTGCCGGTTCAGGGGCAGGGCGGTGACCATGGGCGCATCAGTGAAGATTAGCCGCGCCGCCGGGATCAGGCGGGGAACCGCGTGGATGGGATAGGAGGGCGGCTTGGGGATATGATCGGGGCAGGGTGGACCGATTGAGGTATTCTGTGCCTCCCACGCCAGCCGTTCGCGGACCTTGCGGGCGATCTCGCGCGCCTGAGTGTGGGCGCGGACGATCCCGGCGACCGAGTTGTCATCGGCAATCGCAATGGCGGGTAGGCCCAGGGTGACGGCACGCTCCATATACTCCTCGGGGTGCGACGCCCCGGTGAGGAAGGTAAAATTCGACGTGATCGACAGCTCGGCATACATGGCGATTCCACATTATATTCACGTTTTGTTCTTTTTCGAGTCCTTTGCGCAGGAAACGGGTCGATTGGGTCCGGTCGCACGGGCATGGTCAGCAAAAAAGGAGATCCGAGATGTTCAAAATCACTGCTTTGCCCACCAACGATGTACGCGCCCTTCAGACAGGTGGCGCGGATGCATATGGTTCAACGCCGGAACGTGCTGTTTCGACGGGTGCAGGTAACCCGTGCCGCCACTGCCTGCGACATATCCCCGAGGGCGATGAGATGCTGATATTGGCACATCGGCCTTTTTCAAAGACACATCCCTATGCAGAAACCGGCCCGATCTTTCTGTGTGCAACACCATGCGAGCGATACGAGGAAGACGCGCTGCCCGAAATTCTGACCACCTCGCCCGACTATCTGATCAAGGGCTACGGTACGGATGACAGGATCGTCTATGGCACCGGGGCGATCACGCCGACGGATCAGATCGGCGCAAAAGTCAGGGATATCTTTTCCCGAGCCGACGTTGCCTATATTCACGTGCGATCTGCGCGGAATAACTGCTATCAGGCGCGAATAGACCGGGCTTAAAGCTTGACGCGGTGGATGCCCCGGCGTGGCTGATCCTGATCATCCGCCGGATGATCTTCGGTACGGGACGAGGTCAGGGCAAGGAATACATCCTCAAGATCGGCCTCTTCGGTGCGGACGTCGCGGATGCGGATATTCGCGGCGCGCACCGATTCCAGAACCTGTTCGGCGCTGGTCTGGATGTTTCGGTATTGCAGGACAAGGCTGCCATCATTGCGGAGAGCTGCCTCGACGCCTTCTGACGCAGGCAGATCAATGATTGGGCTGTCGGGCACAATCACCATGGTGCGGCTGTCCATGCGGCCCAGCAGGTTGGCGGTGCTGTCCTGCGCGACCTTTTCACCGTGGTTGATAATGGCGATCTCGTCGCACATCTCCTGCGCTTCTTCCAGGTAGTGGGTGGTCAGGATGATGGTCATGTCCTGTTCGTTCAGCTTGCGCACATTGGCCCAGAGCATCTGGCGCAGTTCGATATCCACACCCGCTGTGGGTTCATCAAGCACAAGGATTTTCGGGTGATGCACCAGTGCCTTGGCCAGCAGCAACCGCCGCCGCATACCGCCCGAAAGAGTGCGGGCATAGGCCTCGGCCTTGTCGCTGAGACCGACCAGTTCCAGAATCTGATCACTGCGCCGCTCGGACTTCGGAACGCCATAGAGGCCGGCCTGAACCTCAAGCGCGCCGCGTGGGGTAAAAAACGGGTCGAGGTTGAGCTCTTGTGGCATTACACCAATGGCCGATCGCGACTGGCGTGGATTCTGATCCTGATCGAAGCCCCAGATCACCACGCGACCCGCCGATTTTACCACCAGACCAGCCAGAATATTGATCAGGGTCGATTTTCCGGCACCATTCGGGCCCAGCAGACCGAAAACCGAGCCGCGCGGGACGGTCAGGTCAATGCCTTTCAGCGCATGCTTTTCGGGCTGACCCTTGCCACCGCGATAGGTTTTGCGCAGCCCTTCGATCCTGATTGCCGCGTCGCACATGTGGCACTTGCCCCCGGTTTGATCATCGCTCATAAACGCACCTAATACATGCCCGCGTGGCCGACAACCGAAGAAGGACCGCCAGCCGTGACCATCGAAGCGCCGGAAACAAAGATCGTCGAAACCGCCCGTGTTGCCTGTGATGGCGGCGAAGGTGCGTTGGGTCATCCGCGCGTGTGGCTGCAAATTCCAGAAGACGCAGGCTGGGTCGAATGCCCCTATTGCGACTGCAAATATGTTCTGGCCGGGCATCAGACTGACGCCTGAGCTTGTGTTGCCCTGTGCGGGCATTGAGTATTTATGAAAAGATGAAGTTTGCGGCTGCGGTGCGGGTGGCTCTATCGTTGCGCCCGTGGCATTAGTGTTTTCGCAAACGATCAGAGAGGGCGCGAAATGACCACGAATTTCGGAAAAGGGTGTCACCTGCATCTGATCGACGGATCGGCCTTTATTTTCCGGGCTTATCATGCGCTGCCGCCGCTAACCCGCAAGTCGGATGGTCTGCCAATTGGGGCTGTTTCGGGCTTTTGCAACATGCTGCAGAAATATGTCGAGGGAAACACCGGGGCAGATGCGCCGACCCATGTGGCGGTGATCTTTGATAAGGGTTCCCATACTTTCCGGAACGATCTTTATGACCTCTACAAGGCCAACCGCGAGGCGATGCCCGAGGATTTGCGCCCACAGATGCCGCTGACCCGCGAGGCGACAAAAGCGTTCAACATCGCCTGCAAGGAGATGGAGGGTTATGAGGCTGACGACATCATTGCGACCCTCGCCGTTCAGGCGCGGGATGCGGGTGGCCGTGTGACCATCGTGAGTTCCGACAAGGACTTGATGCAGCTGGTCGGGGACGGCGTCGAAATGCTGGATGCGATGAAGAACAAACGCATTGACCGGGATGGCGTGGTCGAGAAGTTCGGAGTCGGACCGGAACGTGTGGTCGATGTTCAGGCGTTGGCCGGTGACAGCGTTGACAATGTTCCGGGGGCGCCGGGAATCGGGGTCAAGACGGCGGCTTTGCTGATCAACGAATTCGGCGACCTGGAGACCCTGCTGGACCGGGCAGATGAGATCAAGCAGCCAAAACGCCGCCAGACCCTGATCGAAATGCGAGACCAGATCGAGCTTTCGAAGAAACTGGTTCAACTGGACGAGAATACTCCGCTGGATTTCACCTTGGACGACCTTGAGGTGAAGGATCCCGATGCTGACACACTGTTGGCGTTTCTGGCTGAGATGGAGTTCCGCACCCTCACCAAGCGTATCGCTGACAAGCTGGGGGTTGAGGCTCCGGTGATTGCCGACGCCCCTCCGCCAGCGGTGGAAGCGGTCGAGGCTGAGGTGATCCCGTTTGACAGCTCGAAATACGAATGCGTGCGTGATGCAGCGGCCCTGCAAAAGTGGATTGACCAGGCCTATGAGCGTGGCTGGGTTGCTGTAGACACAGAGACCACGGGCCTGAACGAGATGATTGCCGGTCTGGTGGGTATTTCGCTGTGTGTCGAGGCCGGAGAAGCCTGTTACATCCCGTTGACCCACCGCGATGGATCAGCGGATGATCTGTTTGGCTCGGATGCTTTGGCAGAAGGGCAGATGCAATTGGATGAAGCCCTGAGGCTTTTGAAACCGGTGCTCGAGGATCCGTCGGTCCTCAAGATCGGGCAGAACATGAAATATGATGCCAAGATCTTCGGGCGGTATGGCATCGACGTGGCGCCCATCGACGATACGATGCTGATGTCCTACGCCATGCATGGCGGTGAGCATGGGCATGGGATGGACACCCTGTCCGAGCGTTATCTGGGCCACACACCAATCCCGATCAAACCGCTGCTGGGGTCGGGAAAATCGGCAATTACCTTCGACAAGGTAGCGATTGACGAGGCCACGGCTTATGCAGCCGAAGATGCGGACATCACCTTGCGTTTGTGGCAGCTGTTCAAGCCGCAATTACACCGGGCGCAGGTGACCACGGTCTATGAGACGCTGGAACGGCCGCTTGTGCCGGTGCTGGCCGAGATGGAGATGCATGGCATCAAGGTCGACCGTGATGTCCTGAGCCGAATGTCCAACGCATTTGCCCAAAAAATGGCCGGGTTAGAGGCTGAAATTCACGAGCTGGCCGGAGGAAGCTTTAATGTCGGGTCGCCTGCTCAGCTGGGCGAAATCCTGTTCGACAAAATGGGTCTGGAAGGTGGCAAGAAAGGCAAGACCGGCAAATACTCGACCGGCGCTGATATTCTGGAAGACCTCGCAACCGAGCATGAACTGCCGCGCCGTGTTCTGGACTGGCGGCAGCTGAGCAAGCTGAAATCGACCTATACCGACGCGCTGCAGACCCATATCAACCCCGACACAGGTCGGGTGCATACGTCTTATTCGATCACCGGAGCAAATACAGGGCGTCTGGCCTCGACCGATCCGAACCTGCAAAACATTCCGGTGCGGACAGAAGAAGGGCGGCGTATTCGTGAGGCTTTCATTGCCGAGCCGGGCAATGTGTTGGTAAGTCTCGACTACAGCCAGATCGAGTTGCGGATTCTGGCCCATATCGCCGATATTTCGGCTCTGAAACAGGCGTTTTCGGACGGTTTGGACATTCACGCCATGACTGCGTCCGAGATGTTTGATGTGCCGTTGGATGAGATGACGCCTGATATCCGCCGTCAGGCAAAGGCAATCAATTTCGGTGTGATCTACGGCATCTCGGGCTTTGGTCTGGCCCGAAACCTGCGCATTCCGCGGGCCGAGGCGCAGGGCTTTATTGATCGTTATTTCGAACGGTTCCCAGGCATTCGCCGTTATATGGACGACACAGTCGAATTCGCGAAAGAGCACGGCTATGTGCAAACCCTGTTCGGGCGCAAGATTCACACGCCCGAGATCAATGCCAAAGGGCCACATGCCGGGTTCTCGCGCCGCGCGGCGATCAATGCGCCAATTCAAGGTACGGCTGCGGATGTGATCCGGCGCGCGATGGTGCGAATGCCGGACGCGATCGCCGGATTGCCTGCCAGGATGCTGTTGCAGGTTCACGACGAGTTGCTGTTCGAAGTGGCCGAAGGTGCAGTGGATCAGGTGATCGACGTGGCCCGAGACGTGATGGAGGGCGCCTCGGATCCTGCGGTCAAACTGGATGTGAAGCTGGTCGTGGATGCCGGGAAGGGGGCGAACTGGGCCGAGGCACACTAGCGGCGTTGTTCATCAGGCCTCGGCGGGCTGTCCTTGCAGCGGGTCAGCCCTGCGGCCCGACCATACGGTTCACCATTCGTTGCACGGACGGGCCAAACAGCAGGATTACGGTGAAGGCGATGGGCCAGCAAAATGCCCAGGACGCCATCCAGTCGCCAACTGTGCCGGGGTTAAACCCGATTGCTTTGACCGTCGCGATCCCCGTTACAATCAAGGACATGAGGCCGGACATGATCAGGCTGAAAACGGCACGGGCATAGCGGGCTGGTATCAAGGCAGGCATCCTAATGGTCGCAATGCCCTTGATGTGCGGTATCTGAATGAAAATTACCAGTGCAAGTCCCGCATCCAGTCGAGTGTGTCGCAGGTGCGTTGAGTTGAGGGTGTGTATTCCGCGCTGATCCAGCCGCTATAACCTGCCGCGTCCATGGCCGAGAACAAGGCCTTGAAATCCGTTGGTCCGCGACCCGGTTCCGTGCGATCCGGGGCTGCGCCAACTTGGGCATGGACCACCTGCGGATGAAAGCGGTCCCAAACAGCCAGCGCGTCGCCATGGATCATATGGGCGTGAAAGCTGTCATATTGCAGGCCGACATTCGGGCGATTCACCTGGTTGAGCACCTCTGCTGCCAGATCGTAATCGTTCAAAAAATATCCGGGCTGTGAAACCGGGTTGAGCGGCTCGATGGTGAATTGTTGCTGTGGGGCGAAATCGGCGGCCCATTGCAGATTTTGCACAAAACAACTCAATGCATCCGGCCCGGTGGCGTATCCGGACATGATGTGAATCAGACCGGAGCGTAGCACCCCTGCATATCGCAGGACACGGCGAATGTCCGACTGGAACCGCGATTGACCATCGGGGATTGCTGCGTAACCCGGCGCACCGCCGGTGTAGTTGGGCGGTGGCGCGTTGATCAGCACAAGCTCCAACCCGTTGGCAAGCAAGGCGCGGCGGGTTTCCGTCGCGGCGATGTCGTAAGGAAACAATACCTCGACCGCTGTGAACCCGGCATCTGATGCAGCCTGAAACCGCTCCAGGTAAGGCATTTCGGTATATAGCAGTGAAAGGTTGGCAGCAAATCTGGGCATGAGCGGTCAGTGGTTGTGTTGATCCGACCATAACCAAGGGATGATTTTCGGGGAAGGGATCGAAAACGACAGATTGTCGAAAATCGACCAGATCGCTTGCTCCGAATCAGCAAGGGTCCGAACAGCGCGGCGCGTCATTACGGGTGCCGCATTAACAAAAGGTCCGAATCCAATGGCGATGAGCCCGGAACCCGTACGCGGGGCAACTACCGCTATGTCTGGTGGCCAAAACCCTGTGTTGTCAGGGAATGGGCTGGCGGTTGCCTCCATGATTACCTGGGCAGCGGGGTTCCCGGCGGCGGAAGTTTTGCTGCAAACCTGGCCCCCTGTTGCATTGCTGACCGCGCGCCTGGCGCTGGCGATTGCCGTTCTGATACCGGTCTGGATCCTGCTGGATGGCCCCAGCAGAGTGTTACGCGCAAGATGGGGCCGGGCGATGGTTGTCGGCGGCTTTGGTTTTGGCTTTGCCATGTTTCTGCTGATCGTTGCGCAGAAAATGACGGACCCGGTGACAGTCGCGATCATTGCATCCTGCGCGCCTTTGCTTGCAACGGTACTGGAGCTGACGGCAGGAACCCGACGGCTGAAGTGGACCTTTGCGTTGGGTGTTCTGGTGTCGGTTCTGGGTGGGCTGATTGCAACCAGCACCTCCGCGCCCGAACAGCTGGGGCTGGGCGCGGTTCTGGCGATCCTTGCAACGGGCCTGTTTTGCTGGGGTAGCATGGCCACTGCGCGCGACTTCCCCGAGCTTAGTCAGATCGGGCGCTGTACGATTACTTTCGTCGGTGGGTTGCTCATGGCCGCAGTGCTGAGTTTTGGGGCGGCCCAGCTGGGTATGGATGTGCTGCCAACCGCCGCCATTGATGGGCAGCAATGGGGTATGCTTGGGATCTATGCCTTGATATCACTGGGGCTCAGCCAAGTGTTGTTCATCTCGGCCGTGGGAAAGCTGGGCGTGGCGCTGGCTTCGTTTCACATCAATATCGCCCCGTTTTACGTGATGCTGATCATGCTGATGCTGGGGGAGGACTGGAACTGGACCCGTGCGCTGGGCGCGGGCGTGGTTGCTTTGGCCGTCGTGCTGGCTCAGGATCGCGCACCGCGGTCAGCCAAGATCGGCTGAAGGGATCAGCGGGAAGAATTGCCCACCTGACCAGACACCAAACCAGCCCTCATGGTGGCCGCCAATCTCGACAAGGCGATAGAAGCTTTTGCGATCTATGCGCGCTTCGAGGTTCGTGCGGATCAGTATGTAGGGTGACGGTTCTTCTGTTTCAGGATCGATTACAATCCGGATCGGATGCCCAGGACCTGCAACAGCGATGTCGTCCACTTGTGTGCGAAAAGTCAGGTCTTGCGTCTGACCTTCGCCGGTTTGCTCGAAATCCACAGCGACAAACGGTGCGTCTTCGACAGTGATTCCCACCTTCTCCACCGGCGTGACAAGGTAGTATTTGTCGTCTTCCTTCTTAAGAATTGAGGAAAAAAGCTTCACAAGCTCGAAACGGTTGATGGGCGAGCCTAAATAACTCCATGTGCCATCTTTTGCGATCTTGATGTCCAGATCGCCGCAAAACGGAGGATTCCAGAGGTGAACGGGTGGTAAACCGTTGGTTTTGGCCGCCTTGACCGATGCCGCCAGACCATCTGGCGACGGTTTCACAGGTTTTTGTCCGCTCATTGCTTTTGCCATTTCCTCTCAGCGCGATACACTTCAATCATAATAGTCCACGGAAGGGAAAGTCATGACCGAACCTGCCGACCTCGTAGCCGAGATCGAAGCGCTGGAAAACAAGCTGCAAGAGGCCAAGGCCTCGATCACCCGCCGCTTCATCGGGCAGGAGAGGGTCGTGGACCTGACGCTGACCGCACTTTTGTGCGGCGGCCATGCCCTGTTGATCGGTCTGCCGGGTTTGGGCAAGACACGCCTGGTCGAGACTCTGTCGACGGTGATGGGCCTGCATGGCAGCCGCATTCAGTTCACGCCCGATCTGATGCCCGCCGATATTCTTGGGTCCGAGGTTCTGGACACTGCCGACGATGGCAGCCGCCATTTCCGGTTCATTCCCGGCCCGATCTTCTGTCAGCTGTTGATGGCGGATGAAATCAACCGGGCAAGCCCGCGGACACAGTCGGCGCTGTTGCAGGCGATGCAGGAACGCACCGTTACCGTGGCAGGCGAGGATCGTTCATTGGGTACGCCGTTCCACGTGCTGGCAACGCAAAACCCGATCGAGCAGGAGGGCACCTATCCGCTGCCCGAAGCGCAGCTTGACAGGTTTCTTGTGCAGATCGATGTAGAATATCCCGACCGCCAGACCGAGCGGGATATTCTGCTGGCCACGACCGGGGTTCAAGAGGAAGAGGCCCATCAGATTTTCAGCAAGGAAGAGTTGCTGGCCGCGCAGGTCTTGTTACGCCGGATGCCGGTCGGAGAATCCGTCGTTGAACTGATCCTTGATCTGGTGCGGGCCTTCCGCCCGGAAGAAGCGGGTGTCTCGGAAAGGGTTGCCGAAACTGTCGCGTGGGGTCCCGGGCCACGCGCTGCGCAGGCGCTGATGATGACGGTGCGGGCGCGGGCCATGTTGCAGGGGCGCCTGGCGCCAAATGCCGAGGATGTTCTGGATATGGCGCGCCCGGTGCTCAGCCACCGGATGGCACTGAACTTTGCGGCACGGGCGCGTGGTGACAGCCTTGCAGAGCTGATTGACTCGACCGCTGTCGGGCTGATCCGGACCGAGGCCGCGGCGTGAATGCCGCGCTGACCCTTCGCGAAAGATCCGAAGCCGAGGCATCGCGGCTGCCGCCCCTTTTGGCGCGGGCCGAGCATCTGGCGGGCACCGTTCTGCTGGGTGACCATGGACGGAGGCGCTCTGGCATGGGGGATGATTTCTGGCAATACCGCCCAGCGCAGATCGGGGACAGCCGCCGGATGATCGACCACCGCCGCTCGGCGCGTGGAGATCAGCAATATGTGCGGGAACGCGAATGGCAGATCGCGCAATCGGTAATGCTTTGGGTCGATCAGGGGGCGTCGATGCGGTTTGCGTCCGACAAATCTTTGCCGACCAAGGCAGATCGCGCCCGGCTTTTGGGACTGGCAACGTCCATCCTGCTGGTCCGCGGTGGAGAGCGTGTTGGCCTGACAGGCACGACCTTGCCACCCCGGCGTGGCAATGCGCAGATCATCCGGTTGGCGCAAGCCTGGTCTGAAGATGATCAAACGGATTACGCCCCGCCTGAACATCGTGCCATGATCCCGCATGCCCGCGCCGTGTTCATTTCGGATTTTCTTGGTCCAATGGACGAAGTTGAACTGGCCCTGACCAAAGCCGCAGACCGTGGTGTTCGCGGCGTAATCCTTCAGGTGCTGGACCCGGGCGAAGAGACATTTCCCTATCGTGGGCGTACGATTTTCGAAAGCGTCGGGGGGTCCGTCCGGCACGAAACCCTCAAGGCGGCAGAGCTGCGGGACCACTATCTGCAACGCCTCGCCCACCGTAAGGATGCGCTGACGCAGCTTTGCCGGGCGACTGGCTGGCAAATGGGCCTGCATCACACGGGCGATAGCGCGCAAGCGGCTCTGTTGTGGATATATCGTGCGCTGGACGGGGGAACGCGATGACGGTTCTGGCGGGCATCGGCTTTACTGCTCCATGGGTGCTGCTGGGTCTTCTGACCCTGCCGATCCTGTGGCTGATCCTGCGCGCGGTGCCGCCGGCGCCGATCCGCCAGATGTTCCCGGCGGTGACGTTGCTCTTGGGCCTGAAGGATGACGAAAGCGTTTCGGACCGCACGCCGTGGTGGCTGTTGCTGCTGCGGATGCTGGCAGCTGCGGCGGTAATCATAGGTCTGGCCGGTCCGGTTCTGAACCCGTCGCGGGATGAGATCGGGTCCGGGCCGCTGCTGATGGTGCTGGATGCCAGTTGGGCTGGCGCGACCCGATGGTCGGCCACGCTGGATCAGATCGATGCGCAACTGACCGAGGCTGGCCGCGCAGGGCGCACGGTGGCTATCCTGCGCCTGACCGAACCGGAAACACCCGTTTTTCAGGCGGCCGAGGCTTGGCGGGGACATTTGCCGGGATTGATGCCCAACCCATGGCAGCCGACAGAACCTCAGATCGCACAGACCATTGCGGCATTAAATTCAATTGATGGCGGGTTTGATACCCATTGGTTCAGCGACCGGCTGGATTATGCAGATCATGCGGCGCTGGTCTCCAGCTTGCAGGCTCGTGGCGATGTGGTGGTGTTTCAGGCGGCGTCCCGGCCCATGGCGATCCTGCCAGCCGCTTATCAGGACGGGTTGATCCAATTGACAGTGCAGCGCGCGGGCCCCGGACCCGAGGAACGTGTGACAGTATTGGCACAAGGGCGCGACCCGGCCGGAACGGCGCGTGTGCTACATTCAGTGGAACTGACCCTGGAAGCCGGGAACGCTTCGGCGCAGGTCGATCTGGCGCTGCCATCCGAACTCCGCGCCCGGATCACGCGGTTCGAAATCCAGGGCCAAAGGTCTGCCGGGGCCGTGACCCTGACCGATGACAGCCTGCGTCGGCGCGAGGTCGCGCTGATTGCCGGGAGTTTGAACCGCGAAGGTCTGGAGCTGCTGTCACCCCTGCATTATCTGACTCAGGTCCTGAGCCCCACGGCGGATTTCGTCGATGGTGGCCTACCCGAGGTTCTGCCCGCCAATCCGGATGTCATTGTTCTGTCAGATGTGGCCCAGATGTCGGAACCTGAAAAGGCGGACCTGATTGAATGGGTCGAACAGGGCGGTTTGTTGCTGCGCTTTGCCGGCCCGCGCATGGCGGCCAGCGATCTTGGGCGCGACACCGAAGACACCCTGCTGCCTGCACGGCTGCGCAGCGGTGGGCGATCTGTCGGCGGCGCGATGAGCTGGGGTGAGGCCAAGACCTTGGCACCATTCCCCGAAACCTCGCCCTTCTATGGACTGGACATCCCTGATGACGTGGTCGTTTCCACTCAGGTCATGGCACAACCAGACCCTAACTTGGCGGATCGCGTAATTGCCTCACTGTCTGACGGCACGCCTTTGGTGACTCGTAAGGCGTTGGGGTTGGGGCAGGTAGTGTTGTTCCATGTGACCGCCGATGCAGAATGGTCCAGCCTGCCACTGTCGGGCTTGTTCGTTGAAATGCTGGATCGGCTGGCCGTGGCTTCGGCTGCAAAGTCCCGGCAAGAGGCTCAGTTACTGGGAACAACATGGGAGCCGGTACAAATCATGGACGGGTTTGGCACCTTGTCAGATGCCGGAACCCTGGCAGGTGTCGACGGGGTTGAACTGATATCGGGCCAGATCGGGCCGGAACTTCGTCCGGGTCTTTATGAAAGTGGCAAGCAGAAGTTGGCGTTGAACGTCGTTTCGGAAGAAACTCAGCTGCGCCCTGTTGTCTGGCCCGCGAATGTGCCGATCAAAGGGCAGGAGGTCAGTACGGAAACGCCACTGGGCGGTCTGTTGCTCAGCCTTGCACTGATTTTGCTGACAGTCGATGTTATTGCATCGCTTGCTTTGTCGGGCAGGTTGGGTTTGGCCCGAACGACGGCCGCTGCGCTGGCCGGTTTACTGCTGGTCCCCGAAGGTCACGCACAAACGCCTGAGGACACCGAGTTTGCATTGGCTGCGACCCACGAACTGGTATTGGCGCATGTCCTGACTGGCGATGCGCAGGTAGATGATATTGCGCAAGCCGGGTTGCGCGGGCTTGGCCAAACCCTGCTTTATCGCACATCGGTTGAACCCGCAGACCCCATCGGTGTTGATCTGGAACGGGATGAACTCGCGTTCTTTCCGTTGCTTTACTGGCCGATCTCAGCGAACCAGTCGCAACCTTCAGCCGAGGCCTATGTCAAGCTGAACGCCTATCTGCGGTCCGGAGGGATGATCCTGTTTGACACGCGTGATGCGGATATCGCAGGTTTCGGTGCCTCCAGCCCAAATGGACGCAAACTGCAACAACTGGCCGGACCGCTGAATATCCCCGCGTTAGAGCCGATACCGCGCGATCATGTTCTGACACGCACGTTCTACCTGTTACAGGATTTTCCGGGCCGATATTCAGGCACCGAGGTTTGGGTTGAAGCCGCGCCACTGGATGCAGAACAAATCGACGGGATGCCTTTCCGCAATCTGAACGACAATGTGACACCGGTGGTCATTGGCGGCAATGACTGGGCCGGTGCCTGGGCGGTGGATCGCAACGGGCAGGCGCTGTTACCCGTCGGGCGCGGTTATGCCGGGGAACGGCAACGCGAGTTGGCCAATCGTTTTGGTGTCAATCTGGTGATGCATGTGCTGACGGGGAACTACAAATCCGATCAGGTTCACGTGCCCGCCCTTCTGGACAGGTTGGGACAATGACAGGAACCGTCATCTTTGATCCGCTGATCCCGTGGGCGATGCTGCTTGTCGTGGGTATGATTGCCGTGGCCGGGGTCGTGATGGCCTTGTGGCGCGGATTGTCGGGATGGGCCTTGCGTGGGTTGGCGGCGCTGGTGATCATCGCTGCGCTGTCCGGCCCGGTCTACCAGATCGAAGATCGTGCCCCGCTGACAGATATCGTTCTGATGTTCGAGGATGAAAGCGCCAGCCAGGCGCTTTCAGACCGGGTGGAACAAACGGCTATGGCCGCAGAGGATTTGGCCACCGAGATCGAGGCACGCGACAATACAGAACTGCGCCGCATCCGGGTCGGCGATGGTGAAGGCGATGAGGGCACGCAGATCATGGCAGCCCTGAACGAAGCCCTGGCCGAAGAGCCGCGTGCGCGTATTGCCGGTATCCTCGTGGTGTCCGACGGGATAGTGCATGATGTCGATCAGGCCCCGGATCTGCCCGCACCGATGCACCTGCTGCAAACCGGGCGGGAAAGCGACTGGGATCGCAGGCTTATTGTCCGAAACGCCCCTGCTTTCGCCATCATTGGTGAATCGGTGACCTTGACCCTGCGCGTCGAAGACAGCGGAGCTGCCCCCGCAGGTGCAACATCTGCACCGTTGGAAATTTCGGTGGATGGGGGCGAGCCCGAGCAGTTCAGCATTCCAATCGGTCGCGATGTCGAACTGCCCGTCACATTGCCCCATGGCGGGCGCAACGTGATCCAGTTTTCCGTTCCTCAGGCTGAGGGCGAGTTGACCGACCGCAACAACACGGCCCTGATCCAGATGAACGGCGTAAGGGACCGCCTGCGTGTGCTGCTGGTTTCGGGTGAACCGCATCCGGGCGGTCGCACGTGGCGTAACCTGTTGAAATCCGACAGTTCTGTTGATCTGGTGCATTTCACCATCCTGCGCCCGCCCGAGAAACAGGACGGTGTGCCTGTGGACGAGCTGTCGCTGATCGCCTTTCCGACGCGTGAGTTGTTTCTGGAAAAGATCAACGATTTCGACCTGATCATCTTTGACCGCTACAAGCGGCGCGGGATTCTGCCTGCGATCTATCTGGACAATGTCACAAGCTACATCAACGAAGGCGGCGCGGTCCTGGTTGCCGCCGGACCTGATTTCGCCGGTGCCGACAGCATCTTCCGCTCGCCCCTGGCGCCAGTTCTGCCTGCTCAGCCAACCGCGCGGGTGATCGAGGAACGATATGTGCCGATGGTCAGTGATCTGGGGCATCGTCACCCTGTCACGACCAACCTTGGAGAATCCGAGGATTGGGGGGCGTGGTTGCGACAGATCGACGTGAAACATCGCTCGGGCGACGTGCTGATGACCGGGGTCGAGGATCGTCCGCTGCTTGTCCTGAACCGTGTCGGCGAAGGGCGCGTTGCGATGCTTGCGTCTGACCATGCCTGGCTTTGGAGTCGTGGCTTCGAAGGAGGGGGTCCGCAGCTGGAGCTGTTGCGCAGGCTGGCCCATTGGATGATGAAAGAACCGGAACTGGAAGAAGAGGCGTTGTGGGCCGAGGCCAACGGTCAGTCCATGCGTATCATTCGTCAGACGCTCGGGACAGAAGTCGGCCCGGTAACAGTCACCTTGCCGAATGGTGAGACGTTGGAGGTTACTTTGAAAGAGGTTTCTCCGGGTCGGTTTGAAGCGCAGTATTACGGCCTCGAGATCGGCCTTTATCGTTTGCAGGAAGGCGACCACATGGCTGTGATCGGCCTTGGCCCTGCTGCACCGAAGGAGTTCGAGCGCACCATCGCGACTGGTGATGTCCTTGAACCGGTACTGGCCGGGATGCGGGGCGGTGTGATCCAACTGGAAGATGGGCTGCCGTCGATCCGCAACGTGCGCGCCGGACGCCCCGCCGCCGGGCGGGGCTGGATCGGTTTGACCCCACGCAACGCGTATGAGACGCGGGATGTCACGCAGGCCGGGTTGCTGCCGCCCTGGCTTGTCTTGCTGCTGGCTGGGGGCTTTTTGCTGGGCGGTTGGCTGCGGGAAGGGCGGCGTTAACGCTGGCCCATTGCTGTTCTTTAACGGGAACCAGGCGCGCTCTGGTCGATCCGGAACGAGGCCCGGTCGGATTGACCCTGTGCATCCACCACCACAAGTGAAGTAAACCCGGGTCCGGGATTGGGAATTTCGAATTCTCGCTGCCGTTGCCCGGTCAAGACAGGCACGCCGTTGGTCAGAACGGAAAACGGCCCGACACCACCGCGTAGTTTCACCGTCAGAGGGCTCCCGAAAGTCTCTAACACAGCGTTTTCTGGTGGAAACAACAGATCAGGTGCGGTTTGGTTCGTTTCGAAAGCCGCCGCGCGGGGCCGGAAACGCTGCAACGGTTGCGGCAATTGTGCCGCGCCAACCAACAGTGTTGATGGCGGCGGTGGGCGCAAGGGCATGAGTTCGGGTTTCAACAAGCCGAAAGCCTCGGTCAGAAGCGGCGCGGCAACGTCCCCTCCGAATGCGCCGGGAACAGGTGTGCCATCCGCGCGTCCCAGCCAGACCCCGATGACATGTTGCCCGTCAAAGCCAATGGCCCAGGCATCGCGGTGCCCATAAGAGGTTCCCGTTTTGAAGGCCAGCGCCCCTGAAGTGCTGCCCGTGGGTGGTGTGATCCCGGATAGGATATCCGCAATCTGCCATGCCGAGGTTTCGGACAAAACACGAGAGGTGAGCCGTGCATCAGCCAGGGCGTCATGGCGCAGAATCGGGCCTTGCCCACCAGCGGCCAGCGTCACGTAGATCTGTACAAGATCATGCAAGCTCAGACCGATACCACCCAAGGATATTGCCAATCCGGGTGTACCACTGCTCAGGCGCGGTTCTGATCCTGCTGTCCGCAGTGCTGCCATCACGCGCGCAGGGCCCAGCTCGTGCGTCAGGCGCACGACAGGGATATTCAGCGACAATTGCAGCGCGTCCCGAACCCTTACATCGCCCCGGAAAACACCATCGAAGTTACGCGGGGCGTAACGCCCGAACATCACCGGGCTATCGCTGATCAGGGTTTCCGGATGGGCCAGCCCCTGATCGAATGCCAGCCCGTAAACCAAAGGTTTCAGCGTCGATCCGGGCGACCGCACGGCTTGGGTCATATCCACGAACCCTTGTCGTGCATCCTGATACCCGGCTGACCCGACCGAGGCCAAAATCTTACCGTCGCGATGATCTGCCACGATCAGCGCACCGGACACGCGCGGCCCGAAGCGCGCGGCGGCCCGAGCGACCACAGTTTCCAACCGGGCTTGCACCCCTGCATCCAGGGTCAGATCAAATACACCGGTTGCACGGGTTTGGCCTTTCACGCGGTCGGTCAGGTGGGGCGCAAGGCGCGGAAACGGGATCATTCGATCAGGAATGGTTTCCGTCAGGGCTGCGTGCATCTCAGCCTTGGTCAATACGCCGTAGCGCTCCAACCTGCGCAAAATCCGATCACGGGCAATTTGGGCTGCCTCGGGTCTGCGATCCGGGCGCCGCGCCTCCGGGGATTGCGGCAAAGCGACCAGCAGGGCCGCCTGTGCGGCGGTCAAACGGGTTGCTTCTTTGCCGAACCATGCACGGGCACCGGCACGGATACCTTCCAGATTGCCGCCATAGGGGGCATGGGTCAGGTAGAGGTTCAGGATCTGTGTCTTGCTCAGCTGCCGTTCCAGCGCCAATGCGACCCTAATCTGGCGAAATTTGCCACTCCAACGCCCGGTCGATCCATCTTCGATCAGCCGCGCGACCTGCATGGTCAGAGTTGACCCGCCTGAAACCGCGCGCCCATTCCAAAGGCTTTGCCCGGCTGCGCGCAGTAACGCGACAGGGTCCACGCCCGCGTGAGTCCAGAAACGTTTATCTTCGTACCGGATCAGCATAGCGGTGAAATTGGGATCGACCGCGCCGGGCTGCAGCCTCCAGATGCCATCTGCAACCGAAAACACACGCAGGAGGTCACCGTTACGATCCCGCATCTCGACCGAAGTTTCAGTCAGAACGGGCGGCAGCACCGTGGTGTCGACCCAGCGGTCGACACCATCCCGCGCCAACGCCGCCAGATAGAGAGCACCGGCCAACGCAAATAACAGGCGCGGCACCCTAGGCATGAGAGCCGCCCAAACAGGGGTATGAACGATGTCCGGTCACTGCACCTCGACCCGTCCCGTCGCCGTTCGCGCACGGTTCTGGGGGCGGTACATATCCTCGACCGAGGCCGCGGGACGGTGAAACACGCCCGGTGTGACGGCTCGGGCGACATAAGCCAGTGTCACGGTCTGACGCCCCGACAGGTCAACCGCAGCCAGGAACCTGTCCGAGCGGAACTCGGTATGTGTGGCATCAGACAGATCCAACCAGTCCAGCGACCGTACATCGCCCGATCGCAGCAGGTTCGGGTTGTCAATCTCGATCCCGGCGGCAAGAGGATCGTCCACCATCAGGCGCGCCCCACCGCTTTCAAACGGCGTGACCGTCAGAACCGTAACAAACCGGTCCCCCACGGCAAATCGGCCTGCGTCAATCAGATCGCCGTCCATCGAATAATACTGCCGTTCGATTGCATAGCCGGTGCCACCAGCCCCTGGCGGATCCTCGGGGATTCCGGTCACCGTCAGGGTGATATCGGTTGCCTGACCGTCGGTCGCAGTGATATTGACCTCCTCCGCCTGCCCGGATTGCAGAACCTGAACAAAGGGGCCGGAAACTGACACGCCATTGACCGTCAGGCCGGACCCTGAAGGGTCTGACACCAGCGCGTGCGCCGCCAACAGGGACCACGCGGCCTCTTGTGTGGACAGGGGTGTGCGGCCCGTGCTTACCCGTTGGATCAATGCGTTGCGGTCAATCGCCTCGCTGCCTGCATCTACGGCTAGGGTCAGCAGGCCCGCCGCATCCCGCAGGCGGGTGCCGTAATCCGCGCGCCAGTGGTTTTCCTGATCGTTCGGCACCTGTTGCAACATCCGCGCCGCACGGGCGAACATCACGTCTGCGCGGGTTTGGTCCCCGTACGACGCCAGCGCAGCGCCCAGTTGTGCGGCTGCCAATGGCGTGTCAAAAGCATCCCCTTTGACATCCGCATAGTAGCGCAGATCGCCCATCGCCGCCGCGCCTTCCCGCGCAAGAACCATCAGGGCATAAGCGATATCCTGACCACCTTCGTCGAAATCCGGCGCATAGTTGACCCGATTGCTCAGGTTATCCATGGCCTGCGCAAAAGCCCGATCCGGCACCGGGTGCCCGTGCGCACGGGCGCGCGACAGGAAATCGGTTACATAGGCGTCCAGCCAGAAATCACCGCTGCCTGCGCGCCACAGGCCAAAGGCACCGTTTGCAGCCTGACGAGTCAGGATGCTTCGGATTGATTCCGTGATGCGTTGATTCACCTCCGGGCCATTGCCCAGCCCCGAGGCCTGCGCGACGGATGACAGGTAAAGCAGCGGCAGCGCCTTGCTGGTGATCTGCTCGGTGCAGCCATAAGGGTAACGGTTCAACTGATCCAGCAGGCCGGGCATATCGAACTTTGCCAGTGCTCCGGCGGACAGAATGGCCTTGGCCGAGCCGGGTTGAAACCCATCAAAAACATCCTGTGAAAACAGAAAGCTGTCACCCGCACCCAGCGCAAAGCGCCGTGTCCGGGCAATCACGGGATCATTGGCCCGCACCGGCATCCGAAGGGTTTGCGACAGATCGCGCCCGTCTGGTGTGGTGATGGAAACGCTGATCTCTGGATCGCCAATAACATGGGCCGTTACAGGGATGTCGAACACCGCTTTGCCACCATCCTCCAGCAGAAAGCTTGCCGGTACCGGGCCCAGTTCCAGCCCACCAGTGGTGGTCAGGCCAAGCGCCATGTCTCCGGATGTGCCATCCGCATGGACAATCTCAAGCCGCATCCGACTTTGATCGCCGGGGGCCAGAAACCGCGGCAGACTGGCCGTCACCACCACCGGGTCGCGGACGATCATGTCCGCTTCGGCCTGACCGACGGCTTTTTGTGACCACGCGACGGCCATCAGTCGGACCGTACCATTGAAGGCGGGCAGGGGGATGTCGACCTCAACCTTTCCATCCGCACCGACCTGAACCGGGCCGCTGAACACCGCCATCAGATCTTGCGTCGGTGGCGGGGATTGGCGGCGCATCCCGTTGTCATTGTCGCCGCCAGAGCGAACCGTACCCATCGTTCCGTTCATGCCGTCGATCAGCCGCCCGTAAACATCTCGCAGGTCCACGCCCAGACGACGTTGCCCGAAATAGTACGCTTGCGGGCTTGGGCTTTCGAACCCCGTTAGGTTGAGGATGCCCACATCCACAGCAGCAAGGGTCAGCCAGACTGGATCATCGCTTGCAACATTTTTGACCCTAACAAGGGTCTTCTGTGTTTGACGGGGCGAGGTAACCTCGGGCACCTCAATGGCAACTGACAGCGTGCGATCCGCGGGATCAATGGCAGCATAGGAGACGCCCATGGCGCGTGCCGGGTTCTGACCGGCCGCAACATCCATCGGTCGGATCACTGTGGCCGTGACATAGGCACCTGCACCCCAATCTTCTGTCACCTCTATCGGGATAACTGTCTCGCCCTCCTTTACGGCAACCATCTGGCGATGGATCAGGCGGTTCGAAAGCACCTCGATCTGGGCGATACCTGCCATGCGCGGAACGATGCGCAGCTGTGCGGTTTCCCCGGCGCGATAGCTGTCGCGATCCAGCGACATCTCAAGCCGGTCAGGCGTGGTCGAAGCATCTGCGGCCTGATACCAGCCTGCGTGGAAATCGACAGCGGTTTCCGTAAACGTGCCATCAATACGTTGGACCACCAGTTCATAACGGCCCCAGTCCACGGGCTGGGACAACGTCAAAGGATCAGTAGCGACGTCAATCTCTCCGGTGGCAACGCGAGTGCGTCTGGTTGTCGGTTCCCAATTCCAGTTTCCGTAAAGCTGATACCATTGATACCGCGTTTCGATCTTGTTCAGCGTCCAGCGCAGGCGCATCGGGCTGGGGCTCAGGTCGGGTGCAAGGCCGATGATCTGAAACGCGGCCTCGGTACCTTCGGGGAGTACGTCCTCGAACAGGGGTTTGACACCGATCACAGGTTGCGGCGGCAGGACAGGAACGCTCAGGCGACGTTCAACAGGGCGGCCCGAGCCGTCAGCCAGTCGCGCAATAACCTCGGCTTCAATTGGTTTCCCTTCCGTCTCTAACACAGGGATTTCAACGGCAATCGATGCTTTGCCGTTTGCATCTGTACGCGTGTCACCAAAATAGGTGCTTTTGATCGATGTCTCGGCGTCATAGCGGCCAAAGCGATACCCGTCGTAACCCGGCACTGTGTCCGCCGGGCGTGCGATAACCTGACCGTCGATGCTCAGGTCCGACCCCGGCGCACCAAACAGATAGCGCGCGTCGATCGAAAGCGGAGGGCTGTCGCCAGGACGCAGGGGCGCGTCCGGCAGGGTCAGCTCAAAATCTATACGTTCCGGCAGGAAGTCTTCTACCAGCACTGTTTGTCGCGCCAGCGCATCGCCTTTGGGATCAGACTTGATCTCGATCCGCCAAGCGCCGCGTGGTGCATCCGCCGCAACAGGCAGGGCAAAGATATGCCCCCCGGCGACGCCGCCATCCGAGACGGTTCGGCGGTATTCCACGCCGTCAGGGCGATACAGGATCGCAATCAGGGGCAGGCCCTCGATAGCCTGCGCCTCACCATCGCGCGACAAGGCGGTGAGGTGTATCACCTCTCCGGCCCGATATGCGCCGCGATCCGTGGCTAGAAAAACATCGACCGGCCCCGCAGGTGCACGCCCTTCAACACCACGATCTGACAGGTCAAAGGCAGGATCGGTCAAGGATAGAAAGCTGAAGTCGCTGTCCCCGGTCGATGCCATCACCAGCGCGGGCGCACTGGCCCTCTTGCCCCGTATCAGACCGGGATCGAACGTGACATAACCTGATTCATCCGTTCGCGCTTGGGCGATGACCGCATTTGCGCTTGTGACCAGTGAAACCTCGACACCTTCACGGGGTGCCGCGTCGCTCAACCCGCGCACCGTGACGTGCAATCCATCGGTGCCAAGCACGCTGCTGATCCCAAGATCGGACAGAACAAACCATTGCGTTGCGCCCGGGTCGTCATAGGGATCAGCCCCCGGAACACGGGCGGTCAGAGCATAAATACCGGCGGGCTGATCCGCGATCGCCTCGGCCATGGGCAGGCGCGCCGTCATGGTCCGGTTCAGTTCGTTGGCCACTTCGGCGGTGCCAGTCCAGATATCCTCGGCAATTTTATCGGAAAATTCTGCTTCCTGCCATTCACTGAGCGGACGACCGAAGAAATCCTGCTGAACCGCGCGCAACAGGTTCCGGTCGCTGACCCTCCGCAGGATCAGGTTCAGCTCGGTGATGTTGACCGTTTCAACGGGCAACGCAGCATCAGCGGATTTCGGCAGAACGTAGCTGCGCCCGGGAAACCGGACCGAAGGCGCCCGGTCGCGCACGTAATGGGCAAGCTCAACATTGCGGTTCAGCGCCTCGCCCGAGGCGGAAGGCAAGCCTTCGCGTAGCGTCAGGCGATAGCGCTGACCATGGGCGACTCCGTCAACGCACAGCTGCCTGCCCTCGGCCTGTACCGCCAACCCGTCATCGTTGCGCTGGACAAACGGATCATAGTCGACCCCCGCCTTGACCAGCGGTTCCGAAAACTCAACACAGATCCGCGGCGCGGCGGCGTCGCTTTCGACAGAACTGTCGACCACGCGAAACCCGTATTTCCCGATGGCATCATTCAGTGCGGCCAGTACATCTTCGCGCGGTTGGATTTGCTCGGCCAGCCGCAGCACCGGGATCATATCGCGCCCACGCTCGACCTCCTCCAGGGCGCGGGCCAATGTAATCAGGGCGGCAACCTGCGTGCCGGGAGCGTCCGCACGCAAATAGCCATTGGTTGCGGCATTCAGCGCACGGTTACGCAGGTCGCGCCTTTCACTCCAGTCCGAAGAGTTTGTCTGCAACAACAGGCGCGCGTATTCCACCCACAGATCAGGCGCGTCACTGAGCGACACGGCCACACCAGTCCAATTCATCGCCTGCCGCGGGCTGCTCGCGCTGCGCGCCGCGTTCAGAACAGCCTGCAGGTCGTTACCCTGTGCCATATGCAAAAAGCCCAGATCGCGTGCCTGATCTGCGGCCTGATTCAGGTCGGCAGTACCAAGTACATTCAACGCATCTGCACGCGTTTTAGCCAATGTTTGGGTTTGATCTAGGGTAAGCACCTTCTGCGCAGACACAGCCCCCTGATAGGTCTCTTGCCGGTTTACACCGCTTTTTGGAAAACAGGCATTGGATCGGGTGTTGTAGGTGAACGCGGTGCAAAGTGTATTGGCGGAACAAGCCTGAATGCAGGACTTCAGATCGGTATCGAAAAGGGCGTCCAGATCCGAGCCATAAAAATCTGCGTCCCGTGTCGTGATGTAGCGGAAATCAGGCACTGCATCTTGCGCCTGGGTGGCGCCGGGCAGGACCAAAAGTGAAAAGACGTAAGTTATTGAAATAAAAACAAAGCGGCGCATGGTGCCCTCCTCTTTGGGCACAGCGTTGCATGGTGTGCGCCTGTTGTGCAACGGCTTAAACAGTTTTTCATCCTCTGTCGGGATGCTGGGCGCAGAGCGTTCTGGAATCAATCAAATGAGTCTTGCACATAAATTGGCACAGGAACGGCGCGCGCGCTTGGCAGCTGAACGGATGCTGGCCCTGAAACAGGCCGAGCTTTCGGCAGCCAATCGCAAACTGGGCCAACATGCCATGGCGTTGACCAAACGAATTGGCGAAACGCAGGCTGAGGTTGAAACCGTTCGGGATGAAAACGAAAAGGTCAAATCCGATCTCTGCTTGGCCAACGCCAAGATCGAGGTTGCCGAACGCCGTTTGTGGCACTCGATTCAGACAATTCAGGACGGATTTGCCTTTTTTGACGGTGACAACCGGCTGATCGGCGCAAACACCGCGTATCTGAGCGTTTTTGAAGGCCTGGACGAGGTCGCGCCGGGAATATCATACCCGCGTATTCTGCATTTGCTGACGTCAGAAGGTATTGTCGATATCGGGGATGAATCCGCGGAAGACTGGCAGGACAGAATGCTGGCCCGCTGGAGCCGCGCCAACCCGCCACCAATCGTCATGCAGCTTTGGAACGGTCACTATATCCGCCTGATCGACCAGCGCGGCAGCGGTGGCGATATGGTGAGCCTTGCTCTCAACATCACAGCGTCGGTCCGGCACGAAATCGAGCTTAAGGCGGCGCGCGAGCGAGCCGAAGCAGCAAACCGGGCCAAGTCGGCCTTTCTGGCCAATATGAGCCATGAAATCCGCACTCCGATGAACGGCATCGTTGGCATGTCCGAGTTGCTGGATGAAACACCGCTGGACGAAGAGCAGCGGCTATACGTCAACACGATCCGCAATTCGGGCGAGGCGTTGCTGGTCATCATCAACGACGTTCTGGACTATTCCAAGATTGAGGCGGACAAGTTGGCTCTGCACCCCGAGCAGTTCGATCTTGAACGCTGCATTCTTGAGGTTGCGATGCTGCTACAGCCCAGCGTGCGCGATAAGGGGCTGACATTGCTGGTGGATTACGACTTGTTCTTGCCAACCCTTTTTGTAGGCGATCCTGGTCGGATACGGCAGGTTTTGACCAATCTGGTAGGCAACGCCGTCAAGTTCACCTCCGAAGGCTACGTGCTGGTCCGGGTGACAGGGGTGCCCAACCCGGATGCGCAGATCTGCGACATCCATATCGCGATTGAAGACACCGGAATTGGCATCGACGCCGAGAAAATCGACCACATATTTGGCGAGTTCAATCAGGTCGAAGACGAGCGTAACCGCCAGTTTGAAGGCACCGGGCTTGGCCTTGCCATCACCAAGCGGCTGATCACCTTGATGGGCGGCACGGTTTGGGTTGAAAGCGAACCGGAACAGGGATCCTGTTTCGGTTTTCGCGTGACACTGCCCACGGTAGAAGGCCCGCAACCCGAGCCTCCGAACCTGGCGGATTGTTTGAAACATGTCCTGCTGGTCGAAGATCTTGCCGTGAACCGGGCCATTCTTGCCAAACAGCTTGGACGACTGGGGGCTGAGGTGACGGTTTGCACGTCGGGGACCGAGGCGCTGTCACAGATGAATGATCAGATTGATCTGGTTCTTTGTGACCACGATCTGCCGGATATGGATGGGCTGGATCTTGCGGTCGCGCTCAGGGATCGCGGGTGGGGTGACATTCCGGTGGTCGTGATGTCTGCAAGCCCCGGTTTGATTCACGCGCATCCTGCCCGTGACCTGATCGACGGTGTCTTGCAGAAACCCATCCCTCGGTCCGAGTTGTATGGCAGGTTGATGGCCCTCGA
This sequence comes from Ruegeria sp. SATB027, assembly GCF_059613825.1. Taxonomy (NCBI): domain Bacteria; kingdom Pseudomonadati; phylum Pseudomonadota; class Alphaproteobacteria; order Rhodobacterales; family Roseobacteraceae; genus Ruegeria; species Ruegeria sp. SATB027. The sequence continues at coordinate 162,786 of NZ_JBXWTH010000076.1, forward strand.
CGGCTCATCGTTGGAAAGGAGCGCTCTGGATGTGGGTAAAACAGTCTCTAAAAAGCGAGATTCTGAATCTGCGCACCCCCGACGCATGAGGGTTCTTGCCGCCGAGGACAACCGCACCAACCAATTGATCCTGAAGAAGATGGTCAAGGATCTGAATATCGATCTTCGCTTTGCCTCGAATGGGATTGAAGCGGTTGAGATCTATCAGGCGTTCGAGCCAGATCTGATCTTCATGGATATTTCAATGCCGAAGATGGACGGCAAACAAGCAACAGCGGAAATTCGCGGGCTTGAGGTTGCAACCGGTCGTCACGTTCCTATCGTTGCCCTGACGGCCCATGCCATGGCGGGGGATGATCAGGGTATTCTGTCAGCCGGCTTGGACCACTACCTGACCAAACCGCTACACAAGAACCGAATTCACCAGATGATCCTGCAACACCAACCCGATTGCGTCTGCTCGGTCGCAGACACCATGCCCGGTGTCAAAATCCGGCGTGAGCGGGGCGAAAACCCGAATCCGACCTCGTCAGGCTGACACTTCAGGCGTTTGCCATCGGGATGCAAGTTCAAGTGATCTGGGTTTCAGGCCGCATAAGGTCTGACGAAAACGGGCTTATCCGCTTCCGACAGATCAGGGCGGTATTCATAGCCGCCACTGTCGAAATCCAGCAGTCCCTTAGGGTCGGTCAAGCGGTGTTGGATGACATACCGCGCCATGGCACCGCGCGCCTTTTTGGCAAAAAAGCTCACAATCTTTGGGGTGCCGCCCTTATCTTCCATGAAGACCGGTGTGATGACGCGCAGGTTCAGGGCATTCAAATCCACCGCACCAAAATACTCCTGACTGGCACAATTCACCAGAATGTTGCTGTTAATCTCGGCACCTTGTGCATTCAGTGCCTTACTCAGCTGATCGCGCCAGTATTCGTAAAGGTTCTTCCCTCTTCGGGTTTTCAGTTTGCTGCCCATCTCAAGCCGGTAGGGCTGTATTGCATCGAGTGGTCGCAACACACCATAAAGGCCGGAAAGGATGCGCAAGTGGTCTTGCGCCCATGACAGCTCTTCTTCGTCCAGCGATGCAGCTTCAAGTCCTTGATATGTGTCGCCAGCAAAAGCAAGCGCAGCCGGGCGTGTGGCCTTGGCGTCGGGTGCATCCGAAAAAGCGCGATACCGGTCGCGGTTCAGGCGTGCCAGATCGTCGCTCAGGTCCATCAGCTTTTTCAGATCACCCAGCGTCAGGTTGCGGGCGGTTTTGGACAGCCGGATTGCATCATCCTGAAAATCGGGTTGCGTTACCCCTACACTCCGCTCGGCCCAGTCCAGCCGTTTGGCCGGGGAAATCACGATCAGCATATCCGCCCTCTTTCTTGCCTGTTTTGGGGTATCTAGCCCGCCTCTCGCAGTACGTCCAGAAAAGCGGCGCCAAACCTTTCGTGACGTCGATCACCCAGCACCTGTGCAATTCCACGGGGATCATCGGGGCGCAGTTGTGCAACCTTTGCCAATTGTGAGGCCGAGCAGGTCAGGGGCTTGTCGATCCCGTCCGGTCCGCGCGACAGCAAGGACTGAACTTCCATCAAGCGGTCGTAAATCTCACCCTGATTGCGGCCAGCCAGTTTTCGGCGCGCCGGATGAACGCTTTTTACCGCCCCTGCGATCACTTCAAGGAACGTGTCGCCATAGCGTTCCAGCTTTTTGGCCCCAACACCGCCGATCCGGGCCATTTCGTCCAGCGTTACAGGGCGCTTTTCCGCCATCTCGATAAGCGTGCGGTCGGGAAAGATGACATAGGCCGGAACACGTGCAGCTTCGGACAGGGCACGGCGTTTGGCCTTGAGCGCTGACAGCAGCGGAGCGTCTTCTTCGGATACCATAGCCTTGACCGCAGGCCGACGTACCGCATTGCGCAGCGTATCCTTGCGCAGGTTTATCTTTGCCTCGCCTTTCAAAATTGGTTTGGCCGCCTCGGTCATGCGCAATGCGCCGTGACGTTCAGGGTCTGGGCGCACCAGATCGTGGCCCATCATCTGGCGGAAAACGGCCTGCCATTGCGGGCGCGTCCAATCTTTGCCGATGCCAAATGTGGACAAATCCTCATGGCGGCGGGCGCGGATTTTGTCGGTCTCGTTTCCCAGAAGGATGTCGATCAAGTGGCCTGTCCCGAACCATTCCTCGGTCCGAAGGATCGCGGACAGGGCCATACGCACCGGAGTTGTGCCGTCGAAAACTTCGGGCGGGCTGTCGCACAGGTCGCATTTGCCGCAGCGTACTGTGGCCTCGCCAAAGTAACCCAACAATGTCTGACGGCGGCATTCCAATGCCTCGGCCAGACCCAGCAAGGCGTTCAGGCGCGCATGATCGGCCATGCGCCGCTCGGGCGGCGCTAGACCCTCGTCAATCTGTGACCGCCGCAGGCGAATGTCATCGGGGCCAAACAGGGTCAGCGTTTCGGCCGGGCCGCCATCGCGTCCGGCGCGTCCGATTTCCTGATAATAGGCTTCGATCGATTTGGGCAGGTCCGCATGGGCGACCCAACGGATATCGGGTTTGTCGATGCCCATGCCAAAAGCCACTGTTGCGACCACGATCAACCCGTCCTCGCGCGCGAAACGGGTTTCGACAATGCGGCGATCTTCGGGGTCCATCCCGCCGTGATAGTGGCAAGCCGAGTGCCCCTCGGCGCGCAGGGCCTGAGCAATCACCTCGGTTTTATTTCTGGTGCCGCAGTAAACGATACCGGACTGGCCTTTGCGCGCATCTGCGAAATCAAGGATCTGCTTGCGCGGTCCGTCCTTTGCGGCGAAAGCCAGATGAATGTTAGGCCGGTCAAATCCGCGCAGAAATTTGCGTGGCTCAATGCCATCGAACAGTTTTTCGACAATCTCATCCTGCGTTTCGGCGTCCGCCGTGGCGGTAAACGCGGCCAGCGGAACCTTCAGGGCGCGCCGCAACTCTCCGATCCGCAGGTAATCAGGGCGAAAGTCATGCCCCCATTGACTGACACAATGGGCTTCGTCCACGGCGATCAGGCTGACGTTGATCCGACGGAGCATCCCAAGCGCCGATCCGGCAGCCAGACGTTCGGGTGCCATGTAAAGCAGCTTTAGCCGCCCGTCTTCCAGCGCGTCCCAGACGGCCTCGGTTTCCTCGGGCGTGTTGCCGGATGTCAGCGCACCGGCCTCGACCCCGGCCTCTTGCAGCCCCCGCACCTGATCACGCATCAGGGCAATGAGCGGAGATATCACGACCGTCACGCCATCGCGGAGCAGTGCAGGGAGTTGAAAGCAAAGAGACTTCCCGCCACCTGTGGGCATGATCGCCAGCACGTTTTCACCTACCGTTACGGCGTCGACAATCTCTTCCTGCCCGGGGCGGAAGGCGTCGAATCCAAAGACATCTCGCAGCAAGGGTGCGGCGTCGAACATATGCGGGGGTGCCCTGTTTTAAGGTTTATCTGCTCTTAAGCCAGGACAATCACATACTAAGATTCAGTGAACAAGTGGTCAGTAGAAATAGGGCGCGTTGTTGATAAGGATGATCCGCAAGGCATAGACGCCGATCAGCACCACCAGCGGGGTCAAATCCAACCCACCCATATTGGGTAGAACGCGGCGGATCGGCCCGTAAATAGGCTCTAATATCCGATTTAATCCGTACCAGATTTGTGCAACCAGTTGTTGGTGGAGGTTGAGCACCTGAAAGTTGATCAGCCAGCTCATGATCACATGGGCCAGAATGATGAACCAGACAATGTCCAGGATCAGCAGCAGGATTTGGATCAGCGACAGCATGGGATCTCCGTTTTCTTGTTGGACGAGACCTAAGCACCCTTTCAGCAAAGAGCAAGTAGGCTGAACTCTGCGCTTGCGAATTGCCCCAAAGCCCCGTCTTATGACCGCAACAAGAAAACAGGGGCAGAAATGGCAGAAATATCCAAGCGCAGGCGTATCTGGGGCTGGTGGTTCTTCGATTGGGCCAGTCAGCCCTATCACACTCTTTTGGTAACGTTCGTGTTCGGCCCTTACTTCGCGGGCGTCGCTGCGGAATATTATCTGGCATCCGGCCTGGACGCGGGGTCTGCGGATGCACAGGCGCAGGTGGTTTGGGCCAACTGCATGACCATAGTTGGTTTGATTATTGCCTTCGGTGCACCGCTGATGGGGGCGATGGCCGATGTGTCGGGTCGGCGAATCCCCTGGATATTCGCCTTTTCCGTGATGTACGCAGTAGGTTCCGGCGCGCTTTGGTACACGATGCCCGATGGCTCGAACATGTGGTTGATGCTGTCTGCCTTCGGTCTGGGTTTCATCGGCGCGGAATACGCCCTGATCTTCATCAATTCCCAACTGCCCGATCTGGGTGATGACAGCGAAGTGGGCGAAATCTCCGGCTCGGGCTTTGCCTTCGGCTATTTCGGCGGCCTGATCTCGCTGGCGATCATGCTTGCGCTGTTTGTGGAGCAGGCCAACGGCAAAACGCTGATCGGGATGGACCCCTTGTTTGGGCTGGATGCGTCGCAACAGCAGGGTACGCGCTTTGTTGGGCCGTTTACCGCCGGATGGTTCATTCTGTTCATGGTGCCCTACTTCCTTTGGGTCCATGACGACGAAACGACAAACAAAAAGGGCAGCGTTGCCGAGGCGCTGCGGCTGTTGGCAAAATCAGTGTCTAACCTGCGCCATCGCACCAGTTTGGCCAGTTACCTGGGCTCATCCATGTTCTATCGGGATGCGCTGAACGGGCTTTACAGTTTTGGCGGCGTCTATGCCCGGCTAGTGTTGGAATGGGACCTGATCAAGATCGGTGTTTTCGGCATCGTCAGCGTTCTGGCTGCAGCGGCATTTTCCTGGGTGGGCGGCAAGTTGGACAAGAAATATGGTCCCAAGCCCGTGATCATCGTTGCGATCTGGGTGTTGATCCTTGTCTGCATCACCATCGTTTCAATGGACCGGTCCCAGATATTCGGTATCGCCATGTCCGAAGGGTCGGGCTTGCCGGATATGGTTTTCTTTGGTTGCGGTATCCTGATCGGAGGCATGGGCGGCATTCTGCAATCCTGTAGCCGGTCGATGATGGTCCGGCATACGGACCCGGCAACCCCCGTCGAAAGCTTTGGCCTTTATGGTCTGTCGGGTCGTGCCACCGCCTTTGCTGCGCCACTTCTGATCGGGATCGCCACCACGGTGACAGGAAGTGCTCGTCTGGGGGTGTCACCCATCGTTCTGTTGTTTATTCTGGGTCTATTCCTGATGCGCTGGGTGAGACCGGAAGGGGATCAGAGCAGATGATTTTAAAACGTTTTTTGGTAATTTTGGCGGCGCTTGCTTTTGCAGGCACTGCGACGGCAGAACCGCTGGCAAAGCAGTTGTTCGGGGCGCAGAAACAAGGTTCACAGCAAAAACCGGCCGCTTTCGGCAGTTATTCGCGCGGATGTGCTGCGGGGGCAGTTCAACTGCCTGAAACGGGGCCTACTTGGCAGGCGATGCGCCTGTCGCGTAATCGCAACTGGGGGCATCCGCAGTCGATTGACTACGTGCAGGACCTCAGCAGGTTTGCAGCCAGTCAACCGGGATGGAACGGTCTCTATATAGGGGATATCAGCCAGCCACGCGGCGGGCCGATGACCTCGGGCCATCGCAGCCATCAGCTGGGGCTGGACATCGATATCTGGATGCTGCCGGGCGAAAACATGCGCCTGAGCCGCAAATCGCGCGAAAACATCTCGTCCATCTCTCTTCGTCGTTCCAATGGCGCTTACGTCAACGGCAACTGGACCAAGCAGCATCATGCACTGTTGCGTGAAGCGGCAAAAGACAAGCGTGTGGCCCGGATTTTCGTGTTTCCCGGGGCCAAGGTTCAGATGTGCGACGATGAAAAGGGGAACCGCGACTATCTGCGCAAGATAAGGCCCTGGTGGGGGCATCACTATCATTTCCACGTGCGCCTGAATTGTCCCAAACGGGCAAAGGGTTGCGTGAATCAGGACCCACCCCCCAAGGGCGATGGCTGCGCCGAGGCCCGTCAATGGGTGCACAACATCCTGAACCCGCCGCCACCCGATCCGAATGCGCCGCCGCCGAAGAAACGCCGGGAATACGTTCTGGCCGACTTGCCGCAACAATGCTCCGCCGTTTTGCAATCCAACTGAGTGTAGCGCTGTTTCTTGCCCCGGTGGCCGCCGCGCTGGATGTGAAATCTGCGGCCCACCTGGACAGTTTCGTTTGGCGGCATCCAGCAAGTTGGTTTGGCGGATTTTCAGCGCTTCATATCTCGGACGACGGAGGCCAGATGATTGCGCTTAGCGACCGGGCGCAGATCGTGACCGCGCGGATTGAGCGGCGCGAAGGCCAGATCGCGGATATTCACGTTCTTGGTCAATGGCCGGTGCTGTCCAGCAATGGGCATATCATGAAAGGCGGCGTCGGCGATTCCGAAGGCATCGCGGTGACGCCGGATGGCGGGATATTCATCTCGTTCGAAGGGGTGCATCGTGTCGCGTTTTACTCCGCCCCGGGCTCAAGCGCGCGTGTGTTACCTCGCCCGAATGCGTTTCGGGACCTTGCCGACAATGGTTCTTTCGAAGCTCTGGCCATTGATGGGCGCGGCTGGCTTTACACTTTGCCGGAAAAGAACCGCACCGCTAAAGGGGACATTCCGGTTTACCGTTGGAATGGCGGCACATGGTCGACCCCGTTTGTTCTGCCACAGCGCGGCGGCTTTAAACCCGTTGCCGCGGATTTCGGTCCCGATGGGCGTTTCTACGTTTTGGAACGCAAGGTATCCTTGGTCGGTTTTCGATCGCGACTGCGGCGATGGGACGTGGTAGACGAGAAACCAGGCACCGAGGAAACCCTGTTCGAAACCGGAACGGGCGCGCATGACAACCTCGAAGGATTGTCGGTCTGGCGCGACGGGCAAGGCCGGTTGCGCGCCACGATGATTTCGGATGACAACTTTCTGGCGTTGCAGCGGACCGAACTTGTGGAATACCTGCTGCCCGATTGACAGGGCGCAGGCAAAGGTCTAAAGGCACGGCTTGCCTTGGGACGGTCCCTTGGCCAAGTCGCCGCTACCTTGTCAAAACGGGCATCAAAACATGCAACGTAACTTCATTCCCGGCATTATTGCCATGGCCACCATTGTTGTGGCCTCGAACATTCTGGTCCAGTTCCTGATCCTTGACGGGCTGCTGACATGGGGTGCTTTCACCTATCCGCTGGCCTTTCTGGTCACTGACATCATGAACCGCGTCTATGGCGTGGGTCCGGCCCGCAAGGTCGTGTTTGCCGGCTTTGTCACCGGTGTTATCTGTTCGCTGATCGGCAGCCAGATCATGTTGCAGGGTGACGGGTTCACCTATGCTGCCGTACCGCTGCGCATCGCCGTTGCATCGGGAACCGCCTTCCTGATCGCGCAACTGACGGATGTCACCGTGTTCAATTCCCTGCGCGGTGGTCGCTGGTGGCGTGCACCGCTGGTGTCGACGCTGGTGGGGTCGGCACTGGATACCGCGATCTTCTTCACCCTCGCCTTTTCGGCTTCGGTCACCTTCTTCGGCGCCAATGCTGACGCCGCAATCAACTGGGCGTGGGAGCCGGTACCCTTCATGTTGTCCGGCCCGGTGGCACCGCTTTGGGTGACGCTGGCTTTTGCGGACTGGTTGGTGAAGCTTTCGCTGGCGCTGATCGCCCTGATCCCGTTCAAGGTGATCGTTGCGCGGCTGACTGCGCAGCCTGTGTAAAAAAACGCTTTGAGAATGGCACAACTTGTGGCACGCTTCTTTCCAACCGCAACAGATAGAAAAGGAGGTGATCCAGTGTCAAGAAAGAGATTGGAGAGAGGTGTCGGAACAACCGGGGGGATCGCCCGTTAGGGCAGCCCTTGGCGGAGCGCTCGCTCCGGCTGGTCGATTGATCTAACCGACCCGACCTCCTGAACTTTCGAAGGGCCGTCCCGCTGGGGCGGCCCTTTTTGATCCCTTCACTTTCTGGGGGTGTTCAAAACTTACCGTGCGCGGAGGCTGGCTGCGTTCGACGCAGCATAAAGCTTGGTCGCGGCAACGGCGTGAATACGTGTCGTCAAAGCTTCGGTGTCTGGCCGCGTGCACTTGATGTCTGGCAAAGCTGCCGCGCGGCCTGACCCGGATATCCTTCTTCCTCGCTTTCATCGAACACGACATAGGCGGCATAAGCGAATCTGGGTGCCATTTCGATCAACTTGAGCCAGCCTTTGCGAAGTTCCGGTTCGACAACACGCTGTGGGAAATATCCGGCCGAGGGAACCGACCGAAGATATTGCAGGCCGAGGGTGCCAATGCCCAGCTGAAGGCGCGGCGCATCAAGTTCCGGAAAGTTCAGCATATGATCGGCGCGAAACTCCGGGCCCCAGTCTATCAGGACATAAGCGTTGCCCAGATCAGCGGGCAGGGCTTCCGGGCCGCTGCTGACAAGGACAAACTCGTCCTCGAAAAGCTGGAGCGCGGACAAGCCCGGCGCGTTTCGCGGCCGGTACATGATGGCAAGATCCAGGCTGCCTTCCTCGATTTCGCGCGCGAGTGTTTCCGACGAGGCCGCTGTCGCCCGGATGGCGACGTCAGGGAGTGCCGCCATCAACTCGGACAGGGCGTTGATTAGATAGCCGTCCCAAAGACTTGGTGTTGCGCCGATTTCCAAGGCGGCTGCCATCGAAGCAGGCAGACCGGCATCCAGCTTGGCCTGGGTCCACGTTCGCACCAGAACCTGCGCATGTTTGAGGAAATGCCGCCCGGCAATGGTCAGGGTCGCGCCGGACTTGCTGCGTTCAAACACGGGCTGTCCAAGCTGTTGTTCGAGCGTTCGGATCCGCATGCTGACGGTCGATTGCGTAACATGGACCTTGTCCGCTGCGTCAAGAAAAGTACCGGTTTCAACGACCGCAAGGAAGGTTCGGGCGAGCTCAATGTCCATCGTTCACCTATTTGAATATTCGATATTATGGGCGATATAAATTCGTTATTCAACGCTATGCGGATGTGCGATATATGCTGCGTAGCGCGAAAGTGCCCCCACCGGATCGGACCGCCAATCAACAGTTTTCATCGTATAGTGGACAACCCGATCTGCGGAACAGGTGTAATCTGTCTGCCGTAGATAAGCCTCCGACACCCAAGCGCTGCACCAACCCCTCAATGGGTAAACCGCCCATTCCCTGATGGAGAACAAAATGAGTCGAGTTTCTGTTGTTGCTCTGCTCGCGTCATTCCTTGCCCTTCCGGCCGCTGCCTTGCCGGTAGGACTGGACACGGACGGTGATGGTCTGGCTTCGCTGACCGAGCTACAGACAAAGTATCCCGATATTACCAGTGAGAGCTTTGCTGAAATTGACACGGATGCCGATGGTTTCGTCAATGACGAAGAAATGGTCGCCGCGGTCGAGGCAAAGTTGCTTCCTGAACCCAAAGGTGACGAATAAGCCAGGGTTGCCAAGAACATGAGAAACCCCTCTCCGCCTTACAGGTGGATGCTTGCCGGGATGGGTATCTGGTTAGTGCTGTCCCCATTTGTACTGTTCAGCCAGAAAACCCTAGCTCACGGTTCGTCTGACCGTGAGTCGCTCGCCTTCATGACGATCGGTATTGGTGTGTTGGTCATGTCAGGCGCTAGCGGCCGGGGCCACCTTCTCGCACGGGTGGCTCCGGTATTGGCGGTCGGGGCATTGCTGATCGCCGCGCCCGAGGTGCTGCATTTTACCGGTCATGGTGTGGCAGTGGCAAATGCTTGGCTCACGGGATCTGCGCTGATCGCGCTCGCCGCTTGGGAGGCGCTGGCGAGTAACAGATTGCGTGCGATCCTGTAGGCTGGCGCGGGGCAGGCAACTGCCCCGCGTTTCTTTCGGCTCCGGCGTCTAAATGATCTCGTCTTCATCGAACATCGGATCGCCTTCAAGCTGGCTGGCGATTGTATCGACCCGCATTTCGACATCCGAGCCGGTCGTTTCCGCAATATGAAACAACGCGTCACCTTCATGAACGACAGGCAGATTAGTGCGCCCCACGATGATACCCGTGGTTTCGCAGATGATATCGGTCCTGAGTTCTCCGAACGGGTCGGAAATGCGTCCAAGCAGGTCACCGGAAGCCACATATTCTCCGGTCGCTTTGAAAGTCCGCAACAGGCCACCGGCGGGCGCGCGCATCCATGAGCTTGACCGGACATGGACAGGCTTTTCGCGCACAGCGGCGATGCCACGCTTGGCAACCATGCCCTTTGCGTTCATCACCCGAAGTATGCCAGCGACCCCCGCCCGTGCAGACAGTTCGTCGAAACGCAGACCCTCACCGCCCTCGAACAGCAGGATATCCACACCACGCTCTTGCGCGGCCTTGCGTAGCGACCCGTCGCGCAGCTTTGAGATCATCACCACGGGCGCACCGAACGAATCCGCGTATTTAAGGGTGACATCCGAAGCCGGAGAGACGCGGATCTGCGGCAGATTGGTGCGGTGAATCGCGGCAGAATGAAGATCGATCCCCAGGTCCGACCGCTCGACGATCTCGGCCATGAAAAGATGCGCCAGCCGACCGGCCAGCGATCCCCCCTCACTGCCGGGGAAGGAACGGTTCAGGTCGCGCCTGTCGGGAAGGTATCGGGAATGTGTCATGAAACCAAAGGCATTCACGATCGGTATAACCAGCAAGGTACCCGCAAGCTTGTCAAGCTGTGGCGCCCGAAGCAGTCGCCGCGCGATTTCCACACCGATCACCTCATCACCGTGAACGGCGGCACTGACGAACAGGACCGGTCCGGGGCGGCGGCCGTGAACCACGTGTACTGACATGCTCACCGGTGTATGATCCGACAGAACGCTAACCGGCAAATCCAGAGTGGTTCGTGTACCGGGCGGTACGCGAAAACCTCCGATTTCAAAGGGACCGCGCATTGCCTCTACCCACGGCCTCGTGTCTTTGTGTTGCCTTTGGCTGCATTCTTTTCGAGAAACTCGATGATTTTGCCCGCGACATCAATGCCGGTGGCCTTTTCAACCCCTTCAAGCCCGGGTGAGGAGTTCACTTCCATCACCACCGCACCGTGATTGGCGCGCAGCATATCGACACCACACACATTAAGACCCATGGCCTTGGCCGCACGCACGGCTGTCGAGCGTTCCTCGGGTGAGATTTTGATAGGCTTGGCGCTGCCACCGCGATGCAGATTTGATCTGAACTCGCCCTCGGCCCCTTTTCGTTGCATCGCCGCGATCACTTTTCCACCGACCACAAGCGCACGAATATCCGTGCCGCCTGCTTCCTTGATGAACTCCTGTACCATGATGTTGACCTTGGCGCCGCGAAACGCCTCGACCACGGATTTTGCCGACCGGTTTGAATCCGCAAGCACCACGCCGATGCCCTGCGTGCCCTCCAGCAGCTTGACCACCAGCGGAGCGTCCCCCGCCAGTTTGAGAACTTCATCGGTCTGTTTCGGGTCATGCGCGAAGGTGGTGACCGGCAATCCGATCCCGTCCCGCGCCATCAGCTGCATGGATCGCAACTTGTCACGGGATCTGCCAATCGCAACCGACTCGTTGAGCGGAAAGACACCCATGATCTCGAACTGCCGCAAAACGGCCAGCCCATAGAATGTGACCGAAGCGCCGATCCGCGGGATCACAGCGTCATAGCGCCCTAACTTCTTACCATCGTAATAAACCTCGGGTCGGCGCGACGCGATATTCATGTAACAGCGCAGCGTGTTCACAATATCCAGCTGGTGCCCGCGTTGTTCTGCAGCCTCTTTCAGACGCTGGTGGGAATACAGGTTTGGGTTCCGGGCAAGCATGACAAATTTCATTAGCGTCGTCCCTCTGCGTCCTTGGATCTTGTCTTGCTCTTCATCTTTTCCGGGTCTTTTCTTGCATCCAAAAGATATGAATGACCGGGATCGACAAGGATCCCACGCCTTCGAATGGCGGTACGGCCAAGGATCAGATCAAACTCCATCTTCGCGCGATTGGCCAGCGAAACGTCGATCAGCCAGCGATGCCGTCCAAGCAGAAGTTGCGTTCTGACAATCAACCGGCGTTCCGGAATGCCACCAGTGTTCTTGATTTCCCGCTCGTCTACAACCCGCGTGCGCACCCGACCTGATGAACGGCGATTATGGACCGGGATCATGAACTCGACCCATCGTTCGCCATCAACCTCGAACACGGTCTGGTCCACGGCATGCAGGGCCGCGGTTCTGGCGCCTGTGTCTATCTTTGCTGGAATATGCTCGATCCCGAACTCGGGCAGGCTGATCCGCTCGCGCCATCCTATGACTTCGGCGTATCCTGTTTGTTTAGCCATGGCGACTAAGCCACGCAGTCATCATTGGCGCGCCGGTAATTCACAAACGAATTCGCGCTCATCACAACGTAAAAACTATCCATATCGATTAACACATACCCAAGTTCAAAAAGTGCGATCGACAGGGCGCGGATATCTGCTTCATACAAACGCCTGCGCCCGGCGATCCGACGCACCAACTTGTCCGGAATGCGATACCGTCCGCTGGCCTTGCCGCCAAACTCCTGATCGTACAAGACGGCCAGACGTTCGGCTGCGGCGGATATCCAGTCATTTTCCTGCATGCACTTTCTTACAAATCAAAAATTTTTTTGTCTATAGGCAAATAATTTCTGCTATATCGGCGTAAGTTAAGAATCTATACCCCCACAGGTCGGCGGATGAGCGATAAGGACTCCTTACCAAAGGAAACAGGGACGCAGCTTCAGCTGGCGTTGGAAAATCGCGACGGGGCGGCGCTGGCAGACCTGCTTGATCCGCTTTCGTTAAGCGATGCACTGCGGGAATTGCTCAACCTGCCCGTTGACCAGCGAAGCGCCGCGCTCTCGTTGCTGCCACCGGAACGTGCGGCCGAACTGGTCGAAGAAGCGCCAAACGCGCTGGCGGTCGATCTTGTCGAACGCTTGGTATCCGATCAGGCCGCCGAGATCATCCTTGAGCTGGATTCCGACATTCAGGCGGATGTGATCGGTGAACTCGAAGACGCCGATGCAGAAGCGATCCTTGCCCGGATGGACCCGGAAGATGCGGCGGATGTCCGGCGGCTGGTTGAATATGACGACGATGTCGCCGGTGGTCTGATGGTGGCCGAAGCCTTTACCTTTTCCGATGGCGATACAGTCGGAAAGGTTTTGCGGCGTTTCGCTCATGAAGAATACGATCTGGAACGTTACCGTGGCCAGCACCCTTACGTTTTGAATTCCGATGGCGTGCCTGTCGGAGTGCTGTCCTTACGCAGCCTGCTGTCCACACGGCGAAGCATCAAACTTACCGATATCATGGTGCCTCCTATCACGGTTCCGGCCAGCATGCCGCTGGAAGAACTGGAGGACCTTTTCGATGAGCACCCTTTTCTTGGGTTGCCGGTTGTCGAAACGGACGGGAACCTTGTGGGTGTCGTTTCCCGTTCTGCTGTGGATGAGGCCCTGCTAGAGCGCGCGGAATCGGCAAGCCTGAAACGTCAAGGTGTCTTTGGGGACGAACTGCGATCGATGCCCTTGCCGCTCAGGGCGCGGCGTCGGCTTCAATGGCTGTCGGCCAACATCGTGCTCAACGTGATCGCGGCCAGCGTGATTGCCGCCTATGAACAGACCCTTGCCGCCGTGATCGCACTGGCTGTGTTCCTGCCGATGGTCTCGGATATGAGCGGTTGTTCCGGCAATCAGGCCGTTGCTGTCAGCATGCGCGAGCTGTCGCTTGGTCTGGTTCGGCCCATTGATGCTATGCGGGTCTGGTTAAAAGAGGTCTCGGTCGGCATCATCAACGGCTGTGTCCTTGGCCTGCTAATCGGACTCGTTGCCTGGATGTGGAAAGGAAACCCGTTTCTGGGTTTGGTGATTGGCGGCGCGCTGGGCCTGAACACGATCATCGCGGTATCGATCGGTGGCGTTCTGCCATTGTTGTTAAAGCGCATCGGTCAGGACCCGGCGGTCGCCAGTGGCCCTTTGCTGACAACGATCACTGACATGGCGGGTTTTTTTCTGGTCCTGAGCCTTGCAACGGCGATGATGCCGCTCCTGAATTAGTGTTTTTCATGCGCCCTGATCAACACAGGGGTCGGGCGCTCAACCACGAGGAAGACATGACGATCTCAAGCATTGTCAAAACGCAGAACCTGAAAAAGCCGCCATTTTGCGACACTGACACAACGGTGTTCGATGCGGCCGTCACCATTGCGTTGCTGGACGTGAATGCGCTGGCGGTTCTCAGCGATGGGAAGCTGGTCGGGATTATCACGGATCATGACGTGCTGCTGTGCCTGGCGGATTCCGGCTCGGCTTTCTACAAGCAGACTGTGGGTGACTGGATGACGGAAAAACCCGTCACCTGCGCGCTGGGCTCGAAGCTGTCCAATGGCCTTAATCTGATGGCCAAACACAAGATCCGAAACCTTGTCGTAACTCAGAATGGAAAAGCAATTGCCGTTGTGAGCAGTAAAGAAATCCTGGCACGGGTGCATGAGGAAGACGAGCTGGAGCTGAAGGTGTTGCGCGATATCGCCCGCGGGGCTCAGGGCCAGTCAATAGCCTGACACCGCGGTTCCATGTCTGCTCACTCTCTATTCAGGGCCGCTAAGGAAGGTCACTGTTGAAGATGGAAATGCTGACTTTCCAGGTGCCGTCCGTCTGGCGTTTCAGGACGTTCACAAACTTCCCTTTTTCCGGCGGATCAGAGTCAGCAATTGCAAAGGATCCGACCTGATAGGCGATATCGCCATCGACACCGAAATCGATCAACTCATTTGTATGTGTTCCGCCGATGTTTTCCTTCATTCTTTCCTTATAGGCTTCGATGAACGCTTCGCGCCCGCGCAGCAGGGCTCTCTGGGCGCCAACAACATGACGTCTTCGGTAAAGAACGCGGCTGACGCGAACAAACGGCCCGGCCACCGCCAGGATTCTGAATTGCGCGACCTGCCAAAGCAGGCTTGATCGCACATATGCACTGCGTTAGGCACCGAGGATGAGGAGACTTGCTGAAATGCTGTGCCGCAATGGCTTACGCCCGCCCGCATGTTGCGGGTATCCGACGGCACGGTTCGGGATCGCCACTCTTCCTTTTCATTCGCCCAAGTCACCAAGCTGACACTGCCATGCTGCACATCACCGATGATATCGCGCTGCAAGACTGGGAAATGACCGAAAGCTTTGTACGGTCGTCCGGTCCCGGAGGGCAGAATGTCAACAAGGTGTCGACCGCAGTCGAGCTGCGCTTCGAAGCCGCGCGCTCGCCGTCCTTGCCCGATCCGGTCAAGGCCCGGCTAAAGCGACTGGCCGGGCGACGCTGGACCAAAGACGGCGCAATCATCATTCAATGTGAGGAAACACGCTCGCAGGCCCGCAACCGTGAAATCGCGCGCGCAAGGCTGGCAGAACTGATCACCCGCGCGCTGGTCAAACCAAAACGGCGGATTGCAACGAAACCGACCTATGGCTCGGTCAAGCGTCGGCTCGCCGCGAAAAAGGCGCGTGGCGACGTCAAGGCGCTGCGGGGCAAGGTGTCTGAAGATTGATCTGGCATCTTGCCGGGGCGTTGATAGTCTGGCCCGCAAAGGCTGCAAAAGGGCAACGTCATGAGGCTGGAGGGGAAAACCGCAATCGTCACCGGCGGCGCATCGGGGTTCGGTGCGGGGATCGTGAGGAAATTCCTGACCGAAGGCGCACGCGTCATGATCGCGGACATCAATGGTGACGCAGCCGCTGAGATGGCGGCGCAACTTGGGGCCGGGGCATTGGCGCATCAGGTCGACGTCGGCGACGGGGCTTCGGTTCAAGTGATGGCGGGCACGGCACTTGCCGCCTTTGGGGCGCTCGATATTCTGGTAAACAATGCAGGTGTCACCCACTTGCCAACCCCTCTGGAAAACGTCACCGAGGATGATTTCGACCGGGTCTTCAACGTGAACATGAAGTCCGTCTATCTGACCGCCCGGGCATTTGTTCCCCATATGAAGGCGCGCGGCGCGGGCGCAATTCTGAACGTGGCCTCGACAGCGGGCCTGTCACCGCGCCCGAATCTGAACTGGTACAACGCGTCCAAAGGGTGGATGATCACGGCAACCAAAACCATGGCGGTCGAATTGGCCCCAACCGGCATTCGCGTGAACGCGATCTGCCCAGTGGCGGGCGAAACACCGCTGTTGAAATCTTTCATGGGCGAAGACACGCCCGAGATTCGCGCCAAATTTCTGGCGACCATCCCACTGGGACGGTTTTCAACACCCGAAGACATGGCCAACGCCGCCTGTTTCCTGTGTTCAGACGAGGCCAGCATGATCACCGGCACCGCGCTCGAGGTCGATGGCGGCCGATGCATCTGATCCGCTCTTCATCTGGCCAAAAATATCCCCGCCGGAGGCAGCGCGCGCCCGCGCGCTTCCCCGCTCCAATCCCGAGCTCAAGATGATCCCTGGACCAAGAAACCTGATTACCGATGTCCCCGGCCTGAAGGTTGGAAACGCCCAGGACCATACGCTGAAGTCCGGGACCACGGTTCTTACGGCAGATAAACCGTTCGTTGCGTCGGTCCATGTGATGGGCGGGGCACCGGGTACGCGCGAAACCGATCTGCTTGCGCCTGATAAAACCGTCACAGGGGTGGACGCGCTGGTTCTGTCCGGCGGATCGGCCTTTGGACTCGACGCCTGCTCGGGTGTTTCAGATGCGATGCGGGTCGAGGGGCGCGGATTTCCCGTCGGGTCCGCTAAGGTTCCGATCATTCCCGGTGCGATCCTGTTTGATCTGCTCAATGGCGGTGCAAAGGATTGGGTGGAAAACCCCTATCGTGCGCTGGGGCGGGCTGCTTATCTGGGCGCTTCAAAAGAATTTGATTTGGGGTCCGTCGGGGCAGGCACCGGGGCGTTGGCCGCAATGCAAAAGGGCGGGCTTGGCTCTGCCTCGTCCATTCTGCCTGATGGGGTCACGGTCGGGGCCCTCGTTGCGGCGAACCCGCTGGGCAGTGTCACAACACCGGGTGACCGGCACTTTTGGGCGGCACCCTTTGAACAAGGTGCAGAATTTGGCGGGCTGGGTCCCGATATGTCGCCGGATCAAAGCCGGATCCGCCCCAGCCGCAAAGCGATAGCCATGAGGCCAGCGCAACCCGAACAGACAAACACGACCATCGCCATCGTTGCCACGGATGCCGCATTGACCAAACCCCAATGCCAAAGATTGGCCGTTGCCGCCCACGACGGAATTGCCCGGGCGATCCTTCCCGCACACACACCCGGCGACGGTGATCTGGTTTTTGGCATCAGTACCGGCGCCCGCCCCATCGCATCCGAGGCCGATCTCGCTCTGATCGGGCACGCGGCTTCGCTGTGCCTGTCCCGCGCCATCGCGCGGGCGGTTTATCTGGCGACCCCGGCGGAAGGAGACCTGTTGCCCTGCTGGACCGCTGTACATGACTTAAGTTAAGGACACACCATGTGTCGCAGTGGCACTGTAGATGCGCGCGGCAATCCGCGCGTTGACACTTTTATGCGCCGGGGGTCCATTCGGTGCAGCCAATTTGTATCGGAGCACAAGCTATGAATCGTATCCTCACTATCGCAATCGCTGGCCTGCTGGCGCTGCCTGCCCATGCCGAAGGCGATGCCGAAGCCGGTGAGAAAGCTTTCAACAAATGCAAGTCCTGCCACATGATCGCTGACCCGGCCGGAGAAGTCATTGTCAAAGGCGGAAAAACCGGTCCCAACCTCTTTGGTGTCGCCGGCCGCACTGCCGGAACCTACGAAGACTTCAAATATGGCGACAGCATCGTCGCAGCCGGTGAGAAGGGTTTGGTCTGGGATGAGGCCTCCTTTGCGGAATACACGCAGGACCCTAAGGGCTTCCTGAAATCGTATCTGGACGACACCGCTGCCAAGTCGAAAATGACCTTCAAACTGAAAAGCGGCGGTGAAGACGTCTACGCCTATATCGTCAGTGTATCAGGCGAATAAACGCTAGCATTGTGCACCCATGCACAAGGACCAAAGGCCGCAGCCCCTGCGGCCTTTGGTGCGATTGATACCAGTGTAGAACAGCGCCACTTTGGTATCTGACGGCAAACCGCAGAGTGTGCCGCAACGCCAAGCCGACCCGGCAACAGCTAAACCCAACATCAGCGCCCGTCAGGCGGATTGGCAACAGGAGAGGACAGATGGGCATTATGATCCCGGCTTGGGTCAATGGTGAATTGACTCCGGTAGACAAACTTGAAGCTCACGAAAAGGGCCTCAAGCACAAGGCCGTGTCGGTGTTTGTCGTTAGGGGCACCGAGATTTTGTTGCAGCGTCGGGCGCTGGGCAAGTACCACACGCCCGGCCTGTGGGCGAACACTTGCTGTACACACCCCGACTGGGACGAAAGCTCGTCAACCTGCGCCGTGCGCCGTTTGAACGAAGAACTGGGGATCACAGGTCTTTATCCTGAATACCGTCACCGTTTGGAATACCACGCCGATGTTGGGAACGGCATGGTGGAAAACGAAGTGGTCGACGTTTTTCTGGCCCATGTGCGCGGACCGCTGAAAATCGCGCCTGATCCGGACGAAGTCATGGATATCCGCTGGATCGACTACCATGACCTGTTGGCCGAAGTGGCCCGCCACCCGGATCGGTTTACACCGTGGCTCAAGATCTACCTGCACAACCATGCGGACACGATTTTTGGCCCGGACCTGATCATTTCAGCTAAATCCTGAGGCACTCCGAAAATCCCTGCCTTGCAAGGGCGGCTCAAGCCGCCTAAATCAACGCGTCATGGCCAAGCAGAAGACAGACCCGAATTACAAGGTAATCGCCGAGAACCGGCGCGCCCGCTTCGATTACGCAATCGAAGAGGACATTGAATGTGGCATCATCCTGCAGGGGTCCGAGGTCAAATCACTGCGCGCGGGCGGCTCGAACATCGCCGAAAGCTATGCCACGGTCGATGACGGAGAGCTGTGGCTGGTCAACAGCTATATCGCGCCGTATGAGCAGGCCAAGATGTTCAAGCATGAAGAACGTCGCCGCCGCAAACTGCTGGTGTCCCGCAAGCAGATGTCGAACCTGTGGAACGCGACGCAGCGCAAGGGCATGACGCTGGTGCCGCTGGTTCTGTATTTCAACCACAGAGGACTGGCCAAGATCAAAATCGGCATCGCCAAGGGTAAAAAAACCCACGACAAGCGCGAAACCCAGGCCAAGCGCGACTGGTCACGGCAAAAGCAGCGCTTGTTGAAAGATCACAGCTAGAACGCCATCGCCGCCTGAACCGCCCGTTGCCAGCGATCATAGGCCGCGTCGCGTTCGGCTTG
Source organism: Ruegeria sp. SATB027 (assembly GCF_059613825.1). Lineage (NCBI taxonomy): Bacteria > Pseudomonadati > Pseudomonadota > Alphaproteobacteria > Rhodobacterales > Roseobacteraceae > Ruegeria > Ruegeria sp. SATB027. Next base: position 182,119 of record NZ_JBXWTH010000076.1, read on the forward strand.
CTCTTGCGTTGGCTCGAACCGGCGGTCCAGCGCCCATGTTTCGGCAAAACCGGCCTGATCCGGGTAAATCCCGGCTTTCATACCTGCCAGCCATGCGGCGCCAAGGGCGGTCGTTTCCTGCATAACCGGGCGATCCACCGGGGCACCCAGACAATCTGAAAGACCCTGCATGGTCCAGTCAGATGCACTCATCCCGCCGTCGACGCGCAAGATGACATCCGCCTCGGCCCCCCAGTCGCCCTGCATGGCGTGCCACAGGTCGCGGGTCTGAAAGGCGATGCTTTCCAGCGTGGCGCGGGCAATCTCGGCCCGGCCGGAATTGCGTGTCAGCCCGAACATCGCACCGCGGCAATCCGGCTTCCAGTAAGGAGCCCCAAGGCCCGTGAACGCCGGCACCAGAATCACATGCTGGTTCGGGTCGGCCTGCGCCGCCAGATCGCCGCTTTGCGGGGCCGAATCGATGATCTGCAACGCATCGCGCAGCCATTGCACGGCGGCCCCGGCGATAAAGATCGACCCTTCCAGCGCATAGGTGCGCTGACCGTCCAATTGGTAAGCGATTGTTGTCAGCAGGCGGTTTTTCGATTCAACCGGCTGCGCGCCCGTGTTCAGCAGCGCGAAACAGCCCGTGCCATAGGTGGATTTCATCATACCGGGCTGGAAACAGGCCTGACCGATGGTGGCTGCCTGCTGATCGCCTGCCACACCCAGAATGGGGATGTTCCCGCCAAGCAAGGTGGTTGCGCCGAAATCCGAGGCGCAATCCTGCACATTCGGCAACATTTGAACGGGTACATCCAGCAATTCGCAAATCTCAGCGCTCCAGGCGCCTTTGTGAATGTCGAACAGCAGGGTGCGGGCGGCGTTGGTGGCGTCAGTGGCATGGACACGACCTTCGGTCAGACGCCAGATCAGGAAACTGTCGATGGTGCCGAACAGCAACTCTCCGGCCTCTGCCCGAGCGCGTGCGCCTGAAACGGTGTCCAGCAGCCATTTGACCTTGGTGCCCGAGAAATAAGGGTCCAGCAGCAGGCCGGTCTGGGCGGTGACGTCATCTTCACACCCGGCTTGCTTGTATCGGGCGCAGATTTCGGCGGTGCGGCGGTCCTGCCAGACAATCGCGTTATGGATGGCCTTGCCGGTCTGCTTGTCCCAGACCACGGTGGTTTCACGCTGGTTGGTGATACCAATACCCGTGATCTGGTCAGCCGAAACACCGGCGCTTTCCATCACCTCGCGACACACATGCATGACGCTGGACCAGATATCCTCGGGGTCGTGTTCAACCCAACCTTCTTGCGGGAAATGCTGGGGGAACTCCTGCTGAGCGGTGCCAACACGGTTCATCTGCCCGTCGAACAGGATCGCGCGCGAGGACGTGGTGCCCTGATCAATTGCCAGAATAAAGGTCATGTCCGCTCTCCCCAGTGTCATTTTGCGCGACTTTAGCGCAAACAACGGCGCCGGGGCCAGAGCAGAAATCAGACCGGATCGACGGGAATATTGTCGATCAGGCGGACGCCATCGGCCCAGGCCGTAACGAACAAGCGCGCGGGTTTGTTGGCATTGGGCAGGCTTTCCAGCGTCTCGGCGCAGCGCAGATCGATATATTCCACTTCGGTAAAACCAGCGTCCAGCAATGCGGCTTTTGCGTCTTGCGCCAGCGCCGCGAAATCCTTGCCAGCGGCAAGCTCATCTGCCACCCGCCGCATGATCTCGTTCATGCGGGACGCGACCTTTACACCCTCAGGCGACAAAAGCAGATTGCGCGACGACATTGCCAGCCCAGAAGGCTCGCGCACGGTTGGGCAGCCGACAACCTCGATGGGAATGTCCAGATCGCGGGCCATGCGGCGCACCACCAGCAGCTGCTGATAGTCTTTTTCCCCGAAATAGGCTCGGTCCGCCTGCGTTTGCAGGAACAGTTTGGCCACTACAGTTGCCACGCCTTCGAAATGGCCGGGGCGAAACGGGCCTTCCATCATGTCGGTCAAACCGGTCACGGATACCGTGGTGGAAAAGCCGTCGGGATAGATTTCCTGAGGGTCCGGCACATAGATTGCATCCACGCCATAAGGGGCCAGCTTTTGCGCGTCTTCATGTTCCGTGCGGGGATAGTTCGCCAGGTCTTCGGGGTTGTTGAACTGCTTGGGGTTCACAAAGATCGTCACGATCACCCGGTCACAGTTCTCCTTGGCGGCCTGCGCCAGCGACAAATGCCCTTCGTGCAATGCGCCCATGGTTGGCACAACGCCGATAACGTCACCCGCGCGGTGCCATTCTGTCGTCTTGGCCCGCAGTTCCGCCAGCGAGCGCAGGATCGGCGCGGTCACGTCTTTGGTCCTTTCGCCGGAGCCTGATCAGCAAACACATGTTCGCCCGCCGGAAATGTTCGCGCACGCACTTCGGCCGCGTAATCTGCGATGGCGGCTTCGGCCAACGGGCCAAGCTCGGCATAGCGTTTGACGAATTTGGGTTTGAAGGCGGTGAAAAAGCCAACCATGTCATCGACGACCAGAATCTGCCCGTCACAACCGGCGGACGCTCCGATTCCGATGGTGGGGATGGCAACCTGTTCGGTGATCCTGTCGGCCAGACCTTGCGGCACTTTCTCAAGCACCACGGAAAACGCACCGGCCTCGGCCACGGCGCGGGCATCTGCCATGACGGTTTCGGCCTGCTCGTCACGCCCCTGCACCTTGTAGCCGCCCAGCGTGTTGATCGATTGCGGGGTCAGACCGATATGCGCCATCACCGGGATGCCGCGCTTGACCAGAAAGCGGATGGTTTCGGCCATCTCGACACCGCCTTCCAGCTTGACTGCCCCCGCACCGGTTTCCGCCATCAGCCGCGCCGCGTTGCGAAACGCTTGTGCCGGGCTTTCCTCATAGCTGCCAAACGGCATGTCGATGACCATCATCGCCGTGCTCAACCCGCGTGCGACGGCCTGACCGTGCAGGATCATCATCTCCATCGTGACACCAAGGGTGGATTCCAGCCCGTGCAAAACCATCCCGACGCTGTCCCCCACAAGAACAAAGTCACAATGCGTGCCCATCAGGCGCGCCATAGGCGTTGTGTATGCGGTCAGCGAGACCAGAGGCACGCCGCCTTTTCGGGCGCGAATATCTTCGGCGTTCGGGGCCTTTTTGCGGGCGGTGGCGCTCATGGTTGGCTCCTGCAGGGCTTATGTTGCAGTGCGGCATAGCAGATCGGCCGGGGCCAAAGAAACCCCGGTTGCGCGAACATTCCCTTGATTGACCTCAGGTTTAAAGGAACACTGCCGATAAAACGGCCCGGAAAACATGGGCGCAGATTTTCAGTTGGGAGAGTTCACATGACAAAACACGTGCTTCGAACATTCGCGTCGACCGTGGCGATCGGCGCCAGCCTGTTGGCGACGCAGGTTTTGGCCAAATCCGACATCACCATCGCCATGCAGTTGGAACCCCCGCATCTGGATCCGACCAGCGCCGCAGCTCAGGCCATCGATTCGGTTGTCTACACCAACATCTTCGAAGGTCTGACCCGTTTCATGGGCGACGGCTCGGTCGTGCCCGGCCTTGCGGAAAGCTGGGAGATTTCCGAGGACGGCAAAACTTACACCTTCAAACTGCGCGACGGCGTGACCTTCCATGACGGCACGACCATGGATGCCGAGGATGTCAAATTCAGCCTTGACCGGGCCACGGCCGAGGACAGCGCCAACGCGCAGAAAGCTCTGTTTGCAGGGATCGAAAGCGTCGAGGCCGTGGATCCGCTGACGGTCAGGATCACCCTGGCCGATCCGAACGGCAACTTCCTGTTCAACCTTGCCTGGGGTGACGCGGTGATCGTCGCGCCCGAAAGCATTGAGAACATCAAGACAAACCCGGTTGGCACCGGCGCTTTTACCTTTGGCGACTGGGTTCAGGGCGACAGCATAACACTGAACCGCAACCCCAAGTATTGGGGCGACCAACCGGCGTTAGAGACTGCGACGTTCAAATTCATCTCGGACCCGACTGCCGCATTTGCGGCCATGATGGCCGAAGATGTGGACGTGTTCGACAACTTCCCGGCACCGGAGAACCTGCCTCAGTTCGAGGCTGACCCGCGGTTTCAGGTTCTGGTTGGATCGACCGAGGGTGAAACGATCCTGTCCACCAACAACAAACAGCCGCCATTCGATGACATTCGTGTCCGGCAGGCGTTGGCCCATGCGATTGATCGACAGGCCATCATCGACGGCGCCATGTTCGGATACGGCACCCCAATCGGTACGCATTTTGCGCCGCACAACCCCGCTTATGTCGATCTGACGGGCCAGTCCGCGTATGATCCCGAAAAGGCCAAGGCCTTGCTGGCAGAGGCCGGGTTTGAAAACGGGTTCGAGACAACTCTGCACTTGCCACCGCCATCTTATGCGCGCCGGGGCGGTGAAATCATCGCCGCACAGCTGGCCGAGGTCGGCATCACGGCCGAGATCATCAACGTCGAATGGGCCCAGTGGCTGGAATCGGTGTTCAAGGGCAAGGAATTTGGTCTGACCATCGTCAGCCATACCGAACCGATGGATATCGGCATCTATGCGCGGCCTGACTATTACTTCCAGTATGACAGCATCGACTTTCAGACACTGATGGAGACGCTGAACACCACCACCGACCCCGAGGAACGGACCCGTCTTCTGGGTGAGGCGCAGCGCCTCATCTCGAACGATTATGTCAACGGGTACCTGTTCCAGCTGGCCAAGCTGGGCGTCGCCAAGGCCGGTGTTCAGGGCCTGTGGGAAAACGCACCAACTGCGGCAATCGACCTGACCGCCATTTCCTGGTCTGAATGACATCAGTTGACTGGGCCTGCTTAACGGGCCCAGTCTCACCATTGCGAAATGCGTTTCTAACGATCATGAAAAGCTTGTTTGCAGGTTTCGTTCTTTTGCTTTTCGCGTCTGTCCTTCCAGGCGCTGTTTTTGCGCAGGGTTTGTTCCAAGGGCAGCAGGATACGCTGGTGGGAACCCCGGACAACCCGCTGCAGGTCGGGGTTGGTATCAAGATCGACCAGATTACCGGCGTCGATCAGCAATCCGAAAACTATGGCGCCGTGGTTGTACTGCGGTTCGAATGGACAGACCCGGAACTGGCGTTTGATGCAGCAAGCCTTGGTCGTGATTTTCGGGTTTTTGAACCGCCCGCTTTCGTGAAATACGCCGCTGAGCTGGATGTGGTAACCCCGGCTTTTGTTATCCACAACCAACAGTCCAATCGATGGATTCATGAATCCGCAGTTGCCGTGCGTCATGACGGTCACGTGACTTTTGTCGAAAAATCCTCGCTGACCTTGCAGGCTCCGCATTTCAACTTTCGCAAATACCCGTTCGATACGCAGGAATTTCACTTTGAGGTCGTATCGGTGTTTCCTTCGCAATTCGTGCACTATCACGCGCTTGATGAATACTCCGGTCTGGGTGACATGCTGGGCGAAGAGGAATGGATACTTGGCAATGCCAGGGCTCTGACGTCAACGACGACCGGTTTGTCGGGAAACGAAAGCGACCGGGTCGAACTTGTCTTCGAAGGCACCCGGCACCTGACATATTACACCATCCGCATATTCCTGCCGATGCTTGTGCTGATCACGGTGGGATGGGCGCTGTTCTTTCTGGATGAATACCGGAAACGGATCGAGATCGCAGGCGGCAACCTGTTGGTCTTTGTGGCCTTCAACTGGGCCATTTCCGCCGACTTGCCCAAGCTTGGCTATCTGACGTTTCTGGATTTCATTCTGCAATGCATGTTCCTGATGACAGGAACGATTATCGTCTTCAGCGTGATGTTGCGTAAACTGAAAGTTTCCGGTCGGGAAGAGACGGCCAGAAAGCTCGACAATTACGCGATCAAATGGATTTACCCGTTGGGATATGCCGCCATCATCGGCTATGCCGTCGTTGTCTTTCTGATGACGTCTTAGGCGCTGAACCCCACAACTATGTGGTTCTGAAATCGCGTGTATAGCTTTGGCTACCGGCTGTTCTGACCCTTGTCGGCGCAGCAGGACGGCGTGGCGGACACCGCGCGCTGCCAGCAACAGTAAAAATCGCAAGATTAAGCATGCCCTGCTGATTGTTGTGGTGTCTGATTCAACACAACAGATGTCGGATTCAAGAGTATCCAAAACCCGCTTTTTCGCGGATTCTGAAAAAAAAGGTCCGATTCATGCGATACTCTGGTTTCAAGGTCATCAAAGAGGCTCTTACCGGGCACAAAGGGTGGACACCGGCCTGGCGCGAGCCGGAGCCCAAGCCACATTACGACATTGTCATCATCGGCGGTGGCGGTCATGGCCTTTCAACGGCGCATTATCTGTCCAAGGTATTTGGCCTCCGCAATGTGGCGGTGATTGAAAAAGGCTGGATCGGTGGCGGCAATGTCGGGCGCAATACAACCATTATCCGCTCGAATTATTTGCTGGACGGCAACGAACCTTTCTACGAGTTCTCGCTGAAACTGTGGGAAGGTCTTGAGCAGGACGTTAACTATAACGCGATGGTCAGCCAGCGCGGGATCATCAACCTGATCCACACAGACGCCCAGCGAGACGCCTTTACGCGACGTGGCAACGCCATGATCCTGAACGGCGCGGATGCCGAGCTGCTGGATGCCGAACAGGTGCGCAAGGAATACCCGTTCCTGAACTTCAACGATGCCCGGTTCCCGATCAAGGGCGGGCTGGCCCAGCGGCGTGGTGGCACGGTTCGGCACGACGCGGTGGCCTGGGGATATGCCCGTTCAGCAGACAGCCACGGTGTCGATATCATCCAAAACTGCGAAGTGACCGGTTTCCGGATAGAAAACGGAAAATGTCTGGGGGTTGAGACGTCGAAAGGGTTCATTGGCGCAGGCAAGGTTGGCTGTGCCGTGGCCGGAAATTCGGGGCGTGTCATGGGCATGGCGGGTATGCGGTTGCCAATCGAAAGCCATGTCCTGCAAGCCTTCGTGTCAGAAGGTCTGAAGCCGGTTCTGCCCGGGGTGATCACTTTTGGCGCGGGGCATTTCTATGTCAGCCAGTCCGACAAGGGCGGGCTGGTCTTTGGTGGCGATATCGACGGGTACAATTCGTACGCACAACGCGGCAACCTGCCCGTGGTCGAAGATGTCTGCGAGGGCGGCATGGCCCTGATGCCGATGATCGGTCGCGCGCGCCTGCTGCGGATGTGGGGCGGGATCATGGATATGTCCATGGATGGATCGCCCATCATCGACCGGACCGGCATCGATGGCCTCTATTTCAACGGCGGCTGGTGTTACGGCGGGTTCAAGGCAACTCCGGCGTCGGGGTATTGTTTTGCGCATCTGCTGGCAAAGGATGAACCGCACCCGACAGCCACCGCCTACCGGTTCGACCGGTTCCGCACCGGCCGTATGATCGACGAAAAAGGTATGGGCAATCAGCCCAACCTGCACTGAGGGGAGCAGCACCATGATCATCCATCATCCCTTGCTGGGCCCGCGTGACAGTTCCGAATTCGTCTATCTGGGAGACGCTTCGCTGATCAACAGGCCCGATTGGCAGGCCGAAGACGCGGCCGAAGCGTTTTTTGACTACGCCTATCTGCGCGACAATCCAGCTGGCGAACACCGCGAGTTGTGGTTCCACGAGGGGGGCGACCGATCCTGGCTGGTCGTGACCCGCAATACCGCGACACATGAGATTTCCAAAGTGGAACTGGCCCGTGACGTGGCCCGGGCACAGGGGCGCTCCAAATGACTCAAGACAACAGGCTGAGCGGCGGTCAGATCGACCGCACCAAAACCCTGAACTTCAAATTCGACAACCGCAGTTACACTGCGCATCCAGGCGATACGCTGGCCTCGGCCCTTCTGGCCAATGGCGTGCGCCTGATGGGCCGGTCGTTCAAATACCATCGCCCGCGTGGCGTGCTGACTGCCGGTTCGGAAGAACCCAATGCCCTTGTCGAGCTGCGCACCGGCAATCGTCAGGAACCCAACACCCGAGCCACGACCGTTGAGATGTTCGAGGGGCTTGAAGCCCATTCCCAAAACCGCTGGCCCAGCCTGAAATTCGATGCTCTGGCAATCAACGACAGATTCTCGACCTTTCTGACGGCAGGGTTCTACTACAAAACCTTCATGTGGCCTGCCGCGTTCTGGGAAAAGCTGTACGAGCCGATGATCCGCCGCGCGGCCGGTCTTGGGTCATTGTCGATGCAGGAAGACCCCGATGAGTATGACAAGGGGTTCCGGCATTGCGATCTGCTGATTATCGGCGCGGGTCCAGCAGGATTGATGGCGGCACTGACGGCGGGCCGGGCCGGTTCCGAGGTCATTCTTGCGGATGAGGATTTCGCACTTGGCGGGCGGCTCAACAGTGAAACCTTTTCGCTGAACGATGACGATTCGACCGAATGGGTTAAGCAGAGTGTCGCTGAACTGTCTGCAATGCCCAACGTCCGCCTGATGCCGCGCACGACCGTGATCGGTGCCTTTGATCACGGCATTTACGGTGCAGTTGAGCGGACGGGCGATCATCTTGCTTCTCTGCCTTCCGGTAAACCGCGCCAGATACTCTGGCGCATCTACGCCAAACGCGCCCTATTGTGCGCTGGCGCGACCGAACGGCCCATCGCGTTTGAAAACAACGACAGACCCGGCATCATGCTGGCAAGTGCGTTGCGCACCTATGCCAATCGGTTTGCAACCACGGCGGCGCAACGTGTCGCCATCTTTACGAACAACGATGACGGTCACCGCACCGCTGCGGACCTGCACGCAAAAGGCGTCAGGATTGCTGCCGTCGTCGACGTCCGTGGCGACGCCCCGACCAGCCATGACTATGAAGTTCTGCGCGGCGCGCAGGTCAGGGACACCAAAGGCCGACTGGGGCTGACCTTTGTCGAGGTTGAGCTGGCAGACGGGTCGTCGCGCACGCTGGACTGCGGGGCGCTTGGCGTTTCGGGTGGCTGGAACCCCAACGTGCATCTGACCTGCCACCAACGGGGACGTCCCGCCTGGAACGAAGATCTGGCGGCCTTTGTGCCTGGCACGGACTTGCCGCCTGGGCTGTCCGTCGCAGGGGCGGCGAATGGTGTGATGTCCACCCATGGCGCCCTGCAATCCGGGGCAGAATGTGCGGCGCAGGCGCTGGGCCTGAAAGGCCCGCTGCCCGATCTGCCTAAGGCCGAGGATACCCCGATCTCGCAGACACCGTTCTGGTATGTTCAGGGTTGCAGCCGCGCGTGGCTGGATCAGCAGAACGACGTGACCGTCAAGGATGTGAAGCTCAGCCATCAGGAAGGGTTCCGTTCGGTCGAGCACTTGAAACGCTATACCACCTTGGGCATGGCCACCGATCAGGGCAAGACCTCGAACATGGGCGGGCTTGCGATCATGGCCGAACTTGCAGGTAAGTCCATTCCGGAAACCGGCACAACGATCTTCCGCCCGCCCTATACGCCCGTTCCGATTGCAACCTTTGCTGGCCGGATGAAAGGCAAAGAGTTTCATCCAACCCGCCTGACCCCGTCACATTACTGGGCCAAGGAACGTGGCGCGGTGTTTGTCGAGGTCGGCAATTGGCTGCGCGCACAGTGGTTCCCGCTGCCCGGTGAAACCCATTGGCGCGAGTCCGTGGACCGTGAGGTGCGCCAGACCCGTGCCTCGGTCGGGGTGTGCGACTGCACCACGCTTGGAAAGATTGATGTTCAGGGTGCGGATGCGGCGGATTTCCTGAACAGGGTCTATTGCAACGGATTTGCTAAACTGGCCGTCGGCAAAACCCGCTATGGGCTGATGTTGCGCGAAGACGGAATTGCGATGGATGACGGTACCGCCGCGCGTCTGGCCGAGGATCATTTCGTGGTCACCACCACAACTGCGAATGCGGTCAAGGTCTACCAGCATATGGAATTTGTCCGGCAATGCCTGTTCCCGGACATGGATGTACAGCTGATCTCGACCACCGAAGCCTGGGCACAATACGCGGTAGCCGGGCCCAATTCGCGCAAACTTCTGCAAAAGATCGTGGATCCCGAGTTCGACCTCTCGAACGAAGGCTTCCCGTTCATGGCTTGCGGCAACATCACCGTATGCGGCGGGTTGCGCGCGCGGTTGTTCCGTATTTCCTTCTCGGGCGAATTGGCCTTTGAAATCGCGGTGCCATCGCGTTACGGCGACGCGCTGATGCGGCGTTTGATGCAGGAAGGTGAAGAGTTCGATGTCATACCCTACGGCACCGAAGCGCTGGGCGTCATGCGGATCGAAAAGGGTCACGCCGCAGGCAACGAGTTGAACGGAACCACCACCGCCCTGAACCTTGGAATGGGTCGGATGGTATCCAAGAAAAAAGACAGCATCGGCTCAATCCTGTCCGAGCGTGAAGGGCTGAACGAACCAGATGCTTTGATGATGGTTGGAATCAAGCCTGTGAACGCTGGCGACAAGGTAACCGCCGGAGGGCATCTGATGAATGCCACGGGTCCCGTGGATGCTGCCCATGATCAGGGCTATGTCACATCGGCGGCATTTTCGCCGTCGCTGGACAGCCATATCGGCCTTGGCTTTTTGAAAAACGGCGGCACACGTCAGGGTGAAAAGATGCGCCTTGTGTCGCCAGTGACCGATCTGACGGTCGAGGTTGAAATCGTCTCGGCCCATTTCGTCGACCCTGAGGGAGAACGGCTCCGTGCATGATCTTGTAGCAATAACCGCGCTGGGTGGAACCGAACCCAAGATCGACAGGGTCGGAAGCGTGACCTGTACCGAAACTCCGGGTGTGGCGCTGGCCTCGGTCGCCGCTCGGCTGGGTCGGGAAGACAAAACCCGGAGCGCCGTATCCCAATTGATCGGCACGGAAACGCCCGCCGTCGGGCAATTTACCGGCGGGCCGATCGTTGCCTTCTGGACCGGGCCTGATCAATGGATGATCGAAGCGCCCTTTGAGACACATGAAGATCTGGCGCATCTGGTGAAAGAACGCACTGGGGACAACGCATCGGTTTCCGAACAGACAGACGCATGGGTCAGGTTTGATCTGGACGGAGATGGCGTGTTGGCAGTGCTGGAATTGCTAAGCAATCTGGATTGCCGAAGAATGGCGGTCGGTACCGCATCCCGCACATCTATCCATCACCTGGGGTGTTTCGTCCTGTGCCGTGCTTCTGGTTCGTTCTGTATTTACGGGCCAAGATCGTCTGCCGGGTCACTGCATCATGCGATTGTGGCTGCAATGAAATCGGCGCTTTGATGGCAAAGTCAGCTTGAGGGCAGCGGAGCGTTATCCTCGACCCGAAACCGGTTGATCCGTCGCCGGTCCTCGCTGGGGCTCAAACCAAAGGCAGATCGGTAGTGCGTCACCAACGGCGTGACCGAGCTGTATCCGATGGCCGCGGCAATGTCGGCAATAGGGTCCTTGGTATAGACAACCATCTGACGGGCCGCCTTCATCCGCATGGAGCGGAAATAATGGCTGGGGCTTTGCCCTGTGGCCTGTTTGAAGGCGCGCTCGATCTGGCGGGGGGTGACGCCCGTTTGATCCGCTATGTCCGCGATCGAGATCGGATTGCCGATACGGCTTGCGAACAGGTCGACACATCGTGCCACAAGCGGCGGCAGCTTTTCACCCGTGGCAGGCTTGCTTGCACTGGGCACCTGTTGCTGAACACCTTCCCCTCGCATCATCGGATGCTGGAACCAGCAGGCCACCTCATGCGCGACTTCGCCGCCCAACCGGTCCTGAATCAGATGCAGGGCCAGATCAAACGCGGCGGCCGCCCCGGCCGCAGTATACCGCGTGGCATCCGACACGATCACTTCGCGCCGTGCATCGATCTGTGGAAACTCGGCCAGAAACGCGGCTTCGTAACACCAGTGCACCGATACCGGATGGCCGGTCATGACCCCCGAGCGCACGAGCGGGAAAACGCCGCCGCTGATACCGCCCAGAATTGTCCCGTGTCGTGACAAAGCCCGCAACGCACCATTCCCCTGGGCAGGGTTTCTGAAGCCCGAGGTCGGACTGCTGAGCAGGAACAGAATATCAATCGGCTTACAGTCTGCGAGGTTGCGTTCAGCCTCAAAACGCACATGAGCGCTGGAGCTGACCTTTCCCCCGTTCTCCGCCACAAGAGACCAGCGAAATGCCTCTTGCCCGGCGATCTCATTTGCGGCGCGCAGCGGTTCGATGACCGAGGTCAGGCAAGCCATCGGAAAGCCATCGAACAGCAGAAACCCGATCTCAATTCTATTTTCTGTCAGCATGAGCGCTACACTATCAGTAAATCCTGGTTCGGCCCGGATTGCTCCTTGGCCGCTCTGGCCTGCGGAAACGGTTCGAACAAGTGTAGCAAAACACGGAACGTGCGAAATCGAAAAAACGCGCAACAAACATGGTGAAAATCGGGATCAGGTCCTGCATGCGGATTAACAGGTGGAAAGGGACAAAGGTTGCGCAGCGCCATTTGCCGGTCTGCCGATGCCGTAGATGCTGGACCCGTGACGGCTGAGACCCTAACGTGACCTCAATGCTTCGCTATACCCTTAAACGACTGATCTCATTGCTTGTCAGCCTTGCCGTCGCCTCGGTGGTCATCTTCGCCGTGATCGAGGTCGCACCGGGGGACCCGGCATCGTTCATGCTGGGTGTCAACGCGCAGGAGGATACGTTGGCCGCGCTGCGGGCTGAACTGGGTCTGGATGGATCCAGGGTGCAGCGGTATTTCAACTGGGTCGGAGGGATGGTAGCCGGAGATTTCGGCACCTCGTACACTTATCGCACACCGGTGTCGCAGATGATTGCGGACCGGCTGTGGGTATCGTTGCCCTTGGCTTTGTATGCGCTCACGCTGTCTACGCTGATCGCCTTTCCCGCCGGTATCTATGCCGCCGCGCGCCGGGGCAAGCCCGGGGATCTGGCGGTGATGGGGGCGACACAGCTTGGTATCGCTGTGCCCAATTTCTGGTTCGCGATGATGCTGGTGCTGATCTTCGCCATTAACCTGCGTTGGTTCAATGCCGGTGGGTTTGTTGGCTGGGGCGAGGGCATTGGGGCGGGGCTGCGTTCGCTGACTTTGCCCGCCATTGCGTTGGCCTTTCCTCAGGCCGCGATCCTGGCCCGCGTCATGCGATCGGCGCTGCTGGATATTCTGGGCGAGGATTTCATGCGCACCGCGCGGGCCAAGGGATTGTCGCGTCGTCAGGCTCTGTGGCGGCATGGGGTGCGGAACGCGCTGATCCCCGTGCTGACGATCATCGGCTTGCAGTTTTCCTTCCTGCTGGCCGGGTCGATCATCATCGAACAGGTGTTTTACCTGCCCGGCCTCGGGCGGTTGGTGTTTCAGGCCATTTCGGCCCGCGATCTGATCGTGGTTGAATCGGTGGTGATGCTGCTGGTCTTTGCGGTGATCACCGTGAATTTTCTGGTGGATCTGGCCTATGCAGCCGTTGACCCAAGGCTAAGGAGCCGGTCATGAGCCGCAACCTGATCCTTGGCGCGGCGCTGTCGTCGCTGGTGGTGCTGGCGGCGCTGATCTCGTTTGTCTGGACACCCTACGACTATGCCGCGCTGGATATCCCCAACAAACTTCAGACGCCCGATGCACAACACTGGTTTGGAACGGATCACTTCGGCCGCGACATGTTCTCGATGATCATGGTCGGTGCACGCACTTCGATTGCGGTGGCTCTGGTTGCCGTGGGGATCGGCATAGCGCTGGGCGTACCCCTTGGCCTGACAGCCGCCGCGCGCAAAGGGTCGTGGCTGGATGAGGTAATCATGCGTGGCAACGATCTGGTCTTTGCCTTTCCCTCGCTGGTCATCGCCATTCTGATCACGGCTGTGTTCGGTGCCGGTGCCATCAACGCGATCATTGCGATCGGTATTTTCAACATCCCCGTCTTTGCCCGCATCACCCGAGGGGCCGCATTGTCGCTGTGGGAGCGCGAGTTCATCCTTGCCGCCCGTGTGTCGGGCAAAGGTGCCGCACGGATATCAGCCGAACACATCCTGCCCAATGTCGCCAACTTGCTGATCGTTCAGGGCACCATCCAATTTTCGCTGGGCATACTGGCCGAGGCGGGCCTGTCCTATGTCGGTCTGGGCGCGCAACCTCCGACGCCCAGTTGGGGCCGGATGCTGGCGGACGCCCAGACAATGGTCGGTTTTGCCCCGCATTTGGCTCTGATTCCGGGCTTGGCGATTATTGTCACGGTGTTGGGTTTGAACCTGCTGGGTGATGGTCTGCGCGACTGGCTGGACCCAAGGATCAGGGTGGCGCGGGCATGACGTTGCTGCAAGTCGAAAACCTGTCCCTGTCGATCCACGGGGTACCGATCCTGAAACAGGTCAACTTGTCCATCGACCCGGGCCAGATCGTGGCGGTGACAGGTGAAAGCGGCTCGGGCAAATCCATGACAGCACTGGCTGTGATGCAGCTTCTGCCAAACGGGGCAACGGCAGACGGCGTAATCCGACTGGATGGCACTGACCTGCTGTCCGAATCCGAGGCCGAGATGTGCGCCTTGCGTGGCGCGTCGATCGGGATGGTATTTCAGGAACCGATGACGGCGCTCAACCCGGTGAAAACCATCGGCGATCAGGTGATGGAGACCATCCTGATCCACAAGGCGATGCCTCCTGCTCAGGCCCGGACCCGCGCCGCAGAGGTTTTGACCCGGGTTGGCCTGCCACCCGACAGGTTTCCTCTGTCGCGCTATCCGCATGAGCTGTCGGGCGGGCAGCGTCAGCGTGTGGTCATCGCAATGGCCATCGCATTGCGGCCCAGGCTTTTGATCGCGGATGAGCCGACCACGGCGCTGGATGTCACCACGCAGGCGCAGATCCTTGATCTGCTGAAAGGACTGGTTCGCGAATATGACATGGGCCTGCTGATGATCACCCATGACCTGGCTGTGGTCTCGGACATGGCCGATCAGATTGTCGTCATGCGTCACGGCGAGGTCGTCGAAAGTGGCGCGACGCGAAACCTGTTTCAAGATATGCAACACCCCTATACCCGTATGTTGTTCGAAGCTTCGGGTCATCAGGTCACCCTACCTGAACCTACACAGCAACGCCCGCTTCTGGAGGTTTCGCAGGTCGTCCGGGATTACCGCCTTCCCCGCAAAGGTCTGCTGGATGCGCCGCGCCACCACCGCGCGGTGGATGGTGTCAGCTTTACCCTCAACCGAGGGGAGCGTTTAGGGCTGGTGGGCGAGTCCGGTTGCGGAAAATCGACCCTAACACGGGCTATTTTAGGGTTGGAAGAGATCCAATCCGGTCAGATTATGCTGGATGGTCAGCCGGTTTTCACCGGCCACAGGCCCAACCTTGCGGTACGTCGCAAGATGCAGGTCGTGTTTCAGGACCCCTATGGCAGCTTCAATCCCCGCCACCGTGTCGCGCGCCTGATTACAGAACCTTTTCACCTGTTGGAAACGCCACCAAAGGGGTCCGAACGCCAGGACCGGATCGCAGAGATGCTGACGGCAGTGGGCCTCGGCCCAGATGATGCGGGCAAATACATTCACGAGTTTTCGGGCGGGCAACGCCAGCGGATCGCTATTGCCCGCGCTCTGATCATTCGGCCGGAACTGATCCTGTTCGATGAGGCGGTCTCAGCCCTCGACGTATCGGTGCGCGCCCAAATACTCGATCTGCTTGCCGAACTCTGCGAGGCATATGATCTGACTTACCTGTTCATCAGCCACGACCTGAGTGTGGTGCGCACCATCACCGATCATGTTCTGGTGATGCAATCCGGACGAATTGTCGAACAAGGCAAGACCGAACAGGTATTCTCGGCCCCGCAGCATCCCTACACGCAAACCCTGATCGCCGCCGCGCCCCAATTGCCTGAAATCGGGAAGTTATCGGCGTAAAACCCTTTGTTAGAGCCTGAACGGAGGCCAAAATGACCCAACCACTCTGGTTTGATCCCACCCTGTGCCTGATTGGCGGAAACTGGATACCTGCGACATCAGGCGACTCATTGCCTTTGACCAACCCGTCAGACGGGACCGAGATATGCAGGATTGCACGCGGCTCGGGTGTGGATATTGACGCGGCGGTCGCCGCCGCCAGATCTGCGCTAAAGGGCGACTGGGGGCGCAAGGCGGCCTTGGAGCGCGGCCGCATCCTGACCCGGCTGGGCCAGCTGGTGCTGGAACGGGTGGACGATCTGGCGCGGCTTGAGGCGATGGATGTCGGCAAGCCCCTGACGCAGGCCCGCGCCGATGCCATCGCGCTGGCGCGCTATTGTGAATTCTACGGCGGTGCAGCGGATAAGGTGATGGGTGAGACCATTCCCTATCTCGATGGCTACACCGTCTATACCCTGCGCGAACCTCATGGGGTGACGGGCCACATCGTGCCCTGGAACTATCCGATGCAGATCATTGGGCGCTCGGTCGGGGCCGCGCTGGCCATGGGCAATGCCTGCGTTCTGAAACCGGCAGAGGAGGCCTGCCTGACCGCGCTGGCCTTTGCCCATCTCGCGCAGCAAGCGGGTCTGCCGGCAGGTGCGCTGAATGTTGTGCCCGGTCTGGGGGCCGAGGCCGGTGCTGCATTATCCGGGCATCCGGGGGTCAACCATATCTCGTTCACTGGTTCGGTGGCCACGGGTGCATTGGTTCAGCAAGCTGCAGGGCGAAACGTTGTGCCGGTGACGCTGGAACTGGGCGGAAAATCCCCCCAGCTGGTGTTTGATGATGCCGATCTGGATGCCGCCCTGCCGTTTCTGGTGAATGCGGGCATTCAGAACGCGGGACAGACCTGCTCGGCCTCCTCCCGCATTCTGGTACAGCGCGGTGTCTATGATCAGGTCAAATCTCGCATGGCCGAGGCCTATGAACAGCTCAGCGTTGGACCCGCGATGCAGGATCTTCGCGTTGGACCGCTGATCTCGGACCGGCAAAAGCAGATCGTAAACAGCTTTCTGAACAAAGGCGCCGATCTGACCATTGCGGCGGAAGGGACGATCGCAAAGGATGCGCCGGAAACCGGGGCTTATGTCCGGCCCACCTTGTTCGCGGACGTGCCACCGGATCACCCGCTTGCCCGCGATGAAATCTTCGGTCCCGTTCAGGTTCTGATCCCGTTCGACACCGAAGAACAAGCTCTAACTATAGCAAATTGCACTGATTACGGTCTTGTCGCCAGCGTCTGGACACGTGACGGTGCGCGGCAGATGCGGTTGGCAAAAGGGCTGCACGCGGGTCAGGTCTTCCTCAACAACTATGGGGCAGGTGGCGGCGTTGAACTGCCTTTTGGAGGTGTGGGCAAGTCCGGCCATGGCCGCGAGAAAGGCTTTGAGGCGCTTTATGGCTTTTCGCAACTCAAGACAGTGGCTGCCTATCACGGGTAACAGCGCCCCGGTCTGTCAGATCAACGTTTTTTTCGCGCATATGCGCCCCAGAACAATCTCCTTGATCTCTTTAAGGGAATGGGCAACGGACAATTCAAAGGCGGCCGGTATCAGTGATTTGTCGTCTCAAGTCACTATTGGAGCAAAGACCGTTCGGGTCAGGACCAGAAAATCGCAATGAAGGACCCGGGTGGCGCTTGGCATTCCCGCTCTGTTCTGGATTGTCGGCCTCCTGCTTGTAAAAGCGTCGAAACCAAAAGCGGGCGTCTCAACGCCGCTATTACGCGCGCTTTTCACCGATCGAGGTTACGCCCAGAACATCCAGCACCCTGGCTTCGATCTGCTCGGCATTCATACCCGCAACGGCATACATGTCCGCGGGGCTGGCCTGATCGATGAAGATGTCGGGCAAGACCATCGAGCGGTATTTCAAGCCCCGGTCAAAAACGCCCTCATCCGCCAGAAGCTGTGCCACATGGCTGCCAAACCCGCCAACAGCGCCTTCTTCGATGGTGATCAACGCCTCATGATCCGCAGCCAGGTCCAGGATCAGATCGCGATCCAGCGGCTTGGCAAAGCGGGCGTCGGCGATGGTTGGGCTAATGCCTTTGGCGGTCAGAGACTCGGCTGCTTTCTGAACTTCAGCCAGCCGCGTGCCAAAAGACAAAAGTGCGACGCGCGCGCCTTTCCGGATCATGCGGCCTTTGCCGATCTCCAGTACCTCACCGCGTTCGGGCAAGTCCACTCCGACACCTTCGCCGCGCGGATAGCGGAAGGCAATTGGCCCTTCATCATGCGCGACAGCGGTTGCCACCATGTGCATCAATTCCGCCTCATCCGCGGCGGCCATGACGACCATGCCCGGCAGATTGGCCAAATAGGCAATATCGAACGACCCGGCATGGGTGGCACCGTCAGCCCCCACCAAACCTGCGCGGTCAATGGCAAACCGAACGGGCAAGCGCTGGATTGCGACGTCATGCACAATCTGGTCGTACCCTCGCTGCAGAAAGGTCGAATACATGGCGCAGAATGGCTTCATCCCCCCTGCCGCCAGCGCAGCCGAGAAGGTCACGCCGTGCTGCTCGGCAATCGCCACATCGAAACAGCGTGACGGGTACCGTTCGGCAAACAGGCCCAATCCGGTACCATCTGGCATCGCGGCAGTCACCGCAACGATCTTGTCATCGCGCGCGGCGGCATCCACCAGAGCCTTGCCAAAGACAGACGTGTAAGAAGGGGCGTTTGAAGGGGCCTTTTTCTGCTCACCCGTAACCACATCGAATTTGGCTGTCGCGTGGCCTTTGTCGCGGGCCTGTTCGGCTGGTGCGTACCCTTTGCCCTTCTTGGTCAAGACGTGGATCAGGATCGGCCCGGTTGCCCGCGCCTTGACGGTGCGCAGAACCGGCAGCAGCTGATCCAGGTCATGCCCATCAATAGGCCCGAGATAGGAAAACCCGAGCTCTTCGAACAGGGTCCCGCCCACGGCCATACCTTTCAGCATTTCCTTGGCGCGTTTGGCCCCTTCGCGGAACGGTTCGGGCAAAAGTGAAACAGCGCCCTTTGCGGCGGCTTTCAGATCGTGGAATGGCGCCTCGGCGTAGATTCGGGACAGATAGCTGGACAGGGCACCAACAGGGGGGGCGATGCTCATTTCATTGTCATTCAGAATGACGATCAGGCGTTTCTTCAGGTGACCGGCATTGTTCATCGCCTCAAATGCCATGCCTGCGGACATCGATCCATCACCGATCACGGCAATCGCGTCGCCCAACCCTTCAGGGGTTACACCGCCCAGATCACGCGCCACGGCAAAACCCAGTGCAGCACTGATCGAGGTGCTGGAATGCGCGGCGCCAAACGGGTCATAGGGGCTTTCACTTCGTTTGGTGAAACCGCTCAGGCCATCTTTCATGCGCAGCGTGCGAATGCGGTCGCGCCGTTCGGTCAGGATTTTGTGCGGATAGCACTGATGGCCCACATCCCAGATGATCTTGTCGCGCGGCGTGTCGAAAACAGCGTGCAGCGCGGTTGTCAGTTCCACAACACCCAGACCCGCGCCCAGATGCCCACCGGTGACAGAAACCGCCGAAATCGTCTCGGCCCGCAGTTCCTGCGCAACCTGATGCAACTGCGCGTCCGAGAACCGCTTGAGATCGGCGGGGCGGTTCACAAGGTCCAGCAGGGGCGTTTTGGGGCGGTCAGACATTTGGCGCGTTCCTGGCTTAGCTGTCCCGGGCAATAACGAAGCGAGCGGCTTCCTTCAAGGTTTCTGCCGTTGGGCCATACCCGTCCAGTGCGGCGCAGGCCTGATCAACAAGTTCACTGGCGCGGGTTCTGGCAGCATCCAAACCCAGAAGCGATACGAAAGTGGCCTTTCCCGCATCCGCATCTTTCTGAAGACGTTTGCCTGCCTTTGCAGCATCACCTTCAACATCAAGGATGTCGTCTGCAATCTGAAAAGCAAGACCAAGGGCCCGGGCATATTGGCGCAAGGGCTCTGGATCCGCTTTCGCCAGACGCGCACCCGCACAGGAGGACCATTCGATCAAAGCGCCCGTTTTTCCGCCCTGAAGCCGTGTTATCGCATTCAGCGTCAGAGGCTCAGAAGCGGTTTCCGCCGCGATATCAAGCGCCTGCCCCAAAACCATACCTTGCGCACCGCTTGCCCTGGCCAGTGTCAGTGCCAGATCAGCGCGAACGTCTGCATCTCCAACCTCGGGCCGGGTACACAGCTCAAAGGCCAGTGTTTGCAGCGCGTCCCCGGCCAGTACAGCCGTGCCTTCATCCCATTTCACATGCACCGTGGGGCGTCCGCGCCGAAGATCGTCGTCATCCATGCAGGGCAGATCGTCGTGAACCAGCGAATAGGCGTGCAGGGCCTCTATCGCGGTCGCGGGCCAGATCGCGCGGGACTCGTCGATTTGGTGCAGGCGCGCACTTTCCAGAACCAGAAACCCGCGCAGCCGCTTACCGCCCCGGGTGGCGTAGGCCATTGCCCGTGTCACATCCAGATCGTCCAGCGCGCCCATTATCAGGTCAAAATGATCCTGAAGGCGCGCCGCGTCCTGCGCCAGTCTTTCCTGAAACATTTACTGACCTTCGACAGGTGTGGTCCCGGTCGGTTGGCCATTCGCGTCCAGAGTGATCGCGGCCACTTTTTCCTCGGCCCGCTTCAACTCGTCCTCGCAACGCTTTTTCAAAGCGGCCCCGCGTTCATAAAGCGCAATCGACTGATCCAGCGCCACGTCGCCGCGCTCAAGCTGACCAACCACGGTCTCAAGCTCTTTCATGGCCTGCTCGAATGTCATCTGCTCAACTGGGGTATCGGTCATCGTGCTGCCTTCATCAGTTCTTCCACATGGGCGCGTGTCGCCTCGGCCAGTGCGTTCAGATCATACCCGCCCTCCAGAGTCGAGACGATACGGCCCTGACACACCTCATCGGCTATCCCGCACAGCTCTGCCGTGATCCAGGCGAAATCGCCAGTCGACCAGTTCAGATTGGCCAGCGGATCGTCCTGATGCGCATCGAACCCGGCTGAGATGATGATCAGCTCCGGCCGGAACGCCCGCAGGCGCGGAAAGGCCTGCGTTTCATAGGCGGATCGCATCTCAGCCCCGCCGGTGCCCGGGGCCAGCGGGATATTCAGAACGTTATCGTAAGCGCCTGTCTCGTCCGGGCGGCCCGATCCGGGCCATAACGGCATTTGCTGGCTGGTGATCACAAGGGCCCGATCTTCATCCCAAAGCAGGTCCTGCGTGCCGTTGCCATGATGAACGTCGAAATCGACCACAGCGACCCGCTTCAGCCCGTGGTAATCCAGCGCGTGTTTCGCAGCCAGCGCCGCGTTGCCAAACAGGCAGAACCCCATGGCTTTCTCGGCTTCGGCATGGTGCCCAGGTGGGCGAATGGCACAAAATGCGTTCGGCGCCTCACCGCCCAAAACCAGATCAACGGCGCGCACTGCCGCACCCGCCGCGCGATAGGCCGCATCCACGGAACCCGGCGACATGAAGGTGTCCCCGTCGATCTGCGCAAACCCGTCAGTGGGGCGCGACGATCTGATGTCGCGGATATGGCTTTCGGGATGAACACGCAGCAAATCATCGTCTGCCGCCAGCGGAGCGGTCACGCGCTTCAGATCCAGCCCCTCCAGCGCGTGCAGGATATGCTCTAGCCGCGCCACCTGTTCCGGATGACCCTGGGGTGTGACATGTCCAAGGCAATCGGCATGTGTCAAAAGGGCGGTTTTCATCGGGATCCCATCTTCATCTGGCTAAAAATATCCTCGCCGAAGGCATTAATCGCCGCGCAGCGGCCCATTCAATCGGGCGCCAGCATATAGCCTGCGCCCCGGACTGTCTGCAGATACCGGGGCTGTTTCGGGTCCTGTTCGATCTTCCGGCGCAGGCGGGTGATCTGCACGTCCACGGCACGTTCTTGCGCCTGTCCTTTATCCCGGCCCAGATCTTCCACCAGTTTTGCACGGCTGATCGGCTCGCCAGGTTGGGCCGAGAAAATTTTCATCAGCTGGCTTTCGGTTGCCGTCAGGCGGACCGGCATTTCGCCCTGCCACATTTCACCACGTTCAATGTCATACCGGATGGGACCAAGATGCAGGATCTTCGCCGCTGTTTCCTCGGCCGGGGTTTCCGGCATTCGGCGCAGGATCGCATTGATCCGCAGCAACAACTCTTTCGGCTCGAAAGGTTTGGCGAGATAATCATCCGCCCCGGCTTCAAGCCCTGCAATCCGATGCTCGGTCTCGCCCTTGGCGGTCAACAACAGGATCGGCGTTGTATGAGTGTCACGCAGCGATCTGGTCAGGCTGACGCCATCTTCGCCGGGCATCATCACATCCATGACGATCATGTCGAAATCCAATCCCGACAGAACCCGCCGCGCATGGGCCGCATCCCGTGCCGCTGTCACCAGAAACCCGTTTCGCATCAGGAATTTCTTGAGCAGATCGCGAATGCGTTCGTCATCATCAACAATCAGCAGATGGGCATCCATTTCGCTCATGAACTCGTATCCCGCAATTTCGTATAGGCATGACGCATATCAGCATCCATCATTGCTTCAAGTACTTTGCGAAACCCGGCCACGGCCTCGGGACCGGCATCCTTGAAGGCTGCGCGCATTCTTGTTCGTTGCGCATCTGACAACGTGGCCTCCAACGTTTCGCCCTTCTCCGTCAGAAATAGGTGCCGTTCGCGTTTGTCCACGGTTCCGACCCGGCTTTCCACCAGACCATCCTCGATCAATGTCCGAAGAACCCTGTTCAGAGACTGTTTTGTAACCCCGAGGATCGCCAGCAAATTGTTCACCGTGGTGCCCGGCGCACGGTTGATAAAATGGATCGCGCGGTGATGGGCGCGGCCATAGGCCATCTCGGACAGGATACGATCAGGATCCGCGGTAAAGCCACGATAGGCAAAGAACATGGCCTCGATCCCCTGCCTCAACTGTTCATCCGTCAAAAACAACAGGCTCTCGCCCCCATATCGCGGGGCTGGGCGGATTTCGGACATATCATGCCTCATTCGTTACTCGGGTTTGACTTTATGTCAGCGTTATTGACATTCCAAGGGTGGAGCGGTATCGAATCGCAGTTTTTGCGCAACATTGTGTCCGCATCGGACCTAAGTAGCGCAACAATCGGAAATTTAACCCGGTTCAGGAGGTTTCGCATGGCGGGGTATGATGATCGTGACGGTGTCATCTGGATGGATGGTAAGCTGGTGCCCTGGCGCGATGCCAATGTGCATATTCTGACCCACGCGATGCACTATGCCTCATCCGTGTTCGAGGGCGAACGGGCTTATAACGGCAAGATTTTCAAAAGCCGCGAACATTCCGAACGTCTTATCGCCAGCGCCGAGGCGCTGGACATGCCGATGCCTTACACCGTCGATCAGATTGAAGCGGCCAAGGAAGAGACCCTGAAAGCCAGTGGCCTTCAGGATGCCTATGTCCGCGCATTGGTCTGGCGCGGGTCTGGCGAAGACATGGGCGTGGCGTCGGCCCGCAACCCGGTACGGATGGCCATCGCGGTCTGGCCCTGGGGCGCCTATTACGGCGACGCCAAGATGCAAGGCGCAAAACTGGACATCGCCGAGTGGAAACGCCCCAGCCCGGAAACCATCCCGGTTCACGCCAAGGCGGCGGGCCTCTACATGATTTGCACCATTTCCAAGCACAAGGCTGAAGCCAAGGGATGCTCGGACGCGCTGTTCATGGACTGGCGTGGTTACGTGGCCGAAGCAACAGGTGCCAACGTGTTCTTCGTCAAGGATGGAGAGGTTCACACCCCGCTGGCGGATTGCTTCCTGAACGGCATCACCCGTCAGACCGTCATTCAGATGCTGAAGGATAAAGGCATCACTGTGCATGAGCGGCGCATCAAGCCCGAAGAAATGGCTGATTTCGAACAGTGCTGGCTGACCGGAACCGCGGCCGAGGTCACTCCGGTCGGGCAAATCGGAGATTACACTTTCGAAGTCGGCGACCTGACCCGCGAAATCGCAGAAGATTACGAAAAACTGGTCCGCTCGTAATAACTTGCAAAACCCCGCTTCGGCGGGGTTTTTGTTGCAGATCGTGCAAATTGTCGTGCAAAGCGTTCCGTGATCTGGACGATCGGGTCAGTTCCCGTATCTTCACCGCATGTTGGATCTTCTCAGCGATATTCTCACCCGTCTGTCCCTGCGTGGCACGTTCTACTTCCGCACCTCGTTCACACCACCATTTGGTATTCAGGTGCCGGAATTCGAAAACGTCGCGCGGTTTCATTTTGTTCAACGGGGTGAGCTCAAGGTCCATGTCTCATCCACCGGGGAAACGTTGCGGCTGCGGCAGGGGGATCTGATCCTGATCCCTCATGGGGCGCCACATGCGTTGTTGTGTGCCGAGGTCAGGCCACCGGATGCGCTTCCTCTGGAACAGGTTCTTGAGATTGCCGGCTACAAGGGCGATGGCGTCCTTGTCTATGGCGGTGCAGACGAGGACCGGGACACGCAACTGATCTGCGGTCATTTTTCTTTCACCGGCCCGGCAGGGCGAAAAGGTACCGGGCATATGCTGATCGACCGCCTGCCCCCCTACATCCTGATCGAGAATTATGGTGAAGAGGCCGGATCGTGGATGGAATCGACCCTGCGAATGATCGGATCCGAAGTGTCCGGGGCCCGTATTGGCGGCGATCTGATCGCACTGAAGCTGTCCGAAGTTCTGTTTGCGCAGGCGATCCGAACCTATCTGGAACGGCAAAGCCCGCAAGACACCGCCCTTGCGGGCTTTGCGGATACGCGCATCTCACGCGCATTGACGGCGTTCCACCAAGCGCCAGCGCAAGACTGGAGCGTTGCAACACTGGCACGCGAATCCGGCATGTCGCGCACAGCCTTCTCTCAGTTGTTTGCCCAGAAGATGGGCACGACGCCGATGCAATACCTCACCGACTGGCGCATGCAGATTGCGTGCCATGGCCTTACAGAGGCACGATGGAACGTCGCAGATGCAGCAGCCGAAGTTGGATATGCCTCTGAGGCCGCGTTTTCCCGTGTTTTCAAGAAGCAGGTCGGCTTGTCGCCAGCCGCATACAGGTCCATGCACTAATACGCCAAGAATTCTGTACGATCTGCAAGATTTTTGAAACGATCGAGAATTCAGCGTTCGGGTCAGGCTTTCTATCTTTCTTTCATCACTGATTGAAAAGAGGAAAATCCTATGTCCCTGCGTTTCGTTACCCGCTCTGTCCACGCGTATCTGGACTACCCGGTTGCCATTGCCCTGATGACACTGCCATTCCTGCTGGGATTGGGTCAGTCCAACCCGCTGGCGCTGTGGCTTTCGGTTGTCACCGGCGTCGCCGCCTTTGTCCTGACGGTTCTGACCGACCATCATTTGGGAATTTGGCGCGTTCTACCCTACAAATTTCACCTGGCCGTGGACCTGATTGTCGGCATCACCTTTCTGTTTGCACCCAGTGTACTGGGGTTTTCAGGATTGGATGCGGCGTTCTACTGGCTGAACGGTGCGGCTGTGGTTCTCGTCATCTCGCTCAGCGCGCCCGAGCAGGAAGTCGCTGCCTGAGCGCAGTTCCTCAGCACTGGCAACTTTGTCCAGATACTACCGAAATAGCTGAGCCGCCCGTTTTGCAAATCGGCGGCTCAGAGCAGAGAAGCGTGTTGGCCGGTCGGGCGAATTTACTTGAAAAAGCCGACTGAATTCATCAGATTTATCCCAGCGCGGGGTGAGGTCACAGATGACAGACACGCTTGACGAAATCATGGCCCGACATGATGCGCTGGTTGCGTGCGGGTGCAATTGTTGCGAAGGCGACTATTGCGCCTATGCCGACCGCCAGAACCGGGACACAGCAACCGCTGAAGAAGCCCGCACACAAGGCACCGCCCATCAACGCAAGTCGTTGCGATATATCTTTGAAACTGTGCGAAGCGGCAGGGGATAGCAGCGCAGCAGTTTGGGCTGCGCTGTTGCAAGGTTCAGAAATCCACCCCGCGCTGGGCTTTGATTCCCGCCTGGAACGGGTGCTTTTCTTCGGTCATCTCGGTGACCAGATCTGCATAATCACGCAGCGCCTGCGGTGCGTCACGGCCTGTCAGGAACACACTCGTCTTGTCCGAACGCGCGTTCAGCCCTTCTATCACCTGCTCGACCGAGAGATATTCATAGCGAAGCGCGATGTTGATCTCGTCCAGAACCACCAGATCGTATTCGCCACTTGCCATAAGGGCGCAAGCCTTGTCGAAGGCGGCGTTGGCGGCTGCAATGTCGCGTTCGCGGTCTTGTGTATCCCAGGTAAACCCCTCACCCATCGTGTGCCAGGTGACCAGATCACGTTCTTCGAAGAAACGACGCTCGCCGGTTTTCCACTTGCCCTTGATGAACTGCACCACGGCGACCTTCTGACCCCAACCAAGCGCGCGGATGACCACGCCAAAGGCCGCTGATGACTTGCCTTTGCCCTTGCCGGTATTGATCAGAACAAGGCCGCGTTCGGGGTCGACGGCCTCGGACACTTTCTTGCGGTGCTGGGCCTGCACCTTTTGCATCTTTTCCTTGTGGTCGTGCGCGTCGCTCATTGGGGAACCTCTTTGATTGTCCGGCCCAACCTAGGGAAAGAATGCAAAAGGTAAAGTCACGCTTTGGGGTCCGTGACAGACCGCGCCTTGCCACGCTCCAGCCCCAGCTGGTGTTCGCGCCAGATCACAACAACATTGCCTGCGATCACCAATGCGGCCCCGATCAGGATCGCAACGGTGGGCAATTCATCAAACGCGAAATAACCGATCACAATCGCAAAAAGCATTGTTGCATAGTCATAAGGTGCCAGCATCGATGCCTGTCCAAACCGATACGAGGACGTGACCAAGATCTGAGCAACTCCGCCAATTAACCCCATGGTGATCAGTATTAGAGCCTGATTCAGCGTAGGCATTGTCCATCCCCAGATCGCCGTCAGCGCCGAAAGCAGCGTCGCTGTCAGCGAGAAATAGAACACGATTGCAGCAGGGTGATCGACCTTGACCAGTTGGCGGATGTGAATCTGCACGAAGGCCCGGGCAAAGGTCGCGCCCAGTACGCATAGCGCTCCGATGGTTGCAGCCGTTTCCATCTGAGTGCTGCCAAGCCGGGGCCAGATCATGATCATCACGCCCAGCAACCCAAGTGCCACGGCACCGATTCGAATCATGCGGATGCGCTCGCCCAGCATCACGGCGGCCAAAATCAGGGTGAAGATCGGCGTGGCGTAACCGATTGCGGTGACTTCGGGCAGCGGCAACAGGCTAAGGCCGGTGAATGTCAGCCCCATGGCGCTGGTCCCCAGAACACCGCGCCAGAAATGCCCCATGGGTTTCTTGACGACAAAGCCTTGCGCCAGCTCTCGGCGTGCGATCAGCCACAGAATGATGACCGGAATAGCAAACAGGGACCGGAAGAACACCAGTTGGCCCGGCGGGAATTCGTCAGATAAGGCTTTGACCAGCGCCGACATCGACGTGAAAAGGAACAGCGCGCCGAGCTTCAGCGCCACAGCCAGCAAAGGTCGATGCGATGTTAAGGGTTTTGTCATCGGCGCGACCCTGCGCCTTTGCAGAAAAAAGATCAACGGGGTGGATCAGGTGATGGTCCACGAGTTCGGTACCGATGCGCCGATTTCCGCTGCAAAATCCTCAAGGAACTGAAACATCCGGTCCGCCCTCGCCTGCGCAATCTGCTTGCCTGCATCCGTCAGCATATCGTCTGGCAGGGTCAGCAGTTTGACCTTCCAGTGATCAATCGAATACCGCAGATCGTCCAGCGGGCGCGCTTCTGCGAATGGATCAGCCGGATCATAGAGAACGCGCCCCAAAGCACCTGATACAGAAAATGTGCGCGCAATCCCGATGGCCCCCAAGGCGTCAAGGCGATCCGCATCCCTCAGAATCCGGGCCTCGAGCGTTTCGGGTGGGATATTGGCCGAGAAGCTATGGGCCGCTATCGCATGTTGCGCGGCCTGAACCTGATCGTCGGAAAAGCCCAGTTTTGCCAGAATAGGCCCTGATTCAGCAGCTGACCGGCGTGAGGCAAACAGTCGGTTCGGGTCATTCTTGGGTAGGTTGACCAGATCATGAAGATAACAGGCTGCCAACAGGACGGGGATGTCCGCCTGAGCGCCTGCAATGGCCTGAGCATTGGTCCAAACACGATCCAGATGGGCCAGGTCATGGGCCGGATCAGTTTCCATGCGTTGCGCGACAACGGCACGCAAACGCGCGCGCAGATCAGCCGATCCGTCCACGGTTTTCTCCGATCTGACCACGGTGCAGCAGTAGGTGGTCCAGGATGACACAGGCCATCATCGCCTCACCGACAGGGACAGCGCGGATGCCAACACAGGGGTCATGACGGCCCTTTGTGATGATCTCGGTCTCTTCACCGGATTTTGTAATGGTTTTGCGGGTGGTCAGGATCGAAGAGGTCGGTTTGACCGCAAAGCGCACGACAATGTCCTGCCCGGTCGAGATGCCGCCCAGAATCCCACCTGCGTGGTTTGAACTGTATTGCGGGCCATCCTGACCCATGAAGATTTCGTCGGCATTGGCTTCGCCAGTCAGTTCGGCGGCAGCCATGCCTTCGCCGATCTCGACACCTTTGACAGCGTTGATCGACATCATCGCGGCCGCAACATCAGTGTCTAACTTGGCGTAGATCGGCGCCCCAAGCCCTGCGGGGACACCGCGTGCCACAACCTCGACCACGGCCCCGACCGAGTTGCCGGATTTGCGCAGGTCATCCAGATAGGTCGCCCAATCCCCGGCCGCCTGTTCATCAGGCGCCCAGAACGGGTTCTGTTCAATCTGCGCCCAGTCGAATTTGGCGCGGTCGATCTTGTGCGGACCGATCTGGGTCATGTAGCCGGTGATCTGCACATTCGGCGCGATCTGCCGGATGGCCTCGCGCGCCAGTCCACCCGCGGCCACGCGCGACGCGGTTTCCCGGGCTGAACTGCGCCCACCCCCGCGATAATCACGGATGCCGTATTTCTGCCAATAGGTGATATCAGCGTGGCCCGGACGGAACTTTTCCATGATATCGCCGTAATCTTTCGAGCGCTGATCCGTGTTCTCGATCATCAGTTGCACGGGCGTGCCTGTAGTTTGGCCTTCGAACACGCCGGAAAGGATCTTGACCTGATCCGGTTCGCGCCGCTGCGTTGTGAACTTGTTTTGCCCCGGTTTGCGCTTGTCCAGCCAGTGCTGGATCATCGCCTCGTCAATCGCAACGCCCGGCGGGCAACCGTCGACAGTGGCGCCCAAGGCAGGCCCATGGCTTTCACCCCAGGTGGTGACGCGGAAAAGATGGCCAAAGCTGTTCATCGACATGGGGCGTGCTCCTTTGCGGATCGTGATTAGCGGGCAAGGCCCCCGGCCTCAAGCGGATTTGGCCGTTGACGGTTTGAACGCCGCCCGTCGGGCGGCGCATTTTTGAGTATTTTCGAAAAGATGAAGATCAGGCGGCCTGCGCGACTTTCGCACGGGTTTCCGAGATCATCAGCGCGGCCTGAGCCGCTTCGCGCCCTTTTTGTACGAAATGGTCGCGGTAGATCGCATTGTGATGATCAGTTTCCTGATATTGGTGCGGGGTCAGCGAGACCGAAAGGACAGGAACCCCTGTATCAAGCCCGGCGCGCATCAGGCCATCGACCACGGCCTGCGCAACGAAATCGTGCCTGTAGATGCCGCCATCAACGACAAAGGCTGCGCAGGCGACGGCGGCATAGCGCCCGGTCCGGGCCAGATCACGGGCCAGCAGGGGCATCTCGAACGCGCCGGGAACGTCGTAGACATCGACTTGTTCCGAGGGGACGAGTTCGAGGAAGCCGTCGAGCGCGCGGTCAACAATATCGGAATGCCAGTTGGCTTTGACAAAAGCATAGCGGGTGTGTGTCATCATGATCTCCTTTCAGTTTGGTGGCCTGCTGGCAGTCGCGAGAACCGGTTCCTACTTTTCTCTGCCAGCCCGGCATGACACGTCACCCAAGGCGATCACGAGCAGGCGCGCCGTATTACCGGCGCGGCTTGCACGTTCTCTTTCATCCGGACTTTGACCGTCGGCTCTGGTATCTCACCAGATCTGCTGACACCCCGAAAGCCGGGGCCGCTCGCGGGCTTACGGGTCGTGGCCCGCATACCGCCGGTGGGGAATTCCACCCCGCCCTGAGAACGAGGCGGACCTTGCCAAGAACTGTCCGACGCTGCAAGAGATTTGACAGGAGGACACTCATGCACCCTAACCCCGTTTTTCGCGCCGAGGATCGTGCGCGTCATGTTGAATTCGCCCGCGACCGGGCGTTTGGCGTTCTGGCACTCTCTGCGGAAGAGGGCCCGTTATTAAGTCATGTCCCGTTTTTGTTGTCCGAAGACGGATCAATGGCTGACCTGCATCTTGTGCGCTCGAACCCTATCGTGCGTGCGCTGCACGAACCGCAGCGCGCAAAGATCGCGGTGCAGGGGCCGGATGCATATATTTCGCCCGATTGGTACGGTGTCGAAGATCAGGTTCCGACATGGAATTATGTCGCCGTACACCTGATCGGGAAGCTTGAGCTACGCCCGCAGGACGAGTTGCGTGACGTACTTGACCGCCAATCTGCATTTTACGAAAAGCGGCTGCTGCCCAAGGCCCCATGGGTCACGGCAAAAATGTCCTCGGACGCGCTGAACAAGATGATGCGCATGATCGTTCCGTGCCGCATGCAGGTTGAAGATATTCAGGGCACTTGGAAGCTTGGTCAAAACAAACCCGAAGGTGCGCGAAATGCTGCCGCTGATCAGGTGTCCTCTGGCTTTGGCAGTGAAATCGCCCGGCTGGCCGCCTTGATGCACAAGGCTTAACCAGCATCAGGCACCGGGTTTACTGGGGGCTGAAGGTCGCCAGATAAGCGGCAATATCGTCTGCACCGGTCTTGAGTTTGACGCTCATGTTCGGACGGGCAGTTTCGTCATCCAGAAATTCCTTGATGAAGCCGATCGGATCCTGCGCATAAGCAACGATGTTTTCCTCGGTCCAGACCAGACCCGCTTCGCCGGCACGGATCATGTCATCCGTGAACATGCCGATCGGCAGGCGCTCGCTGCCATAGCGGTAATCGTTTTCGGACCCGGCCACGCGACCGACGACGCCATACAGATTCGGGCCGGTGATTCCACCTTTGACCAGAACTTCTCCATCCTTGATGATCGCATGACACGAAGAACAACGGTTATATATTGCCTCACCTTTCGCGGGGTCGCCCGCGGCAAGGGTCTGAGAGGGCAGGGCCAATGTGCACAAGGCAGCGGCCAGAATGATCTTTGACATTGGGGTCTCCTTGCAGGAGTTCGCACGCCTTTTGCGCTGTCCTTTATTCGCGCGGAAAGTGCAACAGGTGAGGCGCGTGCAATTTGTAATTTAAATCATCTATTTAGCGAGTATGTTTTTGCTGAAAACAATCCCCGTTTCGAAGTCTTGATTATGTACCTTTTGGGCGCAAATCAGCGGTACCCAGGACAGGCTTCAAATACCCAACCCGGGTGGCGGAAGGCGGGGTGCGAAAGCGAATCAATGACGCATGAATCGAAGTTGCCGACAAAGTCGCACGTGAGATTCACCAAAAAACACTCTCCGCAGCTGCTGGAAACGACACATGCGGCGTATTGCGCGTTTATGAACGCTGGACGAACACTATTCTCCCCGATAGTAAGCGCGGTTAAGACACCGCATTCGTGCGGTGCGCGAGCTATTTGCCCGTCCGCGGGCGCCAGACAATCGGAGATAACCTCGTGTCCCACGCAGAAGACCACGAAGGCACCCGCAGAGATTTCCTGTACTACGTCGCTGGCGGCGCAGGTGTCGTTGCAACGGGTGCAGCCGTATGGCCCCTGATCAACCAAATGAACCCATCGGCAGACGTTCAGGCGCTGTCCTCGATCCGTGTGGATGTGAGCGGTGTTGAGCCGGGTACGCAGCTGACCGTCAAATGGTTGGGAAAACCCGTCTTTGTCCGTCACCGCACCGGTGCCGAGATTCAGGAAGCTCAGAAACAGGACGCCGAAGGTGTTGATGCGCTGCCCGATCCGCTGGCCCGCAACTTTAACCTGAGCGCCGATGCCCCTGCGACCGACGCAAACCGTGTGATGCCGTCGCCGGAAGGCGAAGCGCCGGGTGCATGGGTCGTCCAGATGGGTGTTTGCACCCACCTCGGCTGTGTGCCTTTGGGTGATGCAGGCGACTTCGGTGGCTGGTTCTGCCCTTGCCACGGTTCACACTACGACCTTGCCGGTCGTATCCGCAAAGGCCCCGCGCCTGAGAACCTGCCCATTCCGCCCGCAGAGTGGGTGGACAACGGCACAATCAAACTCGGCTAAGGGAGACCCAAACTTATGTCCGGAATTCCCCACGATCATTACGAGCCGAAGACAAACGGCGAGAAATGGCTGAACAGCCGCCTGCCGATTGTTGGCCTGCTGTATGACACCCTCATGATCCCGACCCCCAAGAACCTGAACTGGTGGTGGATCTGGGGCATCGTTCTGGCGTTCTGCCTGGCGCTGCAAATTGTCACCGGTATCATTCTGGTGATGCACTATACGCCGCATGTTGATCTGGCATTTGCCAGCATCGAACACATCATGCGCAACGTAAATGGCGGCTACTTCATCCGCTACCTGCACATGAATGGCGCATCGCTGTTCTTTGTTGCGGTCTACATCCACATCTTCCGCGGCTTGTTCTATGGCTCATACAAAGCCCCGCGCGAGATCACGTGGATCGTCGGCATGCTGATCTACCTGATGATGATGGGCACCGCCTTCATGGGCTATGTTCTTCCATGGGGTCAGATGTCCTTCTGGGGTGCGACTGTGATCACCGGTCTGTTTGGTGCCATTCCGTTTGTGGGTGACGCGATCCAGACCTGGCTGCTGGGCGGACCCGCGGTGGACAACGCCACGCTGAACCGCTTCTTCTCGCTGCATTACCTGCTGCCGTTCATCATCGCGGCTTTGGTCGTGGTACACATCTGGGCCTTCCACACCACGGGCAACAACAACCCCACAGGTGTTGAAGTGCGTCGCGGCTCGAAGGACGAGGCGAAGAAAGACACGCTGCCGTTCTGGCCGTATTTCGTGATCAAGGACCTGTTCGCGCTGGCCGTAATCCTGGTCGTGTTCTGGGCCGTTGTCGGTTTCATGCCGAACTATCTGGGCCACCCGGACAACTACATCGAAGCCAACCCGCTGGCGACACCCGCACATATCGTGCCTGAATGGTACTTCCTGCCGTTCTACGCGATCCTGCGTGCCTTTACCGGTGAAGTCTGGGTTGTTCAGTTTGCCAGCTTCATCACCGGTGGTATCGTTGACGCCAAGTTCTTCGGTGTTCTGGCGATGTTTGGTGCGATCCTGGCCATGGCGCTGGCGCCCTGGCTGGACACGTCGAGCGTGCGTTCGGGCAAGTACCGTCCGATGTTGAAATGGTGGTTCTACCTGCTGATCATCGACTTCTTCGCCCTGATGTGGCTGGGTGCGAAGCCTGCGGAAGAACCCTATGCGACCTTCTCGCTGATCGCATCGGCCTACTGGTTCGCCTATTTCTTCGTGATCCTGCCGATCCTTGGTGTGATCGAGAAACCTCTGGCCCAGCCCGAGACCATCGAAGAAGACTTCAACGCGCATTATGGCAAGGCTGACGCCGACGCCACGCCGGCCGAGTAAGAAGAGGGACCGGAAACATGTTCAAGAAACTTGCAATCGGCGCCGCGCTTGCTCTGGCCCTGACCCCTGCTGCATCCATTGCAGCAGGTGGTGGTGAGCAGCATATCGAAGATTTCGCCTTCTCGTTCGAAGGCCCGTTCGGCACCTGGGATCAGCATCAGCTGCAACGCGGCCTGCAGATCTATACCGAGGTCTGCGCGGCTTGCCACGGTCTGCAATACGTGCCGCTTCGTGACCTGGAAGCGTTGGGTTACTCGGAAGAAGAAGTCATCGCATACGCTGCTGGCAACTTCGAAGTCTTCGACCCCGAGCTGGACGATTTCCGCCCGGCGATCCCCACCGATCACTTCCCGGCCAATACCGGCGTCGGCGCTCCGGACCTGAGCTTGATGGCAAAGGCGCGGGCTGGCTTCCACGGGCCTTACGGCCTGGGCATAAACCAGCTGGTCAAAGGCATGGGTGGCCCGGAATACATCGCCTCGCTGCTACACGGCTACACTGGCCACGAAAAAGAAGAAGCGGGTGCAGTGCTCTACGAAAACACCGCCTTCCCCGGCGGCTGGATTTCGATGGCGCCTCCGCTGGCTGACGAGCAGGTCGAGTTCGCGGACGGGCACTCGAACACGGTTGAGCATATGGCCGAGGACGTTGCCGCATTCCTGATGTGGGCGGCCGAGCCAAAGCTGACAGACCGCAAGAACGCAGGCTTTGTCGGTGTCATCTTCCTGACCGTTCTGTCGGTGCTGCTGTACCTGGTCAACAAGCGCCTCTGGGCACCGCACAAGGGCAAACTCCGCAAGGAAGATTGATCCGATCCGTCCTACCGGATTTTACTAAATCAGCCCCCGCGCCGTCAGGTTGCGGGGGTTTCCTTTTTCCAAGCCTCCATCAGCGCGCGCTTATTTGACCGAAATAAGCGCCGGGTCAATGGATTGGACAGCTTCACAGGCGCACATCAGCCACAACGGCTGATCAACTGCCGTTTGTCTGAAACACGGAGTCACGACAATGAAACTTCCTATTCTTTTTGCCTCAATTCTATTTGCAACGCCGGTATTGGCACTGGATCTCGCACCCGATGCCGAGCTTGGAAAGTCCGAAGCCGAAATTCGGCAAACGCTGACAGGCATGGGATTCGATGTCCGCAAAATCGAGGCGGAAGACGGCAAGATCGAAGCCTATGTCGTCAGGGATGGTAAACTGGCCGAGGTTTACGTCGACCCCGCAAGCGGCAAAGTCGTCAAGATTGAGGATCAGTAACCAGAATGTCCGAAACAGAATTGATGCATCGTGGGCGCACAGGCGCCCACGAAGTTCAGGTCTGGGATCCTTTGGTCCGGCTGGTTCACTGGGTCGTAGCCTTGTGCGTTCTGATCAATGCGGCGATATCCAATCCCGAGGGCGCGTTCCACGAATATGTGGGCTATGTCGTGCTGGCTTTGGTCTTGTTGCGGTTGCTCTGGGGGTTAACGGGTCCGGCTTTTGCCAGGTTTGCAGCCTTCCCTTTCAGCCCCCGTTCGGCACTCAACCACCTGCGCGACATGGGGCGGGGTGACCAAAGCGTGCACCTTTCACACAACCCTTTGGGGGCCCTAATGGTCTATAACCTCTGGGCGACACTGCTGGCTTTGTGTGTGACAGGGTTCATGATGGGGACGGTTCGGTTCTTTGGCATCGAATGGGTCGAAGACCTGCACGAACTGGCCTTCAACTGGCTGATGCTGTCTGTTCTGCTGCATGTTGCCGGGGTTGTCATTGATCAGAGGCGAACAGGTGTCGCTTTAGCAAAAGCTATGATAACAGGGCGGAAGAATATACCTGAGGATTGGTCAACCAAATGATCAAATGGATCAGCAGCCATTGGCGGCCCGGCGATGCAGACGCTCACCGGGCTGTACTTATGTCGATAATGATCGTTGTTCAGGTACTTTGCGTGGTGTTTTACCTTGGCGACGTTGCTCTGGATTTGAAGGAAGGTGAGGGGCCTTCCCATGTAAGTCTTGAGGCTTTTGTCGCATTTGTTCTGCTTGCCGGAGTTGTTTTTTTCATGATTGAACTTCGACGCCTGCTGGCAAGGGTGGAACAGACCAAGCTTGGCCTACAGGCCGCGCAGGGTGAAATGAGCGTCGTCATCAACACTTTCTTCGACCGTTGGGGACTTACCACCGCCGAGCGTGATGTGGGTCTATTGGTTCTGAAAGGGCTGGATAACGAAAACATCGCGCGCATCCGGGGGCGGGCCGTAGGAACCGTGCGCGCGCAGACCGCCTCGATCTATGCCAAAGCCGGGGTTGACGGGCGTGCGCAGCTGATAAGCGTATTCATGGAAGAATTGCTTGTCGCAGATGGCGAGGCTGCGGACCTTCAGACAACCAAACTGTGATCATTCGCCCCAATGGCTCGGGCGGTTACGATCTGACCTTCGGGCTGAGGTGCATTGAACGAAACCTCGGTGAATTGTTCCGTCCGCCCCATATGCGGGTTCTCCATCAGGATCCGGTGGGTTTTACCGACCTGATCTGACAGGTGTTTCCTGACCTGAACGTCCCCAGCCGCACGCAGACGGGCGGCGCGATCCTTGATTACATTGCCGTTCACCTGCTGCGGGATACGAGCCGCTGGAGTACCTTCGCGTTTCGAATATGGGAAAACATGCAGCCAGGTCAGATCGCAATCGGTAACCAGTTTCAGCGAGTTCTCGAAATGCGCTTCGGTCTCGGTCGGAAAACCTGCGATGATGTCGGCACCAAAGGTCATGTCGGGGCGCAGTTTCCGAGCCTCTTCGGTAAACCGAATGGCATCGTCGCGCAGGTGGCGGCGTTTCATGCGCTTCAGGATCAGATCGTCGCCATGCTGAAGCGACAGGTGCAGATGCGGCATCAGGCGTGGTTCGGTTGCGATGGCCTGCATCAGATTCTCGTCCACTTCGATCGAGTCGATCGAACTGATCCGCAGACGGGCCAAATCCGGCACCAGCTTCAGGATGCGCATCACCAGATCGCCCAGTTTGGGCTGTGCAGGCAGATCGGCCCCCCATGAGGTCAGGTCGACGCCAGTCAGCACCACCTCATGATAGCCCCGATCCACCAGCCGCTTGATCTGATCCACCACAACACCGGCAGGCACGCTGCGGGAATTGCCCCGGCCATAGGGAATGATGCAAAAGGTACAGCGGTGATCGCAGCCGTTCTGAACCTGCACATAAGCGCGTGAGCGTGTGCCAAACCCGTCGATCAGGTGCCCGGCCGTTTCGGTGACAGACATAATGTCATCGACCTGAACGGCCTCGGTCTCGCCGATAAAGTCGGCGGCCATGCCTTTCCAGGTTTCTGGTCGCATCTTTTCCGTGTTGCCGATCACCGCATCGACCTCGGCCATCTGCGCGAAGGTGTCGGGTTCTGTCTGGGCGGCGCACCCGGTAACAATCAGCCGGGCGTTCGGATTTTCACGACGCAGTTTCCGGATCTCCTGTCGCGCTTTGCGCACAGCCTCAGCTGTGACGGCACAGGTGTTTATCACCACGGCATCCGTCAGTCCGGCTTGTTGCGACAGCTCTTTCATCGCCTCGGTTTCATAGGCGTTCAGGCGGCAACCCAATGTGGTGAATTTAGGCGGGTTCATCCCAGCGTCCCTAAGAACTCGGGCGACAACGTGCCCGAGAAGACGTGACAGGTTGACCCGGTCATCCAGACACCATCCTCGCGCCAGTCAACCCACAGGGTTCCCCCATCCAGATCAATCTGCACCTTTCGCCCCGTCAGCCCACGCCGCGCCGCAGCCACCGCGGTTGCACAGGATGACGACCCTGATGCCAGGGTGATGCCCACGCCCCGTTCCCACACCCGCATGCGGATGTGATCCGGACCCACAACCTGAGCCACCTGCACATTGGTGCGCTCGGGATACAAAGGATGGTGTTCATAGCGCGCGCCGAACTCGGCCAAGGGAATCGCCTCGGCGTTTTCAACAAAGAACGTGCAGTGCGGATTGCCCATACCCGTCGCTATCGGGGTTCCCTCGATGGGCAGTTCCAGCGTGTCCATCTCTTCAGCCAGCGGAATTTCGTGCCATTCCAACTGAGGAAGACCCATATTGACCGAGGTCAGCCCATCACCTGCGTCCTGCGCAAAAAGTGTTCCACGTTCGGTTGTCAACGTCAGCTGGGTTTTGCCCGTCTCATCCATCAACATTCGTGCGATGCATCTTGTGGCGTTGCCACACGCCGCCGAAGTTGATCCATCCGAATTGTAAAACACCAGATGCGCGTCCGCCGCACCGTTTTCGATTACGGCCAGCTGATCGAATCCCACACCAAAATGCCGATGCCCGATTCCTCGGGCCAGAGCCGGGGTAATCGAAACATCCTGCATACGCGCGTCAACGACGACGAAGTCATTTCCCAGCCCATGCATCTTAACAAAGGGCAATCCGGTATCGAGTTTCTGTTGCATGGCGGCGATATAGCGTCGGTCGGAACATGAATCCACCCTGTCGCGTCGAATCGTGAAAAAAGGGGTTGACCCCCCTGCGCCACCTGCCTAAGTAGGCCGCCTATCGGGTCGCCGGAAACACAGGTTGTTTCAGCGAAACGAGGCGCAAATTAAGGGCTTGAACCCGGTTGGGAAATTGCCGTAAAGAGCGCCACGGATCGAGAAGATCCAATAAAAGAGTGGGCCGTTAGCTCAGTTGGTAGAGCAACTGACTTTTAATCAGTGGGTCGCAGGTTCGAATCCTGCACGGCTCACCACTTTTTTCAATGAAAGATGACACGAAGTTTGTCTCTTTTGACAGGAGTTTGTCGCTTTTGAGCGGCGATCAATAGGTTCTGCGCATCGCGGACCTTACACGCGTCGTAGATTTAAGCACTTCAATACTGCTTAGACAAAGAACAGCATTCATAGCTGTCCATTTGCTTGCTGCGCTATTTTTTATGCAGTTTGCCCGAATCCCAAATAGACTGCTGGCACTTTGTCGGTGAGCCAAACACCGTTGTCGGCACGGAAAAATTCAAAACCGTCCTCGAACATTCGATGTGCCTCGATACGTAAAACAACTGGTTTTCCGTGCCGTTGGCCGACACGTTCAGCTGTGGCAGGATCCATTGAGAGGTGAACTTGGTGACGACGCCCTGGGTTTAATCCGTCTGAGAAAATCGCATCCAAATTTGCACTGGCCGTGCCATGGTAGAGTTCGTCTGGTGGCCGCTGCGCCGCTAGGCCAAGGTCCACGTCAATGGAATGACCTTGAGCTGCTCTGATCCGCAAGCCATCCTCAGACAAAGTGAAGCGCTTCTTATCGTTATTTTCGACAAGCTGAATGAGTTCGTCGCGGCTTAACTTGCGGTTAGCTTTCTTCAGCTTTCGCAATAGTTCATCAACACGAACCCACCCATGCCTATCAAGCTGAAGACCGATTTCTTCAGGTTTGTGCCGAAGCACCAGGCTTAAGAATTTGCTTTCTCTGCTCATCGATGAATTGCTTCAGATTCTGGTGTGATTGGCTCTTACCACGAAGCCTGGCAGTTAGGAATTGATTTGGAAGTTCCACAAACAAGTGCGGACCTGGCTTGTTACTTTGATTGGTTTGCCATCGGTTCCATCCGGTCTTCAGTGAAACGAAAAGGCTCTTCATTGCGGAAGGCTCAAAACAATCTACGCCACCAGATCGGCTCAGCAAGCATACTGTTAAGGTCACTAGGCTGCTCTCGCGGTGCCAGAAAAACGCACGAAGCTGGTACGACATTAAAACACGAAGAGCCGGAAGCTAACATACGTGACGCGCGTGATAACTGCGAGCGCTAAGATGCTAATCTTTTAGAAGCCAATCTCCATACGCATTGATGTCGATCATCGGAACTGTTCCGCTGAACTGAAGACGGGCGATTAGTGCAAAAAGGAATGCCGTAGCAGCTTTTGCCTCTTCATGCATTGAATAACTCGCCTTCCCCTCCTCATATTGGAAGTGGCCATGTGCGGCCACACAACCAATGTTCAATCGCTGGTCGCCTGCACCAGCGTCGAGGGCTTTCTCGAACGATTTCCCGAGTGCCGGGCTCCAATCGCTTTCTAGGGCAAGAATGCCACCCAAGATTGGTATTGGTAGCTTTGCGGGAAATGTTCCACCCGCGTGTGGAATTGGGAGGCTTGTCCGGTGAAGGCGGCGAACACTGGCAACCTTATTTTGAGCGTAGGAAACCTGGTCAGCGTTAATCGATTGTTTGGCTTCAAAAACCGCGTAGATGCTTTCGGCCGGAATGATCAACTGATCTTCGTAGTTAAATATGAAAGGGGAGTACTGCCGGTCAAACACTACAATGTCGAGCTGATCGCTGAACCTACCCATGCTATCGACAGCATGGGCTTTCTCCACCTGATAACGTTCAGGCAGATAGGTTTGAAGAAGACTAAGCCAAACGTTCTCGCTAGCATCACCTTTCGTTCCGGGATGCTTAAAACTAGAGCGAGCGATCGCCAGCCGCGCCTGAATGTCTTCATGCAAGTTTGCGAGCAGGTGAGATAGCGACCATTCAGACATCTTTGATCCCCTTCAAGAGAGCGGAAATTTTGGACCGAAGAAGCTGCGCCAAGCCGACAGCGCCTCTCCGTTTTTTCCTTGTCGTGACAGATTGATAGCGGAGGCAATGTCTCGGTTGGCTTGGTCTAGAATTAACTGCGCTCGAGCGATCATTGCGCTATCCATACGATCACTCACCAGCCCACCAAGTCCAGCCGGATCAGGCCAATCTTCATGGATGCGGTCGCGCAATGTCGCAAAAAAAGCCTGGATTTCCCGGTCATGAGCGCCACCCCAACCACCGTAAAGGCACTGCATAGCCATGACTTCAATCAAGAAAGAGGGCTTGATCGGTTTTTCTCCATGACGCGGATTTTGGTTCCAGTACTTGACCATGCGCACCAGACCCTTCCACTCATTTCCGTAGGCTTGATGCGCCGCAACTGCCTCGGCAGCATGAATTTCGGGGTTTGTTCCCATCCATTTCCCGGTTGTATTGTTGGGAATCTCATAGTTGTCGCCCTTTACGAAGGCAGGGACAGCATCAACGCTAACAACTCGGTAGTCTGTGTTGTCAGCGCTATCCACGACGATACCAAAATCAACCCCAACTGAACGGCCTTGTTTAGTTACAGCTTCATCACCGTAGGCATCAACGAGGCTGTTGTAGAACGCCGTCAAAACCTCATCTGGGTGCTTGTTTCGATAGTGTTCTTCGTCCTTGCCCAAGACAAAGAAAATATCGACATCTTTCAGCGGTTTGGATTTGGTCCAGCGTGCATAACTGCCCGTCAGGAAGCTGCGATCAATCTGAAAGTCTTGATCAAGATGCTCTCTGACCTCAGTTTGGCGCTTCGAAGCGTTCTTCCGCTCTTTTTCGTTCAGCTCGAGACGGCTTTTGAATTTCTTGAATGCATCGGGGAGTGATATCATGATGCTTGCCTCCAGTATGCCGCGGATGCTCCGAGACCATTGTGCTCGACTGTCGATCCAAGACTCTGGCGCAGCATGCCTTGCGTAGAACGCGATACGGCGGGCGACCAGCCCTCCACATTTGGGCGCCCAGGTTTAGTGCGCAGCAGTAGGTCATACTTCGCTGTTGAAGGGGCGACGCCTGCCTTTCGGATAGCCCACCGAAGCTGATCCGTGTCTGTCCAAAAATTGCCGTCACCAGCTGACCAAGAGTAGCTGACTTCGATGTCCCACCTGAGGATCAATTCGTTTGTGGTCGGGTCGAAAATTTCGAGGACGATCTGTTCGAGGTCTTCGCTTTCCAACCATGCCTTGATGCCTCGCATATTGATCTGTGCATCGTTAGCAAAATTGGTCGGGTCCATACCGCTAAAGCGTATTATGTCCTTGAGACTCTTTAGGATATTGTCGGCAACATAGGTCACCGATTGCGTTCGGGAATATGTTATGACTGCGGTCATGGGTTCATGAACCCCTCGACATCAAGTTCCAAAGTATCATCTTGTTCTGAATTGGATGCTTCTTGTTTGTTGGTTTCAGCTTTGTCCCGCGCGGTTATCTGATCCCCTTTCTGTTTGAGCGCTGATTGCACCCAATCAAGATCTTCGGCTTCGCAAGGCAGGGAGATAGACCAATCACCTTTCAGGGGATCGTAGCCCAAGACATCTTCGTTGGCGTCGGAGCCGTCGATGGCATCGTCATCAAACAGGCAGTAGATCCGAGTTTGAGGGCCCTCGCAGGATACAAGAATTGGAGACGTCTCGTTGGCTTTGTCAGCGATCACACTGCTCGCGATCCCGGCAATTTCGTCAAGTGCGT
Source organism: Ruegeria sp. SATB027 (assembly GCF_059613825.1). Classification (NCBI taxonomy): domain Bacteria; kingdom Pseudomonadati; phylum Pseudomonadota; class Alphaproteobacteria; order Rhodobacterales; family Roseobacteraceae; genus Ruegeria; species Ruegeria sp. SATB027. Next base: position 224,050 of record NZ_JBXWTH010000076.1, read on the forward strand.
ATCGCGCATCAACGTTGTTCGCGGTTAGAAGATCAGTGATTGCGCGCCAGGTGTCCAGGGCATCGCGATATGGAGAGCTGCGAAACGTTCTTCGAGCGACAGTTGCCATTATGCATTCCCCTTCGCTGTCTTCGTGGATTGAGCGATCTTTGCCGCATGAATCAAATGATCAAGGGTCAGCGAACCAGGACTTAGTGCTACTTGGGTGTTTGAAGCCAAGGCATTTGCCACGGTCTTACGGATAGTCCTTCCGTCCAACCCGACAAAGCTTGCAGCGCAAGCGCCAAATCCAGATTTTGAAATGAGGTTGGAGATCTCCGGGTAGGTCGTGCCAAGGCCAATCAAGCATTGGCGAAGAATTTCGCTGCAAGCCGTCTTGTTCGGCAATGGAACGTCCAGAACAAGATCACATCTTGAGATGAACGCAGCATCTACCGCCTGCGGATAGTTACTTGTTGCAATGAATAGCAAGTTCTTGTGGCTTTCCGCCAAGAGATCGAGCTGAACAAGCACCGCGTCCGTCGCGCGGTGAATGTCCACCGGGTTTGCATCTAAACTCAACCGTGCACGATCAACTGCCAACGTTTCTACTTCGTCGAGGAGAACAATCGTCGGGCCACTCCCAGCCAACTCCGCCAGCGTCTGTGCGAAAAGGTCGGAGACTGCGCGTTGCGTCTTGCCCATCGCGGAACTTGTGAGGCCGTGGGCCTCTACTTCCACAAGCTGCATGCTTGCGCCCTTGAACGCTTTGCTGGTCCGGTTTGCCAAACCTCTCGCAAGTGACGTTTTGCCCGTCCCAGGTGGGCCGACGAGTAGAATAACGCCATGAAGCGGCAAAACCGACCGTTTCACTTTGGGCCGCATAGTGAAGTTCAAAACAGCCTGCGAAAGAAGGCGGTCTTTGATGCCATCCTCAACGTGAATGGATTCCCACAGTTCACCGAGGTCGTCTTCTGGCAACTGTGTGATCTTTTGTATTCCTTTCGGCAGATCGCCGGAAAAGTGTGCATTCATGACCGCCTCCTTCATTTCGCGAAAGGCATCTTATTAATATCGCTACTCCGAACATATCGCTCCCTTGATATCCAGAGTCAAGGGCGATATGGTGCCGCTACTCCGAACTTTTTCGCCGTCAGGATCAAGCAATGCCATCAAAACCCATTTTTGGTAAGCGAATCAAAGAATTGCGAACTGAGAAGAAGATGACCCTCGACCAACTAGCTGACGCTACTGGTAGTTCAAAAAGCTACATCTGGGAGTTGGAGAACAAGAACCCACCACGCCCGTCCGCCGAAAAACTGTCGGGAATCGCTAAGGCTCTCGGAGTTACCGTCGACTACCTTATTGGAACTGACCAGCAGACTAGAGCTGATGCCGAAGATATGGCCTTCTTCAGAGAATACACTGAATTGCCTCCCGAGACGCGGGAGCAATTGCGTGACATGGCGAAGATCTTAAGCAAGAAATCCGGTTTGAAGTGAATGGCAAGAGTCGCTACGTCCCCTGCTCTGAAAGAGGCGTTTCGGATTACCCGCATGCTCGATGCAGTGCTGGGCGAAGATCGGTTTGATCGTGGTCCAGTGCAGGTTGAAGAGCTTGCATTACAGTACTCGGCACAGACAGCTCCTGACACACCTATTCACGCAGTTGTTGAGAAAAACATCCCTGGATGCATGGGCGCGCTCGTTTATGGCGAAAATCGGCCGCGACAATGGGGCATTCTCTACCACTATGACCAGACACCAGGTCGCCGAGCATATACGATCGCGCATGAATTTGGGCACTATGTACTTCATCGAGATCTGATAGATCGTGAAGATGGCTATGATGGCGGCGTTTTTTGTAGCGAAGACAGCGTCCTGCGCCGAAATGGTTCCGGCATCGAGCAGGAGGCAGACGAATTCGCTGCCAATTTGCTAATGCCGCTCAATGACTTCAGAAAGCAAATACCTCCTAAGGTTACACCAAATTTTGAAGATCTCGGGGAAATAGCCGATCGCTATGGTGTCTCGCTGACAGCTGCTACCTTGAGGTGGCTAGAGTACACTGAAACGCGGGCTTTGCTTGTGGTGAGCAATGAGGGATTTGCACATTGGGCAAAGACCAGCAAGCCAGCATTGAAATCCGGTCGTTACATCCGCACGCGTAACACCGTTTACGAACTGCCACAGGCGGCGACTGCTGCTATCGGCGATTACCGTCAAGAGACCTTGAACGGTATTGAGCAGCCCGCTGGTGTGTGGTTTCCAGAACCTCTCGTTGAGATGTGCAAGCGATCCGAAAGATATGATCAAGAATTGACGCTTCTCCATCTTCCGCGGGTCGCGCCAAACCATCAGGACGATAGTCTGGAGGAGGACACACTTGATCGTTTCATCCATGACTAAAGTGGGGCTTGGGCCGGATCATGCTGTTTTGTTGACCCCCTGTGGCTCGTCAGATAGAGAGAACAAAGCAAGAATATTCACAAGGCCGACGCAGGTGACTTATGCTAAAATCCACATGGTGGGAAAACTTGAAAGGTGAACCAACTCATTGGCACAACCTTGATGGTTATTTTAAACCCATTGTTACACGGTTCTTCATTACCTGGTTTGCCACCGCCCCCTTGATCGCCAGCCTTACTCAAAACTATCCCCGTATTTTCGTGTTGCCATTTGATTGGTGGATTTTGTGGCTAGCATCCCTAGCCTATGCGATTGCGTTCGCAGTCCACGCATGGAGATGTCCGCAGTTCATAAAACGATATCCTACTTACCCTGCCTATCAGGCGCGCGGTCACTCTCCGCGTTGGCTCGTTTGGGAGTATTTTGGATGTTGGACCGCCATCCACGAAGCCGGCCGTCTAAAGCTCGCTGACCGGGTAGTAGAAAAAAACTATGCGAAAGAGTCGACCGACAATTCGGGATTCCGAGAAAAACCACAAGTGTTTAAGGAGGGGACAGTCTTTCAGTTCCTGCATAATGGGAATTATTATGACCTTACGATAAAGGAAGACGCGCCAGATGGGACGGTAAGAGATCTTTTTTGGGAGATTTTTGGCCGATGGACTAGTAGCGGCACCAAGACGCGCTTATTCATATGGGGACTTCTCGGCCTAGCGTGCGCTTTGGTCTTATGGACTGTTTTTCAGGACATCTGGTTTGTAGTTTCGCTACTTCGGGCACAGAACTAGAGTGACATCTTACAAATATTACATGGCTCCGACGAGCCAAATGCACTTTTGCAGCGTTCCATTGCGCTTGGACTCTTACAGCAACTGCCAATTTGGCTGCCAGTATTGCTTTTCGAAAGCCCGTGGCGGGGCGTTCGGTGTAAGTAACTCGACGACGATAAATAATGTCCAGCTCAGGAAACGGCTCCAACGTGCCGAGCAAGGTGAGCCCCGGGGTGCTACCGAGGAGTTCATCCAAAGACGAATTCCCTTTCAATTTGGCGGAATGAATGACCCCTTTGGTCCTTCGGAGAGCAAGAAATCGATCTCGCTTGAAACCTTGAAGACGTTGGCTGATTTTGACTATCCTACAATAATCAGCACAAAGGGAACGATCCTAGCCAATGATGAGTACCTTTCGGTCTTAGCTCGGGGGAATTTCTATGTCAGAGTGTCGGTCGCAGCTGTTGCCCATAAGTTAACATCAAGTCTGGAACCAGGCGTGCCGTCCGTAAACGATCGCATGAATTGCGCTATGAAGATTGCGGCGAAAGGCGTGCCGGTATCTCTGCGATTGCAACCAATTATTCCAGATTTTGAGCAAGACGCCGAAAGGCTGGTCGTTGAAGCCGCCAACCATGGCTTCAAACACGTTTCTGCCGAGTACTTGAAGCTTCCAGTAGAGACCGCGGCGCATAATTTTTCAAAGCTGCAGAAGACATTGCCCGGAATTCGCCGCCTGTATAACGAGAAAGGTGCGACGCGGGTGGGACGGGAGTTCATTCTACCAATCACATTCAAGAAACCCCGTCTCGTCAGCTTAAAAAATGTTGCTGAACAGCAGGGGCTTGTCTTTGGCTACGCAGAAAACGAATTGCTACTGCAGAACGACTTTTCTGCGTGTTGCAACGCGTCCGATCTGTTCTTGCGGGATGCCAATTACTTTAACTTCAACATTGCCGGAATTCTTAGGAAACAAATGCACTCGGACGACTTCAGGTTCGACGTCTCGGACAATGAATGGTTGCCAACTCATTCTGTTTTTAGCCACCTCAACTCGAAATCGAGAGTGAGTTCCGGCAACGGATCCAATCGCGAGGCGTGGACGAAGTATCTTAGAGAGAAGTGGAATGCAGGGCCTTGGCGCGGCGGGCCGACTAGCTTCGACGGGGTGGTAGATACCGGCTCGCTAGATGAAACGGGTAATAGAATATATTGTTTGGGTTAATAATTCGGTTCTTCGGCTACTGCCAATCCTCGCCTTTCCCAATTCCACGGAAATTTCCGAGCCACACAACATGTTGTGCCAACACTAGAAACTTTCAGCATATTGTAAGGCAGTAACATTGATTTCCCAACACTTTTCTTGAAAACGCTAACAGCCCACCTAACACCAATGCTAACAGCTCGATGTTAGCATATAACTCACTGTTTCTGCTAAAATATTTTTGTTGACTCGATGATTCGGAGAAGCTTATCAAAACGGTAACTGGTTGCGCTTTCTCTGACCCAAACGCGATGCTTTTAAGGTGCCGCATGATACTAGATTTAGATTTGCATGATGACATCCGATATCAGCTGAAAAAGAAGTGATCAGCCCCACTTGTGTGGTCCAATTTGATTGTTAGTGCATGATTGGCCTTTGGTCCATCTGAACGATGGTTTC
>NZ_JBXWTH010000077.1:0-164698 GCF_059613825.1 Ruegeria sp. SATB027
GTCGACCCGCTGGTCTCGATATTGGTTATGGCGTGGCCGGTCTGGCCGTCATTGTTCAGATCAACACCATAAAAGGCTTCGACATCCACGACATTGGCGATGCCGGTCCCGCTAACATATTGCCCCGAGGCATCCGTGGTCCATTCAGCATATGACCCGTTCACATTTTGCCACAGCACCTTGTAGCCACCGCCCGACGCTTCGGCCTGAAGCGCCTGCCAGCCCGGCAGGCTGTCTGGCCCAATTGTATTGCCATTATACGTCAGGTTGATGGTACCGTTGATCAGGTACTCACCGCGGGTTGAAGACGCGAGTGTGGTCGACCCGCTGGTCTCGATATTGGTTATGGCGTGGCCGGTCTGGCCGTCATTGTTCAGATCAACACCATAAAAGGCCTCGACATCCACAACATTGGCGATGCTAACACCGCCTTGGTATTGCCCCGAGGCATCCGTGGTCCATTCAGCATATGACCCGTTCGCATTTTGCCACAGCACCTTGTAGCCACCGCCCGAGGCTTCGGCCTGAAGCGCCTGCCAGCCCGTCAGGCTGTCTGGCCCAATTGTATTGCCATTGTACGTCAGGTTGATGGTACCGTTGATCAGATATTCACCGCGGGTTGAAGACGCGAGTGTGGTCGACCCGCTGGTCTCGATATTGGTTATGGCGTGGCCGGTCTGGCCATCATTGTTCAGATCAACACCATAAAAGGCCTCGACATCCACAACATTGGCAATGGTAACGCCGCCTTGGTATTGCCCCGAGGCATCCGTGGTCCATTCAGCATATGACCCGTTCGCATTTTGCCACAGCACCTTGTAGCCACCGCCCGAGGCTTCGGCCTGAAGCGCCTGCCAGCCCGCTAGCGAGTTCTGCCCAATAGACTGGCCACCATAAATCAACGCAATGTTCGAACTTCCACCATCCAGCACATAAAGCCCTTGGCTGGCATGTTGTAACGTCGTTCCCTGTGTATCAATATCTGAAAGCTGCATTGCAGACTTGATATTCGACCGGGTATACTGCTGTAACCCGTCAAGAAACTGGACCAACTCTACGTCGTCTGCAATCGTGAAGGTTGTACGCGTTATGACGTCCAAAAACTCATACAAGACGCCGTTTTCAAAGAATAAATAGTTACTTATCGCGCTGACAAATCTGACAGTGTCTGTGCCGGTTCCACCTGTAAACGTACCTGCGTTGCTCTGCACAACAGCCAGATCATTGCCCTGGTCCCCAAAGACCTGGTCAGCGCCGGTACCTTGGGCCACAAAAATGATATCGTTGCCTTGGCCGCCATAGATGGTGTTGTTATTGCTTCCGTTGGACAGCGAGTGAATGGTGTCGTTTCCGTCGTTCCCGCGCAAGACGTTCTGAGCGGTATTGCCGACAATAGTATCAGCACCCGATCCGCCAGACGCATTTTCAATCACAACACCATGCGCGATTGTGAAACCACCTTTTATTCCAGCCGCATGCGAAATCAGCCCACCTCCGGTGACGGAATAGTCCAATGTGGCGGCCCGGAGATCTATGTGTGCGTTCGAACTGCCAACATGTTGTATTGTGTCAATCCCGCCAGTATCCCAAATGGCCTGATACCCAGTTCCTGCGACGTTTGCAGAGGGAAGTGTGTAGGTATTGCCCCCGGAATTATATGAAGTATTCGCCCCATACATGGCCTGCAACGCGGCAATATCCAAAGCCCCAAGCCCCGTTGAACCACCGTACGTTGCGTTAAAGTGTAGCCCCCCGTTTTGTGAAGTCCATCCATCGTTATACGACATCACAGTGTAGACACCCTGATTGAGGCCCGCCGCCCCAAACGAGTCGAATGGCGACGTTACACCGCTCAACACGGTTGTACCCAATCCGGTGTCATGAGGATGCCCCAACCCAAGGGCGTGACCTAATTCATGGACCAAAGTAGTAAAGAAATACCCGCCCGGATCACCGTTTCCGTTGAAAGAAGCAGTCCAGTATGATGTGTTGAACGCGCCATAGGATGTCCCGCTCGATGGCGAATAATGAAATCCGAGAGTTCGCGGGTTTTCAAAGAATGAAGAAGGCGCGAGAACCTCAACCAAGTCAGCGAAACCAGAGGTGACTTCGACAAAAGTAATGTTTGCAACGGCTTCTATTGCGGCCAGCGCCGCACGGAACTCCGCCTTATACTCTGATGACCAAGCCTGCGTATCAGAGAAGTGCCCGAAACTGTAGGAAATCACCGTCGCGGTCGACGGATTCCCGTCACCATATGCATAGGTTCCCTGGATAGAGCTGAGCGGAGAACTTACAGACGGTCTGGGGATTGTTGTAACGGTGGCCATTTTTCTGTCTTAGAAATTAGGTGTTATTGATTGCGCTGAAACTGCTCGAACAAAGTGTTCTTTTTGGGGCAAACGCGTACTGGAGTGTCTCCTGCAAACTACAATATTAACGGCGATTCAAGAGTTACCTTCTAGAGGGACAGACCCATTTTTATTAAGCGCATACATGAATAAGAATATTTCCAAAAAACCGGTCGGATAGCGTGCATAGGCCGACTTAATACACGCAAAATTGATTTTCCTGGCGGTCCATACCTACGACAGTTTTGAGCACCTGTAGTGACAGAAGCAAAGACGTGCGGATCTTTTCTTTAGTCCCGAGTCGTAATTCTTCTCAGATCCCAAAAGTTTGGTTCGAACAAGGTGCCTTTCGTTCGGGACTTCGAACCCAAGCGCGCGCCTGCACAAAGGGCCCAATTACCCTGAGGGTAAGGCCCTAGCTGTGACGTCCAACACCGCCGCTCATGTGCGAAGCAAAGCCTTGCCATGGGTCAGACCATTCACCTTCTCCAGGATAGCGTCCGCGTCAATGCAATGGTGCCGATAGAGGTCGCCGATTGTCCCTGTCTGACCAAAATGTTCGACCCCCAATGGGATGGTCTGATGTCCCTGTACGGCACCCAGCCAAGACAATGTCGCGGGGTGGCCGTCAATCACGGTAACCAGCTTGCAGTGGCGCGGCAGACCGGACATCAAAGTTTCGATGTGGGACCGAGCCGCCTGATTGCCGCGCGATCGCGCCCGTTGCGCTGCCGTCCACCCGGCGTTTAGCCGGTCTGCCGAAGTCACCGCCAGCACTCCGATGTCTTTGCGTCCTTCGCCCATCACGCCAGCGGCTTTGATCGCTTCGGGTGCAACGGCCCCCTGATAGGCGATTACGACCTCGCAATTCGGCCCCGGTTTTCGCAACCAGTATGCGCCATCAATAGCACCTTGACGGAACTCATCGTCCACGCGTTTGCCAGGCTGTTCAATCGGGTTTGTCGTCAAGCGCAGATAAACCGAACCGCCTGTTTCGTCACGCAGCCAGGTGCGTTCGTCCGGTTGCCCTTCGCCATCACGCTGCAGGTAGTCAAAGGCCCACTCCATGATCACCGCCAGTTCATCAGCAAAGGCTGGCTCAAAGGCCGCCAGCCCGTCCTGGCTCATCCCGATCAAAGGTGTGGCAATGGATTGATGCGCGCCGCCTTCTGGGGCCAGCGTTATGCCCGAAGGCGTGCCGACCAGCATAAAGCGCGCATCCTGATAACAAGCATAATTGAGCGCATCGAGGCCACGGCTGACAAAGGGGTCATACACAGTACCGATCGGGATTAGCCGCTTGCCGAACAGGGAATGCGAAAGGCCCGCAGCGCCCAAAAGCAACATGAGGTTCATCTCGGCAATACCAAGCTCGATATGTTGCCCTTCGGGAGTAAATTCCCATTTTGCCGTCGAGGGGATACGATGCTCAATAAAAGCGTCGGCTTGCTCGGATCTGGCAAACAGTTTGCGCCGGTTTACCCACGGGCCAAGGTTTGTTGTGCCTGTGACATCAGGAGACGTCGTCAGGATGCGCTCGGCCAATTGGCTGTCGCCTTTCGACAAGTCATCCAAAATCTTGCCGAAAGCCATTTGGGTAGAAATTTCGCGGCTTGTGTCAATGTCAATGGATGGAACATCCAGCTTGTCATCGAAATAGCGTCGCGGACCTTTGGCAAAGAAGGGAACTTTCGACAGAAAGTCTTTCAGCGCCTCCGGGTCCTGCACTGCCGCAAGCGGCTCCCATTCCTCGCCGGCGGGCACGCCCATATGTTCTTGCCACGCGACGAACTGGCTGTTGTTCATCAGCCCGCCGTGGTTGTCCTTGTGGCCCGCAATTGGCGTGCCCCATCCCTTTACGGTATATGCAAGGAAACAGGTTGGGCGGTCATGTTCGATGGCGGCAAAAGTTTGGGCCATGGTCTCAACGCAGTTGCCGCCGAGGTTTTCCATCAATGCAGCGAGTTCGGCATCTGTGCGCCGTTCGATCAGCGCCGTCACATCCCCCTGATCCCCAAGATCGTCCATGAGGCGCTTTCGCCAAACCTCGCCACCCATGAACGTCAGGGCCGAGTATTCCTGGTTCGAGCAAGCATCAATCCAGTCTCGCAGCCGATCGCCGCCAGGTTCTTTGAAGGCCGCGCGCTGCAACACGCCGTGCTTCACGCGCACAACATCCCATCCGAAGGCATCAAAGATTTTTTCGATCCGTTCGAACAATCCTTCACGAACGATGCCGTCAAGCGACTGCCGATTGTAGTCGATAATCCACCACGTGTTGCGCAGGCCGTTTTTCCAGCCTTCCTGCAACGCTTCGTATACGTTGCCTTCATCCAGTTCAGCGTCGCCTACAAGCGCCACCATGCGCCCCATCGGGGCATCTGCCCCCCAATTTTTGGCCTTGACGTAGTCCTGAATGATCGAAGCAAACGAGGTGATCGCGACACCCAAACCTACCGAACCTGTCGAGAAGTCGACATCATCGATATCCTTTGTCCGGCTGGGATAACTTTGCACGCCGCCAAACCCGCGAAAGTTTTCCATCTTTTCGCGGGTCTGGTTGCCCATGAGGTACTGCATCGCGTGGAAAACCGGTGACGCATGCGGTTTGACCGCAACCCGATCTTCGGGACGCAAAGCCGAAAAGTATAGCGCAGTCATGATCGAAACCATCGACGCGGACGACGCTTGGTGACCACCAACCTTTATCCCATCAACCTTGGGCCGGATATGATTGGCATGGTGGATCATCCAATGCGACAACCACAGCAGACGCTGTTCAACGATTTTCAACAGCTTGGGATCATATGGCATGGTGGTCTCCGGGTTCATGCGGCACTGCGGGCAGGGTAGGGCAGAGCTTGCTCCAAGTCCGCAAGGATGTCATCAACGTCTTCCAACCCGACGGAAAGACGGATCAGACCGTCGCTGATCCCATGTTCTGCCCGTTCTTCCGCAGTATAAGTCGAATGAGTCATGGATGCCGGGTGCTGGATCAGGGTTTCTGCGTCCCCCAAGGACACGGCGCGCTGGATCATGTTCAGGCGGTTCATGAACTCGATGCCACCGGACAGGCCAGACTTGATTTCAAAGGCGATCATGGCGCCGGGCTGCGACATCTGCCGTTGTGCGACATCGTGCTGGGCAAAACTCTCAAGCCCCGGGAAATAAACCTCACTGACGGCCGGATGTGCCTGAAGGTAATCGGCAACCACCTTGGCGGACGCACAGTGGCGATCCAGTCGCAGGTTCAGTGTCTTCAGTCCACGCAGGATCAGCATTGCGTTGAAAGGTGCCATCACTGCGCCTGTCATGTCCTTCATGCCGACAAGCCGGATCTCAGAAATCTGCTCGACGGTTCCGACCACAAGACCCGCGACCACATCGCCATGCCCGCCCAGATATTTGGTGGCGGAGTGCAGGACGATATCCGCGCCGTGCTCGATCGGGCGGGTCAGATAGGGGCTGGCATATGTATTGTCGACCACAACCTGCGCACCAACAGAATGTGCAATCTCTGAACTGGCGGCGATATCCACCAAGCGCATGTTTGGATTGGCTGGGGTTTCAAAATAGACGACGCGGGTTTTTTCGGAAACAGCGGCTTTCAGGTTCGCAGGGTCCGTCATGTCTACATGGGTAATAGTGACACCCCATTTTGCCAGACCGTGGCGCATGAAAGCGAATGTGCAGCCGTAGAGCGTCTTGTCGACAATGACTTCGTCACCTGGCGACAGCAGGGTCCAAAGTACGGCGGTAATTGCGCCCATCCCGCTGGACAGTGCAAGCCCAGCCTCGGCACCTTCCAGCACGGCAATACGCTTTTCAAGAAGGTCACAAGTAGGGTTCGATATCCGACTATAGATATGACCTGCGCGCTCACCAGCAAACATTTCACCGCCGGCCTCTGCGGTTTCGAAGGAGAAGGTTGAGGTTAAGTGGAGGGGCGGGGTCAGCGCACCATCGTTTTCAAATGGGTTGTAGGCATGATGAATGGCGCGAGTGGCAAATCCGGTTGTGTGGGTCACGGTGAGCTCCTGATCTAAGTTGTTACCACTTTGCGCCTTTACTTTGAGCAATGGGTTGCAAAAAATGCCACATTAGTGGTTAATATTGGCATATTATGCTAAAACAGGAAAGAAAATGGACGCCAAAGACAGGCAGATCATTCGAGCATTGCAGCGGGACGGGCGTATGACGAACCAGGATCTTGCTGATGAGGTCAATCTGTCTCCTTCGCCGTGTCTGCGACGGGTCAAAAACCTTGAGGCCAGCGGTGTCATAAAAGGATACAGCGCCGATGTGGACGCTGCCGCATACGGGATGGCGATTACCGTCTTTGTCCGCATCCGGCTTGAGCGGCACAATGAAACAGATGTGCAGAAATTCGAAAAACGCGTTCGGATGATCGATGAAGTTCTAGAATGCCACGTGCTGACCGGCGCAATGGATTACCAGTTGCGGGTATTGGTATCAGACCTCGAAGCATACGAGGACTTTATTCGAAACCGAATTCACCCGATCGGCGGAATAGCTTCGATCGACACCAGCTTTGTTTATGGAACAGTCAAGAAAACATCGGTTTTTCCGGCCTGAGAAAGTTTGAATTCTCGAAAGTGACCCTTAATATTGAGTTCCAGATTGTTAAGATGCGGAAGAACCGGATTCGAGGTTCCGAAACTGTGAGAATTTGCCGTTAAGCGAAAACTGCCAACTGGATACATCCCCGTAAAAACAACATAATCATTGTTATGCGCGTTCGCCTGAGAGTTGTACCCGTCCTTTCTTGTTCATCCGCTCGTTATTCGTCCTTAATGACCGAAATTTTATATACTTTCAACCCCTCCTTCAGCTCGCGGATCTTGCGCCGGCCGTCAGCTGGTATCGGTATATAAGAAAAAAGCCGGAGCAATCGCCCCGGCTTCGTCATTCTCGGTCTGAGTTAACCCTCAGAAACGAATGCTGAATTTCTTTTCGGCTACGGACAGCGCCACGCCACCCAGCGCCATTGCGCCGCCTGTCACAGTTTGCCACGTGCTTTCATCAACGTAGCCATCTGCGATCAGATAACCGCCTGCAACGGTCATACCGTGGCGGATCAGTGACCCTACGGTCTGGCGAACCATCATTGATTGGACCAAAGCTTTCATCATGTCTGTTTACCTCCTGAGAATACATGATTTTCGAGATTTCCGATGCGCCGCCCGTGATCGTCATGACCACGGGAAAAGACGCCAAGTCGAAAGAATATGCCGGTCAACAGCCCTGTGTTTGCCAGAGCCGCCGCGACAAGAAGTCCGGTGCCTGCGTCGATCATTTCAACGCCCCCGACGATTTCAGGGCCAGATAGGACACGTACACCGCGCCGCCAGCCGCGCCCCATTTGGCCAGCTTGGCGGTGCTTTCCGCCGCATTTGACGCCTGACCGAGAACATAGCCCCCGGCCAGCAAGCCGCCGATCCAGATCAAAGGCGCGACCATTACGCCGCCCCCACAATGGCATTGAGAACCGCCGCCTGTGTTGTCCCGGCCCTATTCAAGCCATCGCCAGCGTAGTAACTTTGCCCGTTTGCCGGACGCCCGCGCTTATCTTTCGTGATGGCGGGCAAAGACGCCCATTCCTTGCTGAGGTTTTGAGCGAATTTGTACTTGTCGATCCGACCGGCCTTATAGGCGCTCAGGCCGCGACGGTCCATCAGGTGAACCGCAAGCCGATCCTGTGTCGCGGCATTGAATTTGGCGTTAGGATTGACAACGCCGCTCCGAACCATACCCCGCAAAGTATCTTCAAGAATTTGATAGCGGCCTGCCGCTTCCGAATTGTAGCGATGATCTATACTGTCCTGCCACGCCAAAACCTCCGCCACTGTCATGGACGTTAAGCGCTTTGGCGGTCGATCCTTCGCGCCAATACCACCCCAAACCTGATCGTATCCTTGCGGCGCTTCCAGCCGTCCAATCAGGTTCAGCAAGCGGCCTTCCAATCCGTTCGTCCTGGGCGCGCTGTGTGGCTGCGGCGAATACGCGGCTGGGATGATCGTTCCAGACGATTTGCCACCACTGGCGGGACTGTCATTGCCGCCACCAAACAACCCGCTTAGGAAGCCTTTGACGCGGCCCCCGTCGCCCTTTTCCGAACTATTCCAACGGTTCACGATTTCTTCCACTCCGAATTCCAACAGCGGGGCCCAAAGCGCCGCGTTCTTGTATCCCGGCTTTTCAGCCTCTGGCGGGGGTGGTGGAGGCAGTTGCGCCGCCGCCTTGTCCTTCTCAATTTCGAGATAGAGGTAAGCCGCCCCGGCCAATGCGCCGCCCGTCACCAATGCGCCGAACGCGCCCATCAGATGAACACCTCTTCAAGGATGGCGATATTCACCACGGTTCCGGTCGAATTTGAGACATAGACCGGGCCAGTTGTTTCAAGCGCGATCCGATCACCGCCATATATCGGCAAGCCGCCTTGCTGGACCGGATCACCCGTGACCTGTCCGCAGATATTGACAAAAACGGTATTTGCCGCGCCGACATACAGCCAAACACGCCGCCGTTTTGCGTTAGGTCCGACAACCAGCACTGTTGAGGATGCCGCTACGGTCACATAGCCATATGGCCCTTGCATTCCATCTGGAACTTTCGGCGCTACTGCAAGCTCGTTGCCAACGTCCACGGTGCCGCTCACCGTGACATTTCCCGATTGAACGGTTGTGACGATATCGCCAGACAAAACAAGCCGCGCATCGTCAATATCGCCCTTACCGAACCCGAGTTCTACCGTAAGAGGGTTTGCCGGGTCTGGGTTGATCACTTCAACCAGATTGAACACTTCGCGGAACTTCAAACCGGCCTGAAACTCGGAAGTTGCACCATCGCCAAAGCGCACCCGGAACTTGTGGCTTGCCGAGTAGCAAATCAGGAATTCAGCCGCGCGGTTGATCTGAACGGAACCGCTTGCCGGGATTGTCAGGGTTTGGGTTGAATATGTGGAACTCATTTTTTCAAAACGCTCGCTACTGCAAAGGCGATTGCCGCCGCTGGAATGCCGATCTTGATCAACTGTTCGGAAATCTGACCGGCTTCTGATTTCCCGTTCTGTTGAGCCGCCACAAGGGCGTCGGAAAGGGTCTTTCCGACCAGTTCCGTGTTCTTGTTCAGGGTGCCGACAACAAGCCCCGAGTTTTCGGACAAATGCTTGGCGAGTAACTCGCCGTTTTCATGCCCGAGCCGCGCGATATTGTCGGCGCTATCCAAGGCCCGCTGGATAGCGTCTTGCCCGAGTTCAAACGCCTCATCCGCAACCACGTTCAAATGCACGTCACCTTGCGAACTGATGCCGTAGGAACCGTTATCAGCGGCGACGCGGCCATCGGTGTTGTAGTTCGTGTTTGAACTGCTACTGCTGCTGCTACTGCCGCCCATTTAGTTCAATCTCCATTACATAGCGCTTGGTCGCGCCCATTTTTTCCAGCTTGCGCCGCATACCTTCGCGGACGGTCCAGCACCGAATGCAGCTTGCGCCGATCTGCCGCCCGATCATGCCGAAAGTGTCCGCAATGACCGCTGTCAGATTTAGGCCAGGTATCGCTTGGCAAGCCGCCGCGTTGATCACCACCGCGCACCCGTCGCCCTCTTGCTCAACCGTCCAGATGATGCACCCCTTGCGTTCCCCGCGGTGAAGAACATCAAGCAATTGAAACCGCCCTGCCCCGACCGCCTCCGCAAATATGCGGACGTCCGTTTGGTCCAGATCCGCAATCAGCGCCAAGTCACGTGCGGCCAGCATTGACCAACTGGCCGCACGAAAGGTTATTTCCGGCGAAAGATCAGCCATGCCACCGCGCCCATTGCCAGCAAAGGCAACGCCTGTTGCACAATGTTTGGCCCTGATTTGAAGCTGAAAGACCCGGTGTAGGTCCGATTGCGGCCACCCGTAGCCGTCGCATCCGACGCGCTGGGGCCACCGCTAAAGGACAGAGGTGGAAGGCCCGCCACGGTGCTTTCCTCCTCAAGACTTGGTGGCATAGTAAACCACCGCCCCGGCAAGACCGATCATTGCGACCATGCGCAAATCTACGCCGCCGGAACCGCCACCGTAGGACGCCGGAACCACCTGCGGCTGACCCTCCGGCTTGCCGCCGATAGACGAAAGCAGGTCGCGCCCAAAGTCTGAAAGCTTGTTCAGAAAGTCCGACGAACCGTCCACCTGTGCCGTGTTCACCGTAGGGGCTCCGCCCGTGTCCAGAACGCCAAGTTCATAGCCCTTTGCACCGCCGCCCTTCAATGACTCCCAGATGCTGGCAAGTCCGTAAGGCTGCTTAGATCGGTACTTTTCCGGCAACTGATAAGGCGAATTGTTGATTGCCCCCGGTCGCAATTGATAGCCATCTGGCAATTGCGAGTTTGGGTGTGCGAGTTTTGCTGTCAAAGTGAAGTCTCCCGATTTGGCGGGACGGGCCAAGGCCCGCCACGCTCATTCAGATCAACGCGCGATGGACTCGGCGTAGATCGTGTAATTGCCAATCGCGGTGAAATCGAGTTTCAGGCGGAAATCAGCAACGTTCATGGGCAAAGCTTCAACCGCGCGGTTCTCGGCTACAAAGTCCATATGCGTAAAGCCTGCCTGCTCTGTGCGGCCCGCAATCCGGTTGTGGGTGCGGCGAACGGATTTGCCGTAGTCCAGAACCTTGTTGTCATTGACCAGCACTTCAGCCCGGTCAATCGCATCCGTGTTCACGTGCATTGCCAGCATGTGATAGGCCGAGCGCGGAATGTCCGAAATCTCGGCAATGCCAACCAGTGATTGCGGATGCGTGTAACGACGAACACGCAGGTGAGTTCCCCAAGGGCGCGAAGGCGACTGTTTGGCGTACACCTGCAACGAATTGAACTGTTTGCCTGCCTTGAGGTCCATTTCAATTGTGAAGGTCGAAACCGTGTTTTCGCCAGTGCCGTAGGCTGTTTGATCCTCGCCATCCATTGTCCGCATCCACGGGCGCGACAGGAAGATAGGCAGGGTTCCGGCAATCATCGGCTGATTGTAGAACTTGTTCAGCGCAACAATGTCTGCCGCGTCCATCTGGTAGGTGACTTCACCGTCAACCAACAGGCGGATTTCACCGACATAATCGCCCCACTCAGCGACAGGAATGTCGCGCGGCGTGCTGTCAACGTTCAGTTCAATGTAGAACCGCTGATAGGTCAGGCCGATAGGCAGGGAAACGGTTGCCGTTTGACCGGGGCCAACGCCGCCCGGTGTTGGCATTTTCTTGACTTGCTGGGTCATGTGCGCGGCCTCAGTAGTCGAAGCCGTTGCGGGCTTCTTTGATGCCCGGAACGTCGCCAAACTGGCTCATCACCAGCCCCGCGCCGATCACGCCGATCACCATCAGACCGACAAGTTTCAGATCACCTTTTTTAAGCATAATACTCTCGCGTTTTGGCCTTCGTTGGAATGAAGGCGGTTTGTTGAGAGGGTGCCAAGTTGCGCATGATGACAGCGACTAGAACGCCGGACACAACGCCAGCGGCTACGGTTGTCAGAAAGGTTTTTCGCATGAAGGCTGGCCCTCTCGGTTTCGAACGAGGGCCAGCAATGAACCGCATTTGCGCGATCTCAAAACCTACATAAGGTAACGTTACCTTACATAGGAAAATTCAGGTCAGGCCGAAATAATCGCCCTGCCCCCTTTGAAGGTAATTTTACCCTTATGTACCGCGCCTTTGTTCTCGTGCAGGAATTCGAGATTTTGCAACCCGGTCACACGGGATTTGTCACCGCCTGTCTCTTGCGTGGCCGCGTCCACATCGCGCGGCCCTTTCTGCGCCAGAACAATCGTTTCCGTGCAGTTGTTACGGAATCGGGTTGCCACCTCGGCAATCCGCTGACTGATGCCGATCACTTCAATGCCGTAGTGCCGACCGCGCGAACAAATCTCTGCAAAGCCCGGACATTTCTCGACGCCGCCAGCGACCGGAAACGACAGGTTCATTTCCTCGACAACAAGCGTCATAGGCAGCGCCCCGGCCTGCCGATCCTTGAACGGCTGTTGTGCCGCCAAGAGCAACCGACAGAGCGCCGAAAGGGCGGCAGGTTCGCGGGCTGTTGGCGGGACATAAGCGACCCGAAACCCGGCCCAATTGGACACCATCTTTTTACGGACATCATCCAGCGCGGCGCGGTGATTGTGGCGCACGGTTGCCACGTGTGAAAGTTCGCCTTGGTACTCGTCCAGCGGGTCAAAAATCACCATGCGTTTCCGGTCACGGATCAGGGCCTTTACATAGGATGATTTACCCGATCCAGAGCGGCCCCAGACGCCTATGCGCCCTACGTTAGATAACGCGCTCATGCTGCTACCGGCTCCCGTTCATTTTGCGCCCATGCTGTGGGGTCAACCATGCCATCAGGCGGGGGTGCATCCGTATTGGCGGCGCGTGGCTCTGGCGCGCGCCTCTGCGCTACTGGCGGGGGTGCCATGCGGGCGCGTCGGCGCTCCATCAGGATCAATCGCAGGATCATGATTTTGCCAGCAATGAACGATCCGGCCACCATCAGGCGGGCGAAGTTATCGCCACCCGGCATCAGGGCTTTGGGATAGTAGATTTCAAGCAGTTCATAAGTTGCGTTTGAGGCTTCGCGGGCGGTCGATTCCTCCCCCGGCTGGATTGCCAATGGCTGCAAGTCCAGACTGACAAAACCCGGCGCCTGAAACGCGGTGCGAAATACCACGTAAAAGGCTTCCTTGCTCATCAGCTCAACCGCCTTGTCGACGTTCAGCGGCGTTCCGCCTTCGTCAACCTGCACAACCGCATCCTCGCCGCCTTCGCCCGTTTCCAGTTCAGGCGCGCGGATTGCAGACATGTGCGACAGGTCAAAATCGCCAGCGGGGCCGTTTTCCGGCCCGTCAGCGGGCTGAACGTCAATTTCGGGGGTGTCAGGCTGTAAGCTGTTCATAGAGGCTTCCACCGGGCTTATTTCCGTCTCTGGCTGTTTCTGGGGGTCGGTTGTCGTTTGCGGCGATGGCGTCGGCTGGGGCTTCGGTCTCTTTTGGCGCGGCATTGTCATTGGCTGGGCGTCCTTTCAGGAAGTCGCGTTGGAATTTTTGGCTGTGGGCTTTGCCCCAGCGCTCATGGTGGCTGCACGGGTGCCCCATTTCATCCGACCACGGACAGAAATAGTAGGCGTTGCCGTTCTTGTTCAGCAGGATATGGACGGTCTTTCCGCATCCACCACACGCCCCGTCCGCAACGTGGGTCTTAGCTGCTAGGTTCGGCATGACTTGGCCTTTCTCTTTTGATTTTGAATGCGCGTTTTCAGGTCGTTCAAACGCGCGCTCTTGCGCTTCTGGTTTGCGATGCCCCTAGCGATGCGAATTTCTTCCTTCGCATCCTGCCGCGTGGCATATCCCGGCGAAGGCGTGACCGTCATGCCACTTCGTCCACGTAGGGCGTCAGAGCGTCCAGCCGCTCACATACGGACACCAGCAGGTCGGCTGTGTCTTCAATCAGCTTCGGCCCCTCGGCAATCTGTTTCATAGTTCCAGCGGCTTTCAGTGCTTGCCCCCGGTCGCGCAACTGTTTGGCGAGTGGTGCCAGTTCTTTCGTACCCATCGTTTGTTCCTTTTGTATGTCGTATGTATATACGTAAGGTATACGTTGCAGACACACGGTTAGGTTGCAAGGCCATTAACTTCGGATGTGGCACTTTGGCCGATGTCAAAAATGACGCGCTTTTTGTCCATTTATGACATTTGACAGGGTTCAAGCATCGCAAACCCCCCTCCCCTGCCGTGCAAAAGGGCAGAGGAACCCCCCTGCCCTACTGAATTCGTTTCGAATCTGGAAACCTACAGATCCGATCGACTGCGCATTGTTTCCGATTGGCCCGAAAATCAGTGTAAAACGCGCGCTCTCGTCGCGTTCGTGGTCGCGGGCTGGGTCTTTGCCCGATCAAGTTGACGAGAAAGCGCCTTTTGCGCGGCTTCAAAGGCGCGGCGCTTCAATCTGCACTCCCCTGCCTCGACCTGTTTCCCGTTCACGCGGTCGCGGCGCGCGTCGATCACCGCCCAGGTATATCGGGATGGCGTGATCTGGATCACCCTAAGCAACCAATCGTCCACCTTGCGCACCCAGATGTTCCGATGTTCCCAATCCATATACTGCCTTTCCGATTTCCCTTTGGTTGACCTGAAGGACGAAATTTTCCGCCCTTCCACTATTCTCAGCGGGCCGAAGGCCCCCAAAACTCCGCACTCTCAGGCGGGCGCATCATCCCGCGCCAACCCCTCCCCACGCGGGCCGTGCGCCTGCCTCTACTGCGACCTCTCCGCCCCCGTGCGTATCGTCCGTGTGGCCCGACTAGGGCCACTCACCCTATCGACAGTTCACAGAACTGGCGTGGTGGTTTTCGTGGAAAACCATGGATGGGGGGTCCAATTTGCACCCCCTTTTTGGTCCAATTTGCACCCCCTTTTTGGTCCAAATTGCACCCCCTTTTTTGCGGTGTGAGAACTTATCCACAGGCTCACTCATCCGGCTCCCCCATCAGTTCCAGCGCCTTCACCGGGCCGTACTTGCCCTTTAGGAACTGCCACGCGGCCTCTCGCTTGCGCTTGGCTTCCATTACTTCAATTTGATTGTCTGCGGGTGTGGTGTTTGAACCCGGCACACAGAGCTTCCATGTAGTCGCTACACCACTTCCGCCTTGCCAGTTTTTTGCTGGGCGAATGCTGCCTTCTTCGCGTAGTTCCTTCAGGGCACGTTTGACGCTGCTTAAGCTACACGGTGCCTTTGCCATGATCTGCTCTTTGGTGATCGTCACGGTTGGCCGGTCGAACTCCGCCGCGCGCCACATAACTTGCAAGACCCTAGAGGCGCTATGATTGGCCTTCGATGCGGCCATAGCCGCCCGTTCAGTCTTCTTTGTTGCAGAACACGCGGCCCGATATTCGGCCTCGTTCTGGTAACCTTTTTTCTTCCATTTTGGGTCGCGATTTGAACTCATGGCCGATCTGCCTTGCGAATCGCTTCGGCTATTTCGTCAGCGATAAAGCAGAGGGGCAAATCACCTATGGTTCCATCGGCCTCCATTGCCTTTATGTGGTTGTAAACAACCATTTTACCACGCTTCAGAAAGCGGGCGATTGTCGGCGCTTTGTGGCCATTTGCTACACCGATGCGCATAACGTCGCGCTCGAAGTCGCTAATATACTTTGCTTTTGCCATCCCTACTTTACGGGCAGCTAATCAGGGTCTATATATGGAGATGCGGAGTCAGACCGCTTAGGCGTCGGTTCTGATCCCTTGTGGCCCTAACAGGTTCCGTCCCGATTTGATCACGGGAATGAGAAAACCTGTTATCCGCATCTTTAGAAAGCCCTTGCCCAGCAAGGGCTTTCTCTACTTCGCACATAGTCATTGTTACGCGCGCCTTCTGCAAGTCAACGCTGCCCATTCGCTCTGCCAAAAATACGCTTTACTTCAAAATCCTAAGGTCGGGTCACGACAAAGTCCGGCACGATCGCTGCTTGTTTGATCGCTTCCTCGACATCATGCCCGGCGAAGAACCCAAAATCCGAGACAAGTGCGGAAGCCACTCCGGCATGACGCGCGCCCAGAATGTCAGTATGCAGACTGTCACCTACCATCAGAACGCGGGATTTGTCGACGGGCCCAAGTCGCTGAAAGGCAAGATCATAGATATTGCCGAAAGGCTTTCCATAAAACTGCGGGGCTACACCCGTTCGGTCGGCCAAACGGTGCGCGAAAAGACCGGGCTCTTTGGAAAAGCCGTACTCGCGTGGGGCAACGATGTCCGGGTTGCCAACCAATACCGGGCGGGGGCGGCTTAACAATGCCGCCTCCAACATCGCTTGTCGGGCTTCAGTCCAGGCGGCTGACCCGATCATCAGAAAACCATCAACGGTTTCGTAGGGCTGCGGGTCATCCTCCAGATAGGTTAGTTTCAAATCTTCCAAATCGCGAAGACCGGCGCTGGGTGTCGCCATCAAACCCCAGTGCAGCCCACGTCTGCCATTCAGCCCGGACAGCAACGTAGCCCGACTGGTAATCACATCCTGCGGAGCGAAGTCGTATCCCAGCCTGGTGTATTTCTCCAACAGCGTGGCGTGGGGAAACCCGGCGGCATTCGACACCACCAGGACACGTTTGCCCGCAGCCGTTAGTGACTTGATCCGTTCAGGTGTTTCGGGGATTGCTGTTTCTCCGATATTGAGAACCCCGAACGCATCCAGAAGAAATACGTCAAACTCATCAATAATTTCGGAAAGGGTCTCGATACGACGATAACTCACGTCGTTCGGTTCAATATCTGGAAGGCGGTGCCGGACGGCTTCGTATGCCTTAAAAGCCTCCTGCGCTGAGAATCCGGTCAAATGATCGCTCCTCGTACTTTTGCCGAAACCCATTCGCTGATCATGACCGCAAAAAGAATTACAATCAGGATGAGGCTGACTTGCGGCCACGCCAGAACATTAAGCGAGGCCGAGAGCTGCAACCCGATGCCACCGGCACCAACCAGACCAAGCACTGTAGACTCGCGAATATTGATATCCCAACGAAAGACCGCAATTCCGGCAAAAGCTGGCAGGATTTGCGGAACGATCCCATATGCCATGACTTGCCACCGCGAAGCACCGGTGGCTGTGATCGCCTCGACCTGACCGTGATCAATCTCTTCAATCGCTTCATAAAGAAGTTTAGCGCAGAACCCGATTGAACGGATGGCGATTGCTATGACACCGGCGAACACACCCGGTCCGATGATAGCGATCAATAGCAGCGCCCATATCAGCGAGTTGATTGAGCGGGTCGAGACAATGACCAACAAGGCAATGGGGCGGATGAACAACGCCGACGGGGTAGTATTGCGGGCCGCCAAAAAGGCAACCGGCACGGCCATGAACAGAGCGATGATCGTCCCCAGTGTAGCGATGTTCAGTGTATCCCAGATCGGGCGACCCAGCTGGGTAATATAATCCCATTTCGGAGGTGTTGCGCGGGTCCAGATATCGTTGGCGATACGGGGTGCGTCCCAGACGAAAAACCAGGTTGTCGATTCCGAAATGAGCTGCCAACAGTAGACAAAAACCGCTACTCCCAGAAGCCATCCAAACCAGCGAACCAGGCTTTGGCCCGTCGTCCGCCTGCGCCAGATTCGTGTATCGTCGCGTTCAAGAACCGGCATTACTGAACCCTCGCTCGGATTATTCCGGAAAGGTATTCAAGGGCCATGACGATCCCGATGATAAGGATCAGAATGGCGGCTGCCGTATCATATTCATATCGATCAAACGCGGTGTTGAGTGTCGCGCCAATGCCGCCTGCCCCCACCAGCCCGAGAATAGCGCTTTCCCGGAAATTGATGTCGATCCGGTACATGGAAAGACCCACAAGCCTAGGCATGATCTGAGGCTGAACCCCGTAGTTGATCCATTGCAGCCATCGTGCACCAGAGGCCTGAATCGCCTCAGCCTGAACTTTGTCCATCGCCTCGATATCTTCTGCCAAAAGCTTGGAAAGAAACCCAATGGTTGCGAAAGACAGCGTCAAAAATCCTGCCAGCGGGCCAAAGCCAAAGATGGCCACAAGCAAAATGGCAACGATAATTTCCTGCAATGCCCGGCTTAACGCGACAATGCCGCGGCACATTATGTAGATTGGCAACGGGGCGATATTACGTGCAGCCCCCAATCCAATCGGGATCGAAATCAGGATACCGACAACCGACGCGGCCACGGTCATCACAATGCTTTCCAGAAGGCCGGCCCAGATATCTGACCACCGTGAAATGAAATCCGGGCTGGTAAAGGCAAGGACGAACGCCCATCCCCTGTCCAGTCCCTCATAGACCCTGCCCCAATCAACATCGATGGTCATGAAAGCCGCAATCAGGTAAGCGAAGAACCCAAGTATCAATGCCCTGCGCAGCAACGTGTTTTTAATAAAGGCCGGTTTGCGCCAACCTTTTCCCAGCATGTCGTCAAGTTCTCGATGGCTCATTCTGCAGCCTCGACATCTTCATCCTCATCCACTTTTTCGATGGTCGCTTCCCAATCTTCCTCACCGTAAATCTCGGTCAGCTTTTCCGGGGTGAGCCCTGTTGGAAGACCATCAAACACGATTTCTCCAAAGCGGAGGCCCACGACACGGGGAACGAACATCTGGGCTAGTGCCACGTCATGGATGTTGATGATGGCTGCCAGCCCGCGCTCCTGACACAGCTCGGTGATCAACCGCATGATCTGACGACTGGTCTTCGGATCCAGCGACGCGGTCGGTTCATCGACCAGCAACAACTTTGGGTCCTGGATCAGGGCGCGGCAGATGCCGACCCTTTGGCGTTGACCACCCGACAACTCGTCCGCGCGTTTGTCAGCCATATGCAACAGCCCCACCCGGTCCAGCAGGCGGAAAGCCTCGTCCACATCCGACTGCGGATACCGCCGTAGAAAACTGCGCCAGAATCCGACATACCCCAACCGACCGGACAATACGTTTTCCATCACGGTGAGGCGTTCGACCAGAGCATATTCCTGAAAGATCATACCCATTTCACGGCGTGCTTTCCGCAACGCACCCGACCCGAGTTTGGTCAGGTCCATGTCATCCAGAAGAACACCGCCACTTGTAGGCTCAACCAAACGGTTGATGCAGCGGATCATCGTCGATTTTCCCGCACCCGAGGGCCCGATCAGTGCAAGCACCTGCCCTTTGGGCACCTCAAGATCGATGGCCTTCAGTGCCTGATCTCCGGTCTTGTAGGTTTTCGTCAGCTTTTGAAGACGCAGCATAAAATGCCCCCGATTAGGGTGGATAGCGGGCCTTTTCAGGCCCGCCTGATTAAGCAAGGCTTATTGGCAGGCGTAGGAGACGCCGTTTGCCGCGTCAATTTTCCGAATGACGTCCCAGAATTCCTGGTAAGTCATCTCCAGAAATTGGCCTTCGTTCGACTTGGAAAACTCTGCTTCAAGCGTCGTCCCTTCCCACTCGAAGTTGAAGAAAGCATTGCGGATTTTCTCCTGCAATTCGGGCGTCAGGTTGTAGACAGTGCCAAATCCGGTGGTTGGGAAGGTCTGCGATTTGTAAATCGTAACAACATCTTCCTCCTTAATCACATCCCGCAAAATCATCCGTGCCTTTACCGAATTTGCAATCGATGCCGCTGGATAGTCCTTGTTCGCCACACCAAGGATCGAGTTGTCGTGCTTTCCCGAATAGACGGGTTCGAAGTCGCGATCGGGCAGAAGATCGAAGTCACTTTTCAGGATCGCCGACGGTGCTTTGAAGCCCGAGTTGGAAGTGGGTGACGTGAAGGCAAGTTGCTTACCTTTGATATCCTCAACCTTTTCGATGCCCGAGCCTGGGTAGGTGATGATCTCCATTTCATAACCGAAATTACCGTCTTTTGAGGCCATAATCGTAAACGGTCGGAACCCGGCACAGTTTACTGCCAGTGGGTTGGACCCGGTGTTGAAGCCCGCAATATGCAGGCGTCCCGACCGCATCGCCTCGATCTGGGCGGCGTTGTTTTGGACCGGAAAAAATACCACATCCTTGCCTGTCTCAGC
The DNA here is from genome assembly GCF_059613825.1 of Ruegeria sp. SATB027. Classification (NCBI taxonomy): domain Bacteria; kingdom Pseudomonadati; phylum Pseudomonadota; class Alphaproteobacteria; order Rhodobacterales; family Roseobacteraceae; genus Ruegeria; species Ruegeria sp. SATB027. The sequence goes on from NZ_JBXWTH010000077.1 coordinate 19,937, forward strand.
CTTCAGATGCTCTAGAAAGTCTGACCATGCGGTTTTGTATACGGCTGGGTCTTCGACCGGTGTATAGGCAAAAATCAGGGTGTCAGGATCAATTAGCTGGGAAGAATCTGTGGGGATATCCGCAATCAAATCCCCATCGACGTCGCAAAACCGCTCGTCCAGATCACCCCTCGGGCAATCTTGCGCCGAAGCTGTCCCGGAAAGCGACATGAGCGCAATTGCCGATGCCCCAACCAATAATCTGATGTCTATCTTCATGTTTTCCTCCCAGTCATGCGCGGTCATTTTGCAGTCCGCTGTTCGTCATTCATTTCAGTGTTTACGGGGCGACGAGAACATCAACCTCGGCACCGTTGATCGCGTTAAGCAACTCTCCTGTTGGTTTCGTGTCGGAAACTATGGAATCCAGTTTGGTCAGGTCTCCGACCTGAGACAGGCCTTTACGACCAAATTTCCCTGAATCGATTAAAAGATGTCGATTTGCTGCGCGCGTCAGCATCATTCTTTTGACAGCCGCAAAGCCGCGCACGGTTTCTGAAGGGCCTTCGACCGAAAAACCTGACGAGCCGATCATGCATCTGTCGACATTGAACCGAGACAGGAATTCCAGCGTTTCGGTTCCGATCGTCGCAGATTCGGTTGCCAGATATTCTCCTGGACAAAGCAGAACCTCGGCAGCCCCATGGCCGAGGGTCATTGCCACCGGGATTGAATTCGTAATCACTGTGCAAGGAGTGCCGAGATAGGCCAATGCACGGGCCATTTCGATTGTGGTCGAACCGGAATCGATCATGACCGTTTCACCATCACGAACCAGTCCCGCCGCGCTGATACCTATGCGTTCGCGCTCCTCAATCCGCGCGTTGGCTCGCTCGTCCAGACCTGGATAATGCCCTTGTGCCGGGGCAGATGCCCCTCCGTGCGCGCGTGCGATCAGGCCGTCATTCGACAGGGCGTCAAAATCCCTGCGCACCGTCTCGTTAGAGACGTTGAAACGCTGAGCCAATTCATTGATGCGAACGTGCGGGCGAAGCTTCAACTCCAGCAGTATTTGCTGGCGCCGGTCGGATTTTTTTACCCTACCCCGTCCCTTTTCAATCGTTTTGGCACGTATTTTCGTTTTGGACATCCAACAACCCAATCAGGTTTCAAACCCCACTTTTGTGGGATTTCGGGCATAATGCAATAATTTTTGTTGCATAACCCTCAGTAGGTTGTGACAATTCAGAAGAGTCCAAAGCGCAAGGCAAGAATGTGTGAATTGCACCGTTTCAAAGTGAAAACCCAAGAACCACCGTTAACGACTGAAGGTTATTCTGGGTGCGCTATTGATACCGTGTCATTGAGGGCAGCATGAGCGACGGCAACATAACAGACCAGATTGCAGCACTTCCGATGCGCTGGGACAGGGATGGAAAACTACGCGTTCTGATGGTGACCTCGCGCGATACAGGGCGGTGGGTCATCCCAAAAGGTTGGTTGATGGAAGGAAAGAAACCTTGGCATGCCGCCGAAATTGAAGCCCTGGAAGAAGCAGGTGCAGTCGGGGCAATCTCGAAACAGCCGATTGGCCAATTTTTCTACGACAAGCGCTTTGAGGGCGCGAATAGCGTTCGCTGCCGCGTTACCCTCTATCCCATGGTCGTTGAAAAACTGAAGCGGCGTTGGAAAGAACGGGACGAACGGACGCGTCACTGGTTTTCACCGGGGAAAGCGGCAAAGCTGGTGGAAGAAAGATATCTGTCAAGTTTTCTGAGAAATCTGACGGGCAATCAGAACGCCCAGTCTGTCATTAACAAGCTACGAAAAGCTGGATGAGAAAGCGCCTGACAAAACAAAAGATACTGGTGCACGATAACCAAAGGGAGGAATGATAATGAAAAAACTTACATCCACGGCCGTCGGGTCGCTGATTGCAATAGCCGCATCTGTGTCGGCAGCGCAGGCAGACAAGCTGACACTCTATTGCTCTGCGCAGGAAGACTGGTGCCAACTCATGGCGCGCAGTTTCGAAGATGCAACGGGCATCGACGTCAACATGACGCGTAAGTCGTCAGGCGAAACCTTTGCCCAGATTCGTGCCGAAAGCTCGAACCCGAAAGGAGACGTGTGGTGGGGCGGCACGGGTGATCCGCATTTGCAGGCCGCCGAAGAGGGCCTGACAATGGAATACATGTCGCCAATGCGCGACCAGCTTCATGATTGGGCAATTTCCCAAGCCGAAAGTGCCGGAAACAGAACGATCGGCATTTATTCCGGCGCACTTGGGTATGGCTATAACGCAGACCTGCTGGCGGCCAATAACCTACCCGAACCCGTCTGTTGGAAAGACCTGCTAAAGCCTGAATACAAGGGTCACGTTCAGATGGCCAACCCTAACTCGTCTGGTACGGCCTATACAACGCTGGCCTCGATGGTGCAGATCTTTGGCGAGGATGAAGGTTTTGAGTTCATGAAAGGCCTGCATTCGAATATCAACCAGTATACAAAATCCGGATCTGCACCAATCAAAGCAGCCGGTCGAGGCGAGAACACGATTGGCATCGTCTTCATGCATGATGCGGTAAAGCAGGCTGTATCGGGTTTCCCGATCAAGGTAGTCGCGCCATGCGAGGGTACCGGATACGAAATTGGCTCGATGTCCATTATTGAAGGCGCCCGCAACGAGGAAGAGGCGAAGAAATTCTATGACTGGGCGCTGTCGCCCGAGGCGCAGAACCTTGCTCTTCAGGTCAGCGCGTTTCAGGTGCCATCGAACAAGAGCGCAGAAACGTCGGAAAGCGCGCCTGACATGAGTCAGATCAAGCTAATCGACTATGACTTCAAAAAGTATGGTTCCTCAGACGAACGGAAGCGTCTGTTGCAGAAATGGGACGAAGAGGTTTCGGTTCTGCCGCAGTAAATGGCCAACCATATTACAAAAAAGACCCGTCCGGTTCTGATCTTTTGGGTCATCGCCGGGTGGGTCGGGTTTTGCCTGCTGCCGTGGTATATGGTCGACGGAGGCCTGTGGTCATTCGAATGGCTTTTTGACGGCTACCCGTTTGACGAAGATTATGCCCCCGCTGCATTCCTGATCGCACAGGGTGAGAAGCTTTGGCTTGCCCCACTGTTGATCGCTCTGACCTTACCCCTTCTGGTGCTGAAGCGAGCCAAGTCTGACCCGCTCTATGCCCGGGTTCTGATCCTTTCCGGTGCGCTCGGCTTCGGCTGGTTGATCGCACAGGGATTCGGGATTGGCATCAGGGGTTTCAATTTCAATTGGTTGGAAGCCTATTTTGGTGAACTTGGTGATCGCCAATTCGGTATGGGCTATGGCGCAATGATTTGCGCTTCAAGCTTTCTGTTCCTGTTGACCCAAGGCATTGCGGCAAGAGGTGCCATCAACGGTGACGTCTTTGTTGTTAGTGCGATTGGCGGTGTGATTACCATCGTCACCGTCTTTGTCTTTTTTCCGATCGCCAAGATGCTGTTCGCTGCCTTCGTCACTGAAGATGGCGCATATTCCATTGCTGTCTTCTTTTCAAAGTTCTTTGATGCCCGGCTTTGGGGGTTGGGGTGTTTTTATGGTGCCAGGTGTGGCGCGGCATGGAACTCGCTGTTTCTTGCCATCCTGGTTGGCTTCGTCACGACTGCCCTGGGTTTGTGCTTTGCACTGGTCGTGACCCGCTCGGGCTTTCGCTACAAACGCGTGTTGCGGGCTTTGACTGTTCTTCCGATTATCACCCCGCCATTTGTGATAGGCCTCGCGCTGATCCTGCTTTTTGGCCTGTCAGGCTCAGTCACACGGTTCGTCGCCGAACTGTTCGGCACGCAGCCAACGCGCTGGCTGTACGGAATGCCAGGCATATTCATCGCACAGGCCCTTGCGTTCACACCCATTGCATTCCTCGTTCTTATCGGCGTGGTGGAAGGCGTCTCGCCATCTATGGAGGAAGCGGCCCAGACTCTCCGCGCCAGCAGATGGCAAACGTTCAGGACAGTGTCCCTGCCCCTGATGCGCCCCGGTCTTGCCAATGCATTTCTTTTGGGCTTCATCGAAAGTATGGCCGACTTCGGAAACCCGCTTGTTCTGGGTGGGAATTTCGACGTTCTATCGACCGAGATTTTCTTTGCCATCGTCGGGGCGCAATATGACCAAGGGCGGGCCGCCGTTCTGGCCATGGTATTGCTGTTTTTTACTCTTTCGGCCTTTTACGCACAGCGTGTTTGGCTGGGCAAGAAAAGCTATACCACCGTAACAGGCAAAGGCGACGCAGGCGTGCACCCTTTGATGCCTACGGGTCTTTCTGTTCCCGTGCTGGTAATCGCTCTTGGCTGGGCGGTGTTCACGATCATTGTCTATGCAATGATCATCTACGGCAGTGTGGTTGAGCTTTGGGGGGTCAATAACTCCCTGACCCTAAAACACTACGTCACGGCATTCTCTGTTCGATTTGAAGAAGAGGGCATTCGTTGGACCGGCGCCGCGTGGGACAGCTTCCGGACCACCATAACCATTGCGGCAATTGCTGCACCTCTGACGGCAGCGGTTGGGTTGGTCACGGCTTACCTGTTGACCCGGCAAAGCTTTGCGGGAAAGAACGCTTTCGAGTTTGGGACCATGCTGTCCTTTGCAATCCCCGGTACGGTGATTGGTGTCAGCTATATTCTTGCCTTCAACGTTCCGCCGATCGAAATAACCGGCACAGGCGTTATCCTTGTTATCAGCTTCATATTCCGCAACATGCCGGTTGGGGTCCGTGCGGGCATCGCCAGCATGTCGCAACTTGACCGCAGTCTCGATGAATCCTCGCTGACCCTTGGTGCAAACTCGTGGCAGACATTTCGTCGTGTCATTCTGCCGCTGCTACGCCCCGCGATACTGGCCGCGCTTGTTTACAGTTTTGTCCGCGCGATGACGGCGATCTCGGCTGTGATTTTTCTGGTCAGTGCCGAATACGACATGGCAACCAGCTATATCATCGGGCGGGTCGAGAATAACGACTATGGTCTCGCCATTGCGTATTCGACGACGCTGATCTTCGTGATGTTGGCAGCGGTCGGGTTTTTGCAATTTCTCGTCGGTCGGGTTCAGATTGGTCGGCGTACTCAGAACTCAACGGAGACACCCTCATGACCGACAACAAAATCGGTTCCAAGGCCGCCCCGGTATTATTTGAGAACGTGTCGAAAGTGTTCGGCAAAAACGTTGTGGCTGTTGATAACATTAACCTTCATGTCGAAGCGGGAAAACTGGTCACGCTGCTTGGTCCGTCAGGCTGTGGGAAAACAACGACGTTGCGCATGATTGCCGGTTTAGAGATGGCAAGCTCTGGCAAGATTATGATTGGCGACCGGGACGTCACCAAACTGCCCGCAACAGACCGCGACGTATCAATGGTGTTTCAATCATACGCGCTGTTTCCCCACATGAGCGTGCTGGAGAACGTGATGTACGGCCTCACATTCTCGGGCTTTGCCAAGGATGAGGCTCGCAGCCGCGCCTTGCATGGCTTGCAATTGGTAGGGCTCAAGGGGTTCGACAATCGCCTTCCCTCCGAACTCTCGGGTGGTCAGCAACAACGTGTCGCCGTCGCGCGAGCGCTGGTTCTTGAACCACAGGTTCTGCTGTTTGACGAGCCGCTATCCAACCTTGATGCCAAGCTGCGACGCCAGGTGCGCGAGGATATCCGGGCCATTCAGCAAGACCTTGGATTGACGGTTGTCTATGTCACCCACGATCAGGAAGAGGCCCTGGCCGTCTCGGACGAGATTGTTGTGATGCGGAACGCCGCGATCGCTCAGATGGGTACACCTCGCGAGCTTTATGATGCCCCGAATGACCGGTTTGTTGCCGATTTCATAGGCGAGGCAAACCTGCTCAACTGTCAAATCGTTGCAACTGACGGTGATACTGCAACGATCGAGATCGAAGGATACCGTTACACTCTGCCGCGTCGGGGTTTGACCAATGGGCCCGCGACCATCGCTGTACGACCCTCGCGCCTTGTGATTGGTTCTGATGACGGCATCGCCGCTACAGTGGCCAAGGCAACCTATGTTGGCGTGCGGATGGAATACACGCTGACCGGCGCATTTGGTCAGGTTTTTGCGGTCCACGATGATGTTGATGCACCGCTTGCACCGGGTACCGAAATCAGGATGGGGTTTGCGGGCAAAGGGCCGGTACTTCTGCCCGACTAGATGCCGAATTTACTGATCATCACTCACCCCGAGGTCGTTATTGATCCGGATACCCCCATTACGGAATGGGGTCTGAACGCGACAGGTCGCCGGCGCGCCGCATCCTTTGCCGCCAGTGAAGCTATGGCCAATGTCGGCCATATCTGGGCCAGCAGTGAACGAAAGGCTCGCGACACTGGTGAGATTCTGGCCGCGCCCTTGGGGTTGCCTCTAAATATCCACCCGGAGCTTGGCGAGAATGATCGGAGTACCACTGGTTTCCTTCCACGGGAAAAGTTCGAGGCAGCCGCGGACGCATTCTTTGCCCAGCCGGATATTAGCTTTCGCGGTTGGGAAACTGCGGCCGACGCGCAGAGGCGCATTCACCGGGCAGTCTTGGAAATCACTCGTGCCCATGGCACCGGAGACCTCGCCATCGTTACACATGGTGCGGTCGGGACATTGTTGTGGTGTGAGCTTTCCGGCAATCCGATTGACCGCCAGTACGATCAACCGTCACAAGGCCATTATTGGCAGGCAAGCCTGACAACTTTGCAACCTAATTCCACTTGGTTGCCAATGGCCTAGGCGTTAAGCCCCCCAAGCGTTCTCTGCGATTTCCAACAAACTTTCAAATACATCTGGTGTGCCGACGATCACGCGCCCACCGTCGCGGATCATCGCGTCGGCGTCTTGATCTTCGACAACACCGCCCGCTTCTGCAACCAACAATTGCCCAGCCAGACAATCCCAGGCGTTCATGTGTTCTTCCACATAACCCAGAAGTCGCCCGGCTGCGACATAGGCCAATGACAATGCCCCGCTGGCGTTTCTGTGAAACATGGAACCGCGCTCGATCAGTTCTGCGACCACCGGCACGACGTGGCGAGTTTCTATCCGGTTCGAATAGCCCACAGAAACCGTCCCATCCCGAAGAGCAACCCCAGAGGCCACGTGTATCGGTGAACCGTTCAGTGTCGCGCCCTCTCCGCGTGTTGCCACAAAGGTTTCATCCATATTAGGATCCCGGATCACACCCACCGCAGTGCGCCCTTCGGTGACACCGGCCAGAACAATCGTCCATACAGGTAAGCCATTGACGAAATTCGTAGTTCCATCAATTGGATCAATCACCCAGTCAAAACCGCTATTGCCTGTGGCAGCGCCGTGTTCTTCGCCAAATATCCCATCCTGCGGCCAAGCATCCATGATCTTTTGGCGAATGAAGGCTTCGACGTTTTTGTCCGCCTCGCTCACCCAGTCCTGAGCACCTTTTTGATCGATGACCAGATTACTCCTGTCCAAGAAGTATTTCTCGGCTATCACCCCAGCTTCTTCACAGACCGCGATGGCAAAATCTCTGCGTTCCGAAAGACGATTCATGGCCTGTCCTTTTGTGTTTGTGTATCTAAGGCCAACATTGCGGTCCAAGCGGAAGCCTTGCAATGACTGAGTTGCAGCACCGTTCAATTCAATTCATGTCGCCTCGAGGTTGCCGAGCAAAATGGACGTCATATAGGCGGTTATCACCCCGTCTATGGCAACAACATCCATTCCAGTCTGATAATCAACGTTGCTTTTTGTAACTCCCGACAAATCCGCATCTGAATCCAAAAAGACCCATTGAGGTTCATGCGCAGTGGTTTGCCCAACAGCCACCTGCAAAATCGCCAGTGCATCCAGGGCATTGATGGTTCCATCTTGATTGATATCCGCCGCGATCAGGTTTTCCGCATCGGCAGGCCCCCATGTCGGATCGAGGCCAACCGAAATGCGTAACACTTGCAAAGCATCCATCGCGTCGATCTCTTTGCTCGCCGTTGAATAATGTTTGACGATGTCCAGTCTTCCGGGGAAAGTGCCATCCGGAAGGTCCAAGTCAAATTGTCCCTGATCGTCAGCCGTGACAGATACCGTGCCACCGCCGATCGGAGTGAATCTAATCTCCGCATCCGACAATCCGGGATTTACAGATCGGCTGTCCACTGTGATTGGCCCAAGCACGCCATCCGAACTGTCCGGCTTCAAACCGCCGAAATCACCGAATTCAACCGGAATGTGATCGGGGCCTTCAAACCCGGCCCCGAAAATATCGGTACTGGTCAGCGTTCCGCCCGAAGCGGACTGAACCTGCACCACCTCGCCCCGATACTCTATCCGCGCCCCTTGGGTGGTGCTGGTGAATGTCAGTTGCTGAGGGGACCGCAACAGCAAATAGTCGAACATGTCCAGACGGTCCACACCCGGTTGAAAATCCGTGATCGTGGTCAGACCGCTGCCCGACTGCATCACGAAAATGTCGGCCCCTGCCCCACCTGACATGGTCGTAGCACCTGTTCCGGCTATTAGTATGTCGTCGCCATCGCCACCCATCAGGGTGGTATCCAGAATACTGCCGCTCAGCATGTCGTCTAAGGCCGTCCCCGATACTGTTCCAAACCCTTTGTTCACGACCCCAAGATCATCGACAGGAACCGAAATGACAGTGACTCCAGCGTCTTGTTGCGACGTAACCAGAATCTGCAACTCATTGCCGACGTGAGCAAGGCTCAGCGATTCGACATTCTGCAATCCACTACTCAAAGTGTCGGCGAAACTGTCCAGATAGACCAACTGGCCTTCCGGTGTCAGCGTGAACAATGTAAGCCCATCGTCGCCGCCACCCGCCACGACGAATACGCGCCCGTTGATGTTCACGACCTCAAGGTCCTGCACGGATTCAAAGCGGGTCGTGTGCGAATCCAGAATATGGTCTGTGGCGCTCAGGCTGCCGTCAGCTTTCAATTGAAGCACACTGAGCGAGTTGCTACCTGCGCCCGCCACGATCACCCAGGGCTTGCCGTAGGCATCAATCGTTTCGACGGCTGTCGGAGTCGAGATTCCAAGGGTTCCCATAGCTGAACTGTTGTCAATCTCGGTCAACTGACCGGAAATGCTGTCGATCCGATAAGTTGAGATTGTATTGCTGGCCGCATCACTTGAGATCAGGAAATGGTCTGTTCCTGCGCGCAGCGTCTGCATCGCGCCACCAGAGCCAGCAACAAGACCAGCAAGGCTCAGCGTTCCATCTGGATTAACAAGATATGTCCCGATTTGACCCGTTTCTTCATGAGCCATTGCCAGAACATCCATGGGTCCGATCGACACTTGAACAATCGCCGAGATATCTCCTCCTCCTGCCAGAGATCCGGTTTCCGTAAGGCTGTCCAGGGTGCCATCCACGTTCAGGTCATATCCGACCAACCCGACCGCCATATTCACATCCAGTACCAGTTGTTCGGATCCCGCCAGCGTTATCGGTGTGCCACTGCGACCAACGTGAAACGTGATTGTGCCGCTGTAATATTCCGTGTCGACCAATTGAGGCAACGCGCCCTCGACCAGCCTCCAGACCGCGACGCCGCCGCCCGGTCCGGTGACGGTATAAAGATAGGTGGTTCCGTTAAACGTTTTTAAAGCCGTATCGCCGATACCTGAATCGAGCGCCGCGCTCCCCGTTGCCACCACACCTTCGAATTGAAGCATCACAGCTACACCTCCATCGCCACCCCTGGCCTTGACCAAAAGATGATCTGATGCACGGACCGAAACAAAAGCGGAATTGTGGTGAAAACGAGAAGTTCGGTTTCAGATTAACTCAATTTTTCACTTTCGATCGCAACAGTAACCAGTGGGAAAGACAGATGAGCCAGCCGTTATCAGCGCGACCTGTCATCCATTTCGGTGATCGCGGAAACCACATGTGAGGGTAAGATGACCAAAGCACCAGAGTTCAACAAGCGTCCGGCGGCTGAACCTTCGGAAACGGACCGCAAGCAACACATTCGCCAGTGGATCGATGGAAAACTTGGCCGCTGGGCAGGGCGCGGCGCGGCCGGCGGGTTGATTTCAACTTTGATGGCCTTGCCCGCGTTATCACAAGCCACAATCGAAGAACTGTATGCTTTTCAGTTCGCGGAAACCATTCCAGGCGTTCGCTCGGTCAAGTTGATGAAGAATGGCGATGTTCTTCTAAAAATGGCCGATGGCCGGACAATGATCGTGGCAGCTGAAAACGTCCAGATCCTGGACAGCGGTGCAATCATGATCGCTGAGAACGCGGTTCAGGAGATTGCCCAGTTCAGCGCTGTGGAAGCAGGTGTTTCCGCGGGTGCGTCCGCAGGCGGAATCAGTGGTGCCGGCGCGGCGTTGGGCGGATTGGGCCTGGCAGGGGCGGCTGTGGCCGCAGGAGGTGGCGGCGGTGGCGGTGAAGACAGCCCCGTCGTATCCGAACCCACCCCGACTTACACAAGCCTCAACCTCGCCGAGCTGCAATCCACAGCACTGAACAACGTCAGCACCAACGCCATCGCTCCCGAAGGGACTGCGACCATCGAAGTCACAATAGGGTCACTGGTCAAAACCGTGACACCCAACCCCGATGGCAGCTGGAGCATCTCTCTGACAGCAGCCGAAGCCAGCGGGCTTCCACAGGGTGTGTCGACGGTGACCATCAGGAACCTGGATGGGTCGGGGGCCGAGCTGTCGACACAATCCGTTCAGTTTGACATCGATACTGTCCTGCCAAGCCTGTCGATCACCGGGTTTTCTGACGGGCCGGTACTCAACCTGGCAGAGCAGGCCACCGATCTGACGGTCACCGGTGTAACTGATGCTGAAGACGGGCAAATCGTAACGGTTTCACTGAACGGGCAAAGCTATTCCGGTACGGTTTCCGGAGGACAGTGGAGCGTAACCGTCCCGGCGGCTGACCTTAGCGCCTTGCCTGACGGCGCAATCGTAAATGTCACCGCAGACGTGACTGACGCGGCTGGAAACCCGGCCGCACAGGCCAGCGGAAGCTTTGATACGGATTTCACCGCGCCAAGTGTTTCTCTGGATCCTGTTGCGGGTGGATCAATTGACCTGATTGATGTGGTTGGTGACTTAACCTTAACGGGTTCCACCACGGCCGAGGACGGGCAAACCATCATCGTCACGTTCGACGGGCAGGTGTACACCGGCACTGCGACAGGCGGAAACTGGACTGTCACGATCCCCAATTCTGACCTCAGCGGTCTGTCGACCGGAACACCTGCTGCAATTGTTGTGGCGGTCGAGGATATCGCAGGCAACCCGGCCGTGCCGATTCTAGTTACTGTACCAGTAGACCTGGCTGGCCCCTCAATTTCGATATCTCCGCTTTCCGTCGGCGCAGTTCTCAACGCCGCTGAAGCAGCGGCAAACTTGGCTATAAGCGGGACAACCGCCAATGTCGAGGATGGCCAGCAAGTCACCGTCACACTGGATGGTCAAACATATACCTCGACAGTGACGGGCGGAACATGGACTGTAACAGTCCCAGCCGGTGATCTGGCATCTTTGGCCGACGGAGGCAGCTTTCAGATCACCGCAGATGTCAGCGACGCAAACGGGCTGACAGCGCCTCAGGCTGATGTGACACTTTTTAAAGACGTCACAGGACCGACCCTCAGCATCGACACGTTCTCGACCGGCGCATTCATGAATGCTGCCGAACAAGCGGTGGACCTGACAATATCGGGCGCAACGTCGGCCGAAGATGGCCAAGTCGTGACCGTCACTTTGAACGGTCAATTTTACACTGCTACAGCCACCGGAGGGTCATGGAGCACAGTTGTCCCCGCTGCCGACCTTGCGGCCCTCTCTGATGCTGCCACCGTGGCGGTAACGGCGGATGTCTCCGACGCCGCAGGAAATCCGGCGTCACAGGCCAGCAACAGTTTCACGACCGATTTCACACCCCCTACCCTGGGAATAACCAGTATTTCTGACGGCACTGTCATGAACGCTGCTGAGCAAGGTACCGACCTGATTGTCTCGGGAACCTCTGACGCTCAGGATGGAACGGTCATTACTGTGGAGATCGCGCGCGCAGACGGAACTGTAGATGTAAGCGGTACAGCAACGGTAACCGGTGGTGTCTGGACCTATACCGCAACAGTTGCCGAACTTTCAGGCCTCCAGGACGCAAGTACTTATAATGTCACGGCTTCTGTTTCAGACACTGCTGGGAATGGCAACCAAATCTCGACGAGTTTCACAACCGATTTTACAGCGCCAGCAATCACGATCGACAGTTTGCCGGTTGGCTCCGTATTGGATGTAATGGAACAAGCTACAGACCTGACAATTTCAGGCACGACAACCTCGGAAGATGGCCAAATAGTCTCTGTCACGTTTGGCGGGCAAACCTATACAGGTGTTGCATCGGGTGGAACCTGGGCGATAACTGTGCCAGCCAGCGACCTGGGTGCGCTTTCCGATGGAACAAACTACACCATCACCGCAACAGTTGACGATATCGCTGGCAACAGCGCAGTGGCGGCAAGCAGTTCGGTAACAACGGACTTTCGGCCAGTTCTGATGCTGGACGATGTCGGCGTGAACAACGCGGTGGCCCTTGCTGATGCCAAGGCGTCAGGCATTACTGTCAGCGGTTCCTCTGCCGGGCTTTCAAACGGCCAGATTGTAGATGTTTTGCTGAACGGCAGTTCCATCGGCAGCGCGACAGTAACCGCGGACGGATCCTGGACACTGGCTGTTGCGTCGTCAGATTTCGCCGCCATAGAAGCTGGGGATGCCCTGACTATATCAGCCCAGGCAACCGTTGCAGGGGGACCAGATCCCTTACCTGTATCGGATCAGGCGGTTGCTCATGAGCCAGCTGCCTACGTGGTCTCAGAGGTCGGGCGCAGTGGATCAACCGTTACATTTGCCATTTATGCTGATGCTAATCGTGACATCTCTGGTGGCTTGGCTTTTACAGCGGAGCTTGAGTTTGACTCATCTGTCGCCACTTTCGACATCGGATCAGACACGGAACACAGCGCGTTTGATTTGTTCCTGGCAAACCCAGGCACAGGTGACATCATCAACTTCGCTGGCGCGGCGACTGTTTTTTCCGATTTGTCTCAGCCTCTTGTCACCTTCACGATGACAGTACAGGACGCTGCTCAACCCATTGAGTTAACGATCAAAACACCTGAAGGTGGACCTGTTGCAGTTCAGTTTGGCACCAATGGCAATGACATCCTAACCGCGGCAAACACGGATACAATCATTCGTGGCGGTGGTGGCGATGACAGCATTGACATCACCGAAGCCGGGCGTGACGTCGTTGTCTTTGAAGCCGACCCGAACAACAATGGCGTAGACAGCATAACCGGTTTCACAATTGGGCCCGCAGCAGATGTAACCGACGCTCTGATGTTCAGCGGACTGAATGTCGCTACGCTCCGAGGTGATGGCACGGGTTTTGAGCTTCTTACTGTCGGTGACACATTGGGCACAGACACTGGATTTGTAGGCCTCGATACCGTTCTTGCAGACCTCAATGCCGTTACACTCGAAACGGCTGTAGAGAGCCTTGCCGGAGCAATTGCAGGTGACGCGCTCTATGTGATGGCAACGGACGGAACGGACAGTGTCCTGATCAAAGTTGATTTCGTGACACCTGGCGATGCCAACGTCGAGACCCTCGCCACTTTCCATGGACTCGCCGATCTCAGCGGCTTGACAGCCGACAACATCATACACACCGACCCAACCGGTGCGACGGCCTGAGCCAGCTCAGGAACAAATTGGCGTTCATCAGAAACACGAGGCAGTTATGGCACAGAATGGCTTAACCCCGGTCACACGAGTACGACATGGTCATCGGTTCTGGAAACGTTACACGTCGTTCGAATTCGCGCGCGATATGGTCGACTGCCCGGTGGCTGAGGCAGAGATCCTACAGGCAGCGGCCAATTTTCCGATCGCGTTCCGGAAATCCAAACGGGGATTTTACCCCGTGGCAATCTTATCGATGACACCAGACAAACCGACGCCATACGTGTCAGCAAAAGGGGAATGGCGTGCAAGCTATGTTCCCTCGGCACTACGGTGTGTGCCCTTTCAATCCCGACCACCTGAGCTTCTGGGCAAAACCGGAGAGGGGGAGTTTGACTTGCTTGTCAACGAAAGCCTGGAGCTGGTTACCGACAACCCTGACGATGAGCCATTCTTTGACCGAACCGGAGCGTTGGGGGCTGAACTGCGAAATGTCCAGGCGTTCTTTCGCACTCTTACAGCATCACTGGAGAACACATATCAGATGTGCCGTACGATAGGCGGTATGGGGCTTTTTTCCCCACTCGCCTGCGCACAAATGGACGAATGCCTCGACGGTTACTTTGGTGTCAAGCTGGGTGCCTTGCGGCAAGTTCCTTCAGCGCATCTGTCATTGCTCGCCATGAACGGAGGCCTGCGCCTCATACATGCCCACCAAGTTTCCTTGACTCATTGCGCGTGGCTCTTGCCAGCTCAAATGCGCGTCGAGCAATTGGAGAAAAAGTCGTCGACCGGCGTTAGGTCGGGTGCTTCAGAATTTTTGGAGGCGCTGGCAGCCGCCCAACGAAAGGAAAGCTTGCTGGACCATCGGTGGCAGGAGGGTCAGTATGCCATTTAGTAAGTATTCGCAGTATTTTGTCGCGCTCAGTCTGCTTCTGGCTTCGGTTTCCGCCTGCACGCGTCCACCCGATTTGACGCCTGTGACGATGTCCTTCGCAGCCCAAACAGCCGGTGCTGGGGCAACTAAACCATCAAAAACACTCAGTCACAGCGCCTTCGGGCAGCGGGTAAAAAAGGCGGTTGAGAACAGCCCAAACCTGGCGCAAGTCAAATCCAGAATGGGAATCGCGAAGGCCAAACAAAACGCGGCTGAAGGCGCTTTTCTCCCGGAGATTTCGCTGGGGCTAAACGCGCGATCTGAAAGGATTGCATCAGATATTGCGGATGTATCGCCGTATCTGAGGGTCTCACAATTGGTCTACGACGGCGGGGCGGCTTCAGGGGATCTGACCGCTGCGCGGGCACGTGTCTTGGAAAGCAGAGGCGATCAGATTCAAACGGCCTCATCCACTGCGCTCGCAGCTATCGAGACCTATGTACTTGTCCTCGATCAACGAAAGATTCAAAGCATCGCAGCACAGAATGTTTTGACCCATGAAGAGCTTGTTCGCCAGATAACCGACCGAACAGAAAACGGCGTCGGTTCAAGTGCCGACGTCCTGGCAGCCCGGTCACGCATGTCCGATGCGCGCACAAAGCTGGCTGATGCGTATGCGCGCACAGACCGCGCCGAAGCGCGATTCCGCGAAGTATTTGGGGATGAACCTGGCACTCTTTCTGCACCAGTTCCGGCACCTGGGCTGGAAAGAAGTGACATGCAGATCATAATGAACAGTCCTCAGGTTCGGCGGTCCGATGCAAGCCTTCTGGCCGCCAAGGCGGAATGGTCCGCAGCGCAAGCGCGCCGCAGCCCTGATGTCAGGGTCGCCGCATTCGCAAACCAGGATAACAATCGTGACGCGAATTTTGGAGTGGATCTTTCTTTCAATTACGAGTTGGACAGCACCGGCCAACGCCGCGCCGCAATAGCAGCGGCGGAATCGTTGGTCAAAGAGACAGAGTTTGCGCGCGAGCAGCTTATCCGAGAAATTACGCGAGAGTTGGGTTTTATCCGTTCGGATCAAAAAGCGGGTGCCGATCGGTTACGCGAAGCCCGGATTGCCGTAGAGGCTAACGCGGAAAGTGTCGCTGCATCCCGTGAACAATTTTCAATCGGCCGCCGTAGCCTCATTGAAATTCTGGATGCTCAGCGCGACTACGTAAATGCTCAGGAACGTTTGATCCTTGCGGAACAGAGCTACTTTCTAACCAATTATGCAGCCCTAAGCCTGACCGGAGACATACTCGACCTGCTTGGGGTTTCATTGGGCGACTGGGGCACTACACAATGAACGCATCCCACCCTGCCACCGATGCCTCGTTACTTACACCGTTTGAAGCCTGTCTGTTGAATATCTCGTCGGCACTTGAACGGCCATTGAGTCTCGCGGCGCTGCACGCGGCGCAAACTGGCGCAGATGGGGATTTGACAGTACGGGACATTCTCGCCCTCGCGCCAAAGGCGGGCATGCAGGCGGGGTATGGGGCAATGCGCCTTTCCGACTTGGATGACAATCTGACACCCACCCTGTTGCTGTTGGCAAAGGGTAAAGCCGTTGTCTTTCACGGACGGACGCAAGCTGGCGCCTTTTTGGTCTTCGACCCAGAGCTTGGCGAAGGTATCGGTGAAGTTTCCGAAGACAAGCTGGCAGCCTGTCATACCGGTTACGCAATCCTGTTCCGTCGCCATCACGACGGCGAAACATTGGACGGGCCCGGTTCACACGGCGGTCACTGGTTCTGGAACGCCCTGTCCGCCAGCCGGTGGTCATACGTTCAAGTCGCACTCGCTGCGGCGTTGGCAAACCTCCTTGGTTTGTCTACGTCCGTTTTCATCATGGTGGTCTATGACCGGGTATTGCCCAACGAAGCAACAGAGTCTCTGATCGCTTTGACCCTGGGTGTGGCGTTGGCACTGTGTTTTGACTTTGCCCTCAAGTTGCTGCGGGCGGGATTTATCGACAAGGCTGGGCAAAAAGCCGACTTGTTGATGGGCCGGCGCATTTTCGACCAGTTGCTGAACATCCAGATGAAATCGCGCACTGGGTCTACCGGTGCCATGACCAGCACCATTCGCGAGTTTGAAACTCTGCGAGAATTCTTTACATCCGCGACGCTGGTGGCCGTTGTTGACCTGCCTTTCATTGGGTTGTTCATCCTAGTGATCTATCTGGTTGGGGGACAACTGGCTTTGATCCCTGCACTGGCCGTACCGGTGGTGCTCCTGACAGGTTTGGCGGTGCAGCCAGTTTTATCAAGGATGGCGGAACGAAGCTTGTCCGATGGTCAGTCCAAGCAATCAGTTCTGGTCGAGGCTGTCTCGGGACTTGAAACCATTAAAACAACGGCAGCAGGCAGAAAAATGCGCGCACGATGGGAACAGGCCATCGAACAGCAGTCAGCGCATGGTGCACGAAGCCGAACCGTCACGCAATTTGCCCTGAACCTGACCGGATTCACCCAACAGGCCGCACAAGTGCTTGTCGTATTTCTTGGTGTTTTTCTGATCACAAACGGGCAAGCCAGCATGGGTGCGCTGGTGGCTTCGGTAATGTTGACCGGTCGGGCGCTGGCCCCTCTGGGTCAACTGGCGCAGACTTTGACCCGCATAAATCAGGCCAGGTGCGCCTATCGCAACCTCAATGCGCTAATGCATGCAGAAAGCGAACGCCCGGAGGGGCGCACATGGCTGACCCGATCTGATTTCAAAGGGGCAATTGCCTTCAATAACGTGCATTTCTCGTATTCTGACCAAAGCGAAGATACCCTGCATGGTGTCTCATTCACAATCAAGCCTGGCGAGAAAGTCGCAATTCTCGGTCAAATCGGATGCGGGAAAAGCACGATTGCGCGCCTGCTATTGGGGCTTTACACGCCGCGAGTGGGCTCGGTCATGATTGATGGATTAGACATACGTCAGATCGACCCGGGTGACTTGCGACGCAATATCGGATCCGTTCTGCAGGATGTCTGGCTTTTTTCGGGGTCTGTCAGGGACAATATCGCAAGTGGCGCAGTCCGGCCCAGAGATTGCGACATCGTCGAAGCCGGCCGTATTGCCGGTGTCGAAGAATTCGTGAACAGCTATCCTTCGGGCTATGACCTTCAACTCGCTGAACGCGGTGAGGGGCTTTCCGGTGGGCAACGGCAGGCAATCGCCCTGGCACGGGCACTTATCGGGCGACCTCCAGTTTTGCTTTTTGATGAACCAACCAGTGCGATGGACGTCAAAACCGAAGCCCAACTGGTTCAACGCCTGAGTGCGTCAACCTCCGGGTCAACCTTGGTCATTGTAACGCACAGAACCAGTCTGCTGGAGCTTGTGGACAGGGTTATCGTTCTGGAAAACGGAAAAATCGCAGCTGATGGACCCAAGAGCCTGCTGACGCAGCACATGCACCAGAAAGGGAGGCACCTGAATGTCGCAGCATCCTGATCTGGCGAAGTTGGCGCGCGAAATGCAGGGGCGGTCCCCCGTTCGTGGTTCATTGCTCTTGCTGTTGATCCTGTCGTGTATTGTCTCGGCCGGGTTGTGGGCGCATTTGACCGAGTTGGATGACGTAACGAGGGTCGATGGGCGGATCGTGCCTTCGGGAGACATACAGGTGATCGACGCCGCCGAGCCTGGCGTGCTGCGGTCGCTTCATGTGCGCGAAGGCCAGTTGGTCGACAAAGGGGCATTGTTGATGGAATTGGACGCCACACAAATCGACAGCCAACTTAGCCAGGAACAACAGCGCGCTTTCGGGCTGCAAGCCCGTGCACAACGTCTGCAGGCAGAAATAGATGGAACACAATTGAATTTCGATGCGCAGTTGATCGAAGGTGCGCCCAGTGTCGTGCGTTCGGAAACTGCACTGTATCAGGGTCGGCAAGCAGAGCTGGCGGCAGAAATCGCCATATTGGAACGACAACGTGAGCAAAAGCAGCGAGAACACGAAGAAGGTCTCGTGGATCAGGTAACAGCAGACGAAACCTTAAAAGTGCTTGGTGAGGAGCGTGCGATCATAGCTCCGCTTGTTGAGCGGCAAATGGAACCGGCAACGACATTGCTGGCGTTGCGGCGCAGCGAGGCTGAGTGGCGCGGCCGCAAAGTCCGTGCCGAAGCCGTGACCAGCAGGTTGCAAACCGGTTTGGATGAAATAGATGATCGGATTCAAGCTGCTCACAGCCGATTTCGAAGCGCGGCGCTTACTGAATTGGCCATTGCAACTGCGGAACTGGCGACCTTGCAACCCGCCTTGCCTGCCCTACGCGACCGCGCTGCACGAGCGCAGGTTCGCTCTCCGGTTCGCGGTATCGTCAACCGCATCCACCGAACCACCATTGGGGGTTTGGCGCGGAGTGGCGAAGATCTTGTCGAGATTGTTCCCCTGGACGACACACTATTGGTCGAAGCTTACGTAAAGCCCGAAGATATTGCATTCTTGCGTGCTGGACAGCCCGTAAAGGTAAAGATCACGGCTTATGATTTTGCGCGATACGGGGCGCTGGATGGTGAAATCGTACGGATTGGCGCCGATACCGTCACACGATCAGAGCGGAACGACGAAGAGGTGTTCGTTGTGGAAATTCGCACGAGCAACACCATGCTCGATGGAAATGGTGTCGCAGTGGAAATCATACCCGGCATGATCGCAGAGGTTGACATTTTGTCAGGTCGAAAATCCGTATTGGAGTATCTGCTGGAACCTGTCGTGAAGATAAAAGATCAAGCTTTGCGTGAGTGAGCGCAAAGACCAAAATATTCGTTCTTGCGACGCTTACTGTGTTTTCTATCTACACTGCCGGACGCAGAGGGGATCGAAAGAAATTCAGGTTCACACTCTAGCCAACAGAGCGTCGCTATTTCCAGTCGACATCCCCTAAAAATATATACCCGGCACCGTAAATTGTTTTGATCAGACGCGGATTCTTCGGATCTTCTCCAAGTTTCGTACGCAATCTGGAAATTCTGACATCCATAGCACGATCAAAACTGTCGCCGGCCGCACCGCCCAAGGACTCCTGCATCTGCCCCCTGCTGATCAGCCGCTTGGGGCTTTCCAGAAACAGACGCAAAACCTCGCCTTCTGCATGGCTGAAAGGTGTTTCAGCCCCTGACCGGTCTTCCAGAACATACCGATCAAAATGCGCAATCCAGCCGTTGAATTCCGCCCTGTCCGATTGTGATGTCCTACCGCGCGGCGCGCGCAACCTGGCCCGTACCCGGGCTACGACCTCGGTGGGGTCAAACGGCTTGGTAATATAGTCATCTGCGCCAAGCTCCAGTCCTGTCACACGGTCCTGAACCTGCGCCCGGCCAGAAATTATGATCACTGCTGCACCCTGTTCCAGCGCCAAGCGATGAACAAGCGCCAGCCCGTCGGTATCTGGTAAGGACAGGTCCACAAGGCAGACATCAGGGGTTACTCGATTAAGGGATGCTTCAAACTCTCTGGCACGGGAAAAACTCTGCGTTCTGAAACCGGCATCCTCCAGCGCATCCGTCAGAATGCGCCGAATTTCGGGTTCGTCGTCGAGAATGGTCACCATTGGTTGCGACATCAGGCGGCCTCGGCTTGGATGAGAGCGGACAATTGGGCCTGTGAGAACGGTTTACGCAAAACAGGTGCCAAAGCAAGGGCCCGTTGATGCAGCGGATCTGAATTTGGCAGAGATGTCATAAGGATAAGCGGCAACCCCGGTTTCAACTGTTCAAGGATATCCAAGCCAGTACCGTGTCCTTCCAAACGGATATCGGACAAGACCAGCGAAATGTCCTTCACACTTGATATCAAGGCCAGTGCTTCATCAACTGAATTTGCTTCAATGACAGTAAAGCCCAAATCCACCAGCATGTCCCGAAACTGCCCGCGTAGGTCTTCGCTGTCTTCAACCAACAGTACCAATCCGTCCTGCGCCGGAGGAGCGGGCCGAAAAGGCAAACGCATGACAACTGAGGCCCCAGATGGCGTATTTCTTAGATTCAGATCGCCACCAGCAAGCTTGACCGTATCATAAACCATCGGCAGCCCCAGACCCGAACCGTCGCTCCCTTTTGTTGTGAAAAACGGGTTCAGCGCCTTTTCAAGCGCCTCGGGTGAAAACCCCGGCCCAGTGTCGGAAACCGTGACTTCGATCCAGATCTCACCAATGGCATGTGCACTGATTGTGATCTGGCCCGTGCTCCCGCAGGCATCCCTGGCATTCAGAACCAAATTCAAAAGCGCATCCTGAACCATACCCGGATCAAGCATCAATGTCTGTTTTGGCAAGGTGTTTACGACGGACAGGCCCACACCGCGAGGCAGCGAGGGCGTCGCCAGAATCCTCAGGTCTTCCAACAATCCCCCGATGTCAGTGGCCTGCGGTTGCGGCGTTCGGTTTCCAGTCATGTCGGCGATCCGGTTCAACAGCTGCCCGCCCCGGCGCGCCGTTTGTTGAGTTGCGGCCACAAGTTCCTGCGCGCCATCCGGCAAATCCATCTTGTCGAGGCGGGACTGCATCCCAAGGATGATAGTGAGCAGATTGGAGAAGTCATGGGCAAGCCCGCTGGTCATCTGGGCTGCCATCGCCCGGCGGCGGGTTTGTTGTAATGCAACGCGTGCCTGCGTCTCTTCGGTGATGTCCACCGACATCACGTACACACCCCCTGCCCCATCTGGCGTAAACGAAACACGAATACGGCGGGAATCCTGATCTTCAGTGAACTCGAAAACCGACGGCTCTCCGCTATAGGCCTTAAGCAAATGGGCCTGAACCCGTTCAAAGGCGGCCGCACCCAGCGCTTCAGAAATGTGAAGCCCCAGAATATCGGACGGACGCCCGGGCATGACGGCGCTCAGGCGGCGGTTCGAGTAATCGTAACGGCCGTCGCTGTCCAAATGCGCGATATGAGCCGGCATCATCTCGGTCACCATACGAGTACGCGCTTCGATTTCGGTCAGTTCCCGCTTGGCCTCTTCAAGCGCCGCGATCGTGGCCGCAAGTTTGCGGTTGGTTGCGGATAGTTCTTCCGCGTGGCTCAGCAACTGTTCCGACAGTTCCTCTGACCGCGCCCGCAACAGGTTTTCCGCCCGCCGCGTGCCGGTAATATCCGTGTAGACCGCGACCCACCCGCCTTGGGGCAGCGGCGCGCCTTCAATTGAAACAACCTGCCCATTGGGGCGCACGCGCTCCATGTAGTGGGGCTCAAACGCCAAGGCTTGCTGGACACGCAGATTGACCATTTCCTCGACACTTTCATCGTCGCCATACTCACCGCGGCTGGCAAGAAAGTGGATCGTGTCGCGAAACAGAGCGCCCCTTTGAACCAGCTCATCCGGCAAACCGAACATTTCCTGGAAGCGGCGATTGCTGAGCACCAGTTGCAACTTGTTGTCATAAATGGAAAGCGCCTGACCGATCAGGTTCAGCCCAGCGGTCGTCATCGCCTTGATACGCTTTTCCGTTATGTCCAACTTCGTTTTCTCCACGGCTCATGCCTAGCATCAGAAATCATGCACGGGTAGTGGAATTGAGGGGAGGCGTTTCGGACTCTGCCTTCGTTCAAGTGCTTTTGCCAATCCGCGAATGCGCAAAGAGAAATACGTCGACACACCTGCCCGTGACCGAGTGCCCGGTATAGTTAGAATAGATGAACGTTGACAAAAAACCGCGTTCTAAGATGTGTATCTGGGGCGGGATTTTGCACCCTCAGATGTGATCGAATGCAAGGACAATGTGTGGTCCATATTTTTCATCCGGTGGCGCAACATCTGTCGGCTTAACCGTGCGAGGTCCGTTGCAAAATCTGGATTCTCCGCGACGTTCTCGAATTCGCCCTTACCTTGGTGGTCGAACAGGATCGGGGGCAGGTCGGCAGCGAACTCGACCAGTGTGAACCGTTCATCCCGCAATATTCCCAAACACGAGTCGCTGTTACCGGTCCCCAAGTCTTGCTGCCACAGCGTCGGGTTTTCAGGTTCTGAAAAGTCAAGTTCACTGAAAGAATAGTCGCGCCAATCGTCTGGGATATTACCGCGCAACAATGGCAGCAAGGACCGACCATCCATAGCGTTCGGAGCAGCCTGTCCAATCCAGTCCAGTATGGTCGGAGTGACATCCACGGACTCGGTTGGAACGGTGATCTTGCTTCCAGCTACAGCTTCGTTCCCGGGCAAACGGATCATCAGCGGTGTGTGATACGCTGCGTCGTAGACCGTCATTTTGCCCCAGCTGTGTCGATCCCCCAGCATTTCACCATGATCGGCGGTGATAACCAGCAATGTATCGTCGTATTGCCCGCTGTCCTTCAGGTACTGGACAACACGACCGATGTGGTGATCAACCTCGGTCGCCAGGCCCAGATATATAGCACGCAAGGTGCGAATGTTTTCGTCCGTAGGTTCAACGTCATCGAAACCGTGAACGAATTTTTTCGCGCTAAAGGTATCCAGCTTTGGTCCAAAGAACGGGTGCACTGCTTTTTCTGCTGCTGCGCTCGGCAAGCAGCGCGGCAGAGGGATATCCGCCGGGTCATACATGTCATTGTACGGGGCCGGTGCGACCAAGGGCGGATGCGGGCGGATATAGGTCAAATGGGCGAACCAACCCTTTCCACGATGCGGCGCGATCCCATCAAGAAAGGCATCTGTCAGAAAAGCTGTATCGCTGTCTTCCGCCCGATACAGCGCGGGATCATTCAGCCGCGGGTGTCCACCGTCGGGCGAAACGGGCTTGTAGACATCCCAGTACTTTTCGAACTGGTACCCCTTTTTCATCAGATGCGCTTGCCAAGGATATGATTCTTCAAGGCGCATTTCGACAACTTCAACAAACCCGGTCATCGACTGTTCGTAAGACTTGAGGTCAGGGTCATTGGGATCATGGACGCGCGGGTCGGCGGAGGTATCTGTGTACCCAAACAACATTGGCAAGTAACCAGCTTTGCGCATCTCCGTGGCGATGTTTGGGGTATCGTGCCGTAACGGCGTTCCGTTTCTTACCGACCGATGATTCATCGCATATTGGCCGGTCAGAATCGATGCGCGCGAGGGACCGCAGGGATTGGTGACCGAAAAATGACGGGTAAAGGTCACGGCCTCATCCATAAAAGCCCGCAAATTCGGAAGGTTCACATGGTCTGCCAAGGCCCCGGACAGGCAATCCGCTCTGAGTTGGTCGATGATGACAAACAAGACGTTCTTGGTCTGATGCATACCGACTTCTCCGATTCCGCGCCGTAATAACCAACGCGGAATGTGTATTGCTTCCCGCCACAGCGCAACCAATTTGTCGGTTAGGCAAAGGCGTGTTATCCCGACAAAGTTGCTGTGCGACAACCTCTGGCATGCACCTGTTCAGCATATCTCCAATGCGACGGTCGGCGTGACGTCAAGGCCATCCAGCGCGGCAAAAAGAAGTCCAATGGCACAAAGCCATTGCGGACATTGAATGTTTCAATTCACATGACCTCATGACGCAACCTTCGATAACCTCAGAACACGATTCCAGCGGTACTCGTGTACGCATATCCGGAGAGCTGCTCACGCAATCGCTGCAAACCGTTGAACAGGGTTTTGCCTCTGTCCGCGCAACCGGAGAAAGGGTCGTTCTGGATTTGTCCGAGGTCGAAGCCTTGGATACGGGCGGTGCCTGGCTGATCGCGGACCTTGGCAAACGCTTTACGTCGCAAGGTGCAACACTTGAATTTCAAGGGGTGAAACCGGCACATGCCACTCTGATAGATACTGTAACCCGTAGCATACCCGACGAACCCGGTGAGCTTGATAAACCGCGAAGTCTGTTAGATTTGATCGCACAAATGGGTCACATCACTGTAGGTGCTTGGCGGGATACGCTTTCCATCCTCGAATTTCTGGGTCTGACACTGCATCGGCTGTTTCGTACCATTGTCATGCCATGGCGACTTCGCAAGGCAGCGCTGGTCACACACATGGAAGAGACCGGGTTCAAGGCACTGCCAATCGTGGCCCTTATGGGGTTTCTGATCGGTGTCGTACTAGCATTTCAGGGCGCGACCCAACTGAAGCAATTTGGAGCCGAGATATTCGTGGTCGAGCTGATCTCGATCTCGGTTCTGCGTGAATTGGGCATATTGCTGACGGCTATAATCGTTGCCGGGCGCTCGGGTTCTGCATTCACCGCATCTATCGGCTCGATGAAAGTGCAAGAAGAAATTGACGCAATGCGAACGCTGGGTCTGGACCCGATCGAAGTTCTGGTCATTCCGCGCGTTTTGGCGTTGTTGATAATGCTACCCATATTGGGTTTTGTCGCCGATATGGCAGGCCTGTTTGGCGGCGCCTTGATGAGCTGGATCGACCTAGGTGTAAGCCCCGGAATGTTTCTTACCCGTTTGAAGGAAAACACCGACGTCTGGCAATTGGCAGTCGGTCTTATCAAAGCTCCGTTCTTTGCGCTCGTCATCGGCGTTATCGCCTGCTGGCAGGCAATGCAGGTCAAAGGGTCCGCCCAAAGTGTCGGTCAACGTACGACAGCATCAGTTGTTCAATCCATTTTCATGGTGATCGCAATCGACGCTTTGTTTTCGATCTTCTTCTCAGAGATCGGGATATGACATGACCGGGGATACACCACAGCCATCAGCTGCCGCGACTAAAGGTCGTGAGGCTGTCATTCGTGTACGCGGGCTCCGAACTCAGTTCGGTACGCAGGTGGTACATGAAGACCTGAATCTTGACGTCTGGCGAGGCGAAGTTTTGGGAATCGTCGGCGGGTCGGGCACCGGTAAATCCGTATTGCTCAGAACTATCGTAGGGCTGAACAAACCCGCAGCCGGAGAAATCGAAGTTCTGGGCGTCGATGTTCTGAATGGTCCAGAGGGTGATCGCCGCAGAATCGAACGCCACTGGGGCGTTGCCTTTCAGGACGGGGCACTGTTTTCGTCACTGACCGTGCTGCAAAACGTTATGGCACCGTTGCGGGAACATACAGGTCTCAGCGAGAAGCTGATGGAATCTCTGGGTGCATTGAAGATCAGCCTCGTGGGTCTGCCGCAGCTGAGTTGCGGCAAGTTTCCGTCAGAACTGTCGGGTGGCATGCGCAAACGCGCCGCGCTAGCACGAGCGCTTGCCCTTGACCCCGAGATCGTTTTTCTGGACGAACCAACCGCAGGATTGGACCCGATTGGCGCAGCCGCGTATGATGAACTGATCGGCGAGTTGCAGCAGGCACTTGGGTTGACTGTTTTCATGGTCACCCATGATCTGGACAGTCTTTACGCGATCTGCGACCGCGTTGCGGTGCTTGCAGAAAAGCGCGTGTTGGTTGAAGGTCCGATTGAGGACATGACCAAGGTCGATCATCCTTGGGTACAGGAATACTTCACAGGCCCCCGCGCCCGCGCGGCGCAGCAGAAGGGGCAAAACAGGTAAAAGCAATGGAAACCCGGGCGAACTATATTCTGATCGGCGCGTTTACCCTTGCGGGGTTGCTGGGCACATTCGGCTTTTTCATGTGGCTCGCCAAGTTTGAGATCACGCGCCAATACGCTTATTACGATGTACTATTTGACAATGTCGCAGGTCTGTCGGCAGCCGGCGGCGTGAACTTCAACGGCCTGCCGGTCGGGCAGGTCGTTTCCTTGCAACTGGATGAAAATGATCCGTCAAAGGTTCGGGTGCGGATCGAAGTGGACGCAGACATTCCGATAACCAATGAGACAATCGCGCAGCTTCAGTCACTTGGCGTGACCGGTGTTGGCTATGTTGAACTGACCGGCGGATCGGCTAACGCTGAACGATTGCCACAAAAGAGTGTTATCAAGAGCAAACGCAGCGCAATTCAATCCCTGTTCGAAGGCGCGCCAAAAGTACTGGATGAAGCCGTGACACTTTTGGAAAACCTGAACAAAGTCGTCGATGATAAAAACCGGGAAGCTGTGAGCGGTATTCTGGACAATCTTGCTTCGGCTACGGGTAAACTGGACAAGACACTGACAAGTTTTGAATCCGTCGCAAATGACATCGGCAGCGCTGCGCAGGATATTGGCGCGTTTTCAAAGCGGCTGGACCCGCTGATCGAAACTGCGCAAACAACGCTCAAGACCGGCACGGAAACATTGGAAGCCGTCAAAACGGCATCCGGGTCCGCCAAAACGGCGCTGGACGAAGCAAAAACAACCCTTCAGACGGCGGACCGCATTTTGCAGCAGGACGTGAAGCCTTTCATCGAGCGAGGCTCGCAACTGGCTGAACGATTGACCGTTCTGTCTGATGAAGGCAGCATCACCCTTGGAATTGTGAACGAAACCGTGATGAACGCCAATACGACGCTTGGTTCGATTACTACGGCGATGGAGTCCGCCAAGGGGGCGTTGGCTTCGGCAGAATCCGCTTTTGACTCTGCAAATCGTGTCATGGAGGAAGACGTGGCACCTGTTGCGGAAGATGTCCGGAAGGCGGCCAATCAGGTGACAGAAACCGTCGCAGGCATTACCGAAAAGATCGACCAGATCTCGGACGACGTCCTGAGTGCGTCAAATTCGGCGTCCGAATTGCTGGGAACCATCGACGGCATTGTTCAGAGCAACCGCCGACAAGTGTCAGACTTCCTGCGGGTCGGGTTGCCTCAGTTTGTTCGTTTCATCGAAGAATCCCAGCGTCTTGTTATCAGTCTGGATCGCCTCGTAGACAAAGTTGAACGCGATCCGGCACGTTTCCTTCTGGGCACCCAAGCATCGGAGTTCCGTCAATGATCAAGCCTGCACTTGCAATGTTGATGGTCGCGTTGTTTGGCGGCTGCGCTGGTCTGGGCACGTTGCAACAAGCGGCGAAACCAAATGATTTGTATCTGCTGACCCCAAAAAGCACGTTTTCCTCGGCGCTGCCCAGGATTGAAAAGCAGATCGTCGTTCAGGAACCCACGGCAACTGCCGCAGTGAACACGGACCAGATAGCCATTCAGCCTACCTCGTTGCAGGTTCAATATTTGCCCCGCGCCCGCTGGGTGGATCGCGCACCCTTGATCGTTCAAACCTTGTTGGTTGAAAGCTTTGAGAACTCGGGCAAAGTCGCAGCTGTTGGACGCTCAACCGTTGGCCTGCGGGCCGATTATGTAATAGCCCCGGACCTTCGAGAGTTTCAGGGGGTCGTGATCGAAGATTCCGAGAACGGAACCAAAATTCGCGTCGAAGTTCGTATTAACATTAAGGTGATCGACGAATACGAAGATAAAATCGTTGCATCCAGCTCGTTCCAGGAAAACGTCGTGGCGGCAAGCGATCAGACGCCGGATCTGATCAACGCGTTTGACCTGGCGTTGGGGCGCGCGATGAGAGATTCTGTTGAATGGAGCATTCGCAAGATCAACACCCACGTGGCAAACAACCCGCGATCCATTCCCAGATAACGAAAGTTGCATAAGACGGCGGAAAAAGCGGGCAATTACGGCCGCGCTTTCACATGACCAATCATCGCGCTACCTAATGTGGTTTTCAGAATTGTGCCGCCGAAGCTCGGTTCCAATCATCTGCAAATTCTTCGGGAATGTCGTCCTTTAACAAGGCACCGTCCTCCAGATAAATATAAAGCTCGGCATAGGTACGCTCATGCTCGTCCGCAGTTCGGCGCAGGATATCACGGGGATGTAACTCGGACGCTTTTTCCTTGCCCATCGCGCCCAAAAGCTCGCGGAAACTTTCCAGTGTGGCATCGTGATAGCGATGAACACGCCGGCGTTTCTGCGGCACATTCACAGCGCGCCCGCGGATGGGATCTTGTGTAGCCACCCCTGACGGACAACGGTTTGTGTTGCAATGCAATGCCTGGATGCAACCCACCGCAAACATCATCGCGCGCGCCGAGTTGCACATGTCGGCACCAAGCGCCAACTTCTCGACCATGTCATAACCGGTCGCCACTTTTCCGGAACAGATGATCCGAATCTTGTCGCGTACTCCGACACCGCGCAAACAGTTGCTGACAAAGATCAAGGCTTCGTTCAGGGGCATACCCAAACGGTTGGTGAATTCCACCGGGGCTGCGCCCGTGCCCCCTTCTGCCCCGTCAATTGTGATGAAATCCGGCAAGATACCCGTTTCAAGCATTGCTTTACAGATCGCCATGAATTCGGACGGCCTGCCGATGCACAGCTTGAACCCGACAGGTTTGCCGCCGGACATTTCTCGCAGGTGCTGGACAAAATGCATCAAACCTGTGGGCCCATCGAAGGCACTATGGGTGGGCGGAGAAATCACATCCTGATGTTCGGGCACTCCCCGTATCTCGGCAATCTCGGCATCGACTTTGGCAGCAGGTAGAACACCGCCATGGGCGGGCTTTGCACCTTGTGACAGCTTGATCTCAATAGCCTTGACCACGTCCCTTCCTGCCTTTTCGGCAAACTTGTCCTTGTCAAATCCACCAGCAGGGGTCCGGCACCCGAAGTAACCCGTCCCGATCTGCCAGATGATGTCCCCGCCTTCGGCCAGATGATGCGGTGACAGCCCACCCTCTCCGGTGTTATGCGCGAACCCCCCATCCTTGGCTCCTCCGTTCAGCGCGCGGATGGCATTGGCGCTGAGCGCGCCAAAGCTCATGGCAGACACATTAAGGCGTGAGGCGCTGTATGGTTGCGTACATTGCGGACCCCCCAGCATTATGCGTTCTTCACTTTTGTCTACATGTTTGGGGGCTAGTGAGTGGTTGGCGCGATGATACCCGGTTTCCGTAATGTCGTATTGTGTGCCGAACGCCTGTGTGTCCACCTGCCCCTTGGCCCGAGAATAAACCAGCCCTCGGACAATCCTGTTGAACGGACGTCCACTTTCGTTGGTTTCCACGAAATATTGGCGAATTTCCGGGCTTACAAATTCCAGCATGTACCGGAAATGCCCAAGAACCGGGTAATTGTTCAGGACGTTATGCCTGGTCGTCAGAACATCATAAAGACCGATGATCGCGTACGGCACCAAAATGATCAGAAGCCAAAGCGCATGAGACCAGAAGAACCCAAGGATCAGAACTAACGGCAGACAGACACAGCTCAGAAAAAAGAAAATTCTGCGTACAATCATGTTCCATACTCCTTGTGTTATTATCGGGCTGATGAGCCATGCTGTCAGAACTCAACGTGAAACAGATTGAAACTTTATTTCAAGTGCCCGCGGAAAAATGTCTGCTGAGGGACGCAAACGTGAAATCATGTTACGAACCGCCCAACTGTTGAACCCGGTGCAACCGGCGGATAAATCACGCTTAACGGACGACAAAGGGCCGATCCTTGGCAAACACACAATCCCACCTCTGGCGTGACCGAAAAAGCGTGATGTTTCTGTCCGTCTTCGCAGGCGGTGCGCTTGGGTCGTTGTTGCGTGAGGCGTTTGCACTAGAGATCCCAGGCCTAAGCTTTCTCACCTCGACTTTTGGCATCAACGTAGTCGCCTGTTTTGTTCTGGGCTGGCTATATTCCGTGCGCCATAAGGTGCACGCGCATGTTCTGCATCTTGGCGCCGTCGGGTTTTGCGGTGGATTGTCGACCTTTTCGTCTTTTGTCGCAGATCTTGAACGAATAGCCGACGGCGGCCTATGGGTAACGTCCCTGGCAATCGGGCTGGAAGTTTCATTTGGCCTTGCTGCCGCGCTGTTTGGTGAAAGACTTGGACGGCATTTTCATTCCGAAAAGACGCCGTCATGAGCGAAGTGTATCTTCATTCCATGTTCGCGTTGGGCGGAGGTCTGGGGGCTGTGATGCGCCATTGGCTGGCGCTGAGGATTCGGCACGACTTGCCACTAGCAACCTTGCTCGTAAATGTGTTGGGTAGCTTGCTGCTGGGGATCTGGGTTGGGTATTTGGGAGGTCCAGTAGACATTCCCGAGGACCAAAAACGCCTTGTTTTCGGGTTTTGCGGTGGTTTTACAACCTTCTCCAGCTTTGCCTACCAATCGCTCGAACTTCACCGCGAGCGCACATTGCTTTTGGCAGCAGGCAATATTCTGATCAGCCTTGCTCTGTGCTGGTTTTCTTTCTGGCTTGGCCTGTTGCTAGCGAGCTAAAGCGCATCAAGCTGGGCAACAAGTTTGAACGCTGACCTGCTTTTCTTTCCGGCCAATGTTGGGTCCCAAGCCACGCCAATAGTTCGACAAGTAAAGAGTTTGAAAAGACTTATCGCAGTAAGCTGAACTGCATCGAGTGTTCTGGTGTGTGAGCAATGGCCTGTGTCCCTGATCCGGATATGGGCCATTTCTTTCTTGGATCAGACCCCATACCGGGCAAGAAACATGTCCACGGCTTGTGTCGCTACTTCAGCGATTTCTTCTTTGCTGAATGAATTCTGAATTCCAAATGCAGCCCGGGTCCAGATCCGTACTTTGCAAAGCTCGGAAAACTGCTCAGCCGCTATTTGGACATTTTCAACTGCTAACTCACCTTTAGCCACGGCTTTTTCAAGGTATTCTGCCATTTGACGCTGGCCGTTTTGCGGCCCCGCTTCGTAAAATGCACGACCAAGTTCCGGAAACCGATCTCGTTCGGCAACACAAATGCGGAAAACCTGCTGCGCGAAATCTGAAACTAGAAACGCCGTCAACTGTGTGGCCGCGATCATCAAAACTTCTCGTGCGGGTTTGGTCTCGTCGATCATCGCGACGACCCGTTCGGCCATAAGACAGCATTCCGTTTGTGCAACTTCCATGAACAAAAGGCGCTTGTCCGGAAAATAGCTGTACAAGGTTGCTTTTGACACTCCAGCCGCGCGGGCAATGTCATCCACGCTTGCGCCCTCGAATCCGTCCGCCATGAAAACCTCTCGGGCCCCGCGCAAAACCTGATCAAACTTTCGGCCTGTGCGCAGGATGGTGGCGGTCTGGGTCATGTCATCTCCTCGATCAATACCTGTCACAGTTTATAAACCGTTCGGTTCAGGTACAAGGATTCTCGTATTCCCTTTAACGCTGACCTCGCCCAATTTGGGGAGTTGCGCTCTTGCGACGGTTCTAAACCGTGCTAGGACTTGGCCCATGGCCGATATCTTTTTGCGTACACTTCCCTTTTTTGCAATCATCGGCCTTGGCTATTGGGCTGGGCGCACACGGTTCTTTACGGCCGAAGCAACCGCATATCTGACCAAGTTCGTCTTCTTCTTCGCGCTGTCGGCAATGTTGTTTCGATTTGCCGCGACCCTGCCCTTTGCAGAGATTTTCAACGCAAGACTGATCTTCGGTTATCTCATAGGAACCGCTGCTGTTTATGGCATAGCAACTTGCATAGCGTGGATACGCGGCCTTAACGTGCCTACTTCGGCGGTTGAGGCACAATGCGCTGCTATTGGGAACGTTGGCTTTCTTGGCCTGCCGATGCTCGCGCTGCTGTTCACCGAAGCCGCTATTGGTCCGGTCATGCTGGTCCTGACCGTAGATCTGGTGGTATTCTCGTCTCTGATCGTGATCCTGATCAACGGTGGTCGCGACGGAAGGCTGACCCCAGCCACATTCAAACTGATTGGAATGGGTCTGCTCAAGAACCCGATGATTGTCTCGATCTCTGCCGGGCTCGTCTGGTCATCCCTGCAAATCCCGGTTCCCGATCCGC
Organism: Ruegeria sp. SATB027; assembly: GCF_059613825.1. NCBI lineage: Bacteria > Pseudomonadati > Pseudomonadota > Alphaproteobacteria > Rhodobacterales > Roseobacteraceae > Ruegeria > Ruegeria sp. SATB027. The sequence continues at coordinate 52,148 of NZ_JBXWTH010000077.1, forward strand.
TGAACAACTTTCTGACCATCCTCGGTGGTGCCGCAACCCCCGGAGCGCTTTTTGCAATCGGTGCGTCCCTTGCTGGCAAATCCGCGGAAAGAATTCAGATCGCGGCCTGGTTGAGTTTCTGCAAGCTGGTGCTCCACCCGCTTTTCGTAGCAATCGCCCTGCTCTGGCTGATCCCGGTCGGAACATTTCCGGCAAGCGTTGCAATTGCAGCAGCAGCTCTGCCCGTGGCAGGAAATGTCTATATGCTGGCCGCGCATTACGGCATTGCCCCACAGCGCGCCTCGGCTGCTATTTTACTGTCGACGCTCGTCAGCATTGTCACCATACCGCTTGTAATTGCGGCTCAAGGAACTCTCTGACCTTCACCTTTTTAAAAATACTCACCCCAAAGGCACTCGGGCTTTACGCCGGGTCCGTGGATCGTTAGCCATGTTGCGACTCTAGAATAAGGACGATGCCTGATGGAAACCCTCTCGGAAAATGCCTGTTTCGGCGGAGTGCAAGGCGTGTATCGCCATGCTTCGTCGACATGCCAATGCGACATGACGTTTGGCCTTTTTCTTCCGGCCGAGGCGAAAGATGGCCCGGTTCCGATCTTGTGGTATCTGTCTGGTCTGACCTGCACCCATGAAAACGCGATGACAAAAGCCGGCGCACAAGCTTGGGCTGCGGAACAAGGCATTGCAGTGGTATTTCCCGACTCTTCGCCACGCGGTGAAAGTGTTGCGGACCATGACGACTACGATTTGGGTCAGGGCGCTGGGTTCTACGTGAACGCCACGCAGGAGCCCTGGGCACCGCATTTCCGGATGTGGGACTACATTGCCGACGAATTGCCCACACTGCTGTTCGAAAACTTTGCCATCGATAGCGAACGTCAGGCCATTACGGGTCATTCCATGGGCGGGCATGGTGCATTGACGTTGGCCATGAACCTTCCAGGACGGTACCGCTCGGTTTCGGCCTTCGCACCCATCGCGAACCCGACGGGCGCAGACTGGGGGCGCAAACAGCTGGGCGCGTATCTGGGGGATGATGAATCCCTTTGGGCCAAACACGATGCCTCCCTGTTGATGAAAGAAACCGGTTTCGACGGCCCCATCCTGATCGATACGGGCACCAATGATCAGTTTATGGACCTGCTGCGCCCAGAAGCGCTTGCCCAAGCCATCGCTGAGCGTCGCCAGCAAGCAACCTTCCGCCTCCAGCCGGGGTATGACCATTCGTATTTCTTCGTATCTACCTTCATGGAAGATCACATCGTTTTCCACGCCGAAGCGCTGTACGGAGACTGAGATATGAGCAAATACGACTATGATCTGGTCATCATCGGGTCCGGGCCTTCGGGGCGTTCTGCGGCCATTCAGGCTGGCAAGCTCAAGCGACGGGTTCTGGTGATTGACCGAAAAGACCGTTTTGGTGGGGTGTCCGTTCACACCGGAACTATCCCATCCAAGACATTGCGCGAAACGGTTCTGAACCTGTCGGGCTGGCGCGAGCGCAGCTTTTATGGCCGTTCCTATCGGGTCAAGGACCAGATCCGCGCCGATGATCTGAAAGCGCGCCTGCATATGACGCTCGATCACGAAGTCGACGTGCTGGAACATCAGTTCAACCGGAACCACGTCGATACTCTCGACGGTTTAGCCAAGTTTGTCGGACCACATGAAGTGGAAGTCGCCACTGATGCCGGAGAGACCACACGTGTAACGGCCGCCAAGTTTCTGATTGCAACGGGGACCAAGACCTATCGCCCCGACTATGTTCCATTCAACGGCAAGACCGTGGTCGATGGCGACGAGTTTCTGGAAATGGCAGAAATCCCGCGTTCACTGGTTGTTATCGGTGCCGGGGTCATTGGGGTCGAATACGCCACGATGTTCTCCGCACTGGACGTTCGGGTGACGCTGATCGAGCCGCGGGATACGTTTCTGGACTTCATCGATAGCCGATTGATTCATGATTTCACCCATCAGATCCGCGAAAACGGTGTTGATCTGCGTTTAGGGTCAGCTGTCGAAAAGATTGAAGATGCGGGCGAGCATGTGGAAGTGACCCTTGAAAACGGGCGTCACGTGCGGGCCGAAATGCTGCTGTTTGCAGCCGGGCGCATGGGCGCAACATCGAAACTCAATCTGGACTCAGTCGGACTGGAAACCGATCACCGTAACCGGATCAAGGTAGACCGCAAGACATATCAGACCGCGGTTCCGCATATCTACGCGACCGGGGATGTGATCGGTCACCCTTCGCTGGCCTCGACTTCATTGCAGCAAGGGCGTGTGGCTGCCTGCCATGCGCTCGAGACACCTACGCTGCCGGAAAGCCCATGGTACCCCTATGGCATCTACTCGGTTCCCGAAATTTCCACCTGCGGCATGTCCGAGGAAGAACTTCAGGAGCGTGGCATTCCCTATGAGGTTGGCGTGGCCCGATTCCGCGAGACCTCGCGCGGGCATATCATGGGGCTGGAACACGGCATGCTGAAGATGCTGTTTTCGCTTAAAACCCGCCGTGTCTTGGGCGTGCAGATTGTGGGCGAAGGTGCGACCGAACTGATCCACATCGCTCAGGCGGTGCTGAATCTAAAGGGAACTGTCGATTACTTCGTTCAGAACACGTTCAACTATCCAACTCTGGCCGAGGCTTACAAGATCGCCGGGCTGGATGCTTTCAACCGGATGCCGATCCCGGAGGAATTCAAGGTGCGGAAGAAACCTGCTGAACCAGAGAAAAAAGAGGCCAAAAAGGCGTGACAACGCTGTATGTCGATGGCGATGCCTGCCCTGTAAAGGCCGAGGCCGAACGGGTTGCAACACGACACAAGGTGCCTATGGCACTGGTGTCGAATGGCGGTCTTCGACCGTCAGCAAACCCGCTTGTACAGGTCATCGTGGTCTCGGAAGGTGCTGACGAAGCCGACAAATGGATTGCAGAACGCTGTGGCGCTGGGGATGTAGTTGTGACCTCTGATATCCCTCTGGCCGCGAAATGCGTCGAAACAGGTGCCCGAGTTTTGCGCCCCAACGGCGAGGCCTTTACGGCAGCCAACATTGGCCAGCAATTGGCGATGCGTGATTTGATGGCTGATCTGCGGGCCGCCAATCCATTGGGGGCCGGAGGCGGCGGTCGACCGTTCAGCAAAGCAGATCGTTCGAGGTTTCTGGATGCGTTAGAGCGGGAACTTCGCGCAGCGACCCGAGGGTAAGTGCAGTCACCGGCAAGCTAAAATGCCAGCCGGTAACCAGAAACGCCCGTTTACAAGCCCGCCGAAAGAACGCAGGCTGCGAAAGACTTCTGATCAGGCTATTCGCAAACGGAGACCGAATTATGAAAGTACAGGGTGCTCATTACCGGTCGATTTGGTGGGACAAATCGGCAGGTGAGGTTCGGGTTATCGACCAGCGTTGGCTGCCCCATGACTTTCGGGTGGTTACCCTGAAAACGCTGGATGAATTTGCGACAGCGATCCGCGACATGTGGGTCAGGGGTGCGCCACTGATTGGTGCAACAGCCGCGTTTGGAATTGCCGAACAGATGTCCCGTGACAGCTCTGACGCTTCGTTCGATGCCGCATATGACGTATTGCACGCGACCCGGCCAACGGCCATCAACCTGCGATGGGCATTGGACAGATGCCGCGACTCGCTGATGCCACTTGCCCCAAGTGATCGTGCTGAACGGGCCTGGGCACTGGCACAGGAGGTTGCAGACGAAGATGTTGAGATCAATGCCTCGATAGGTCGCCACGGGCTGCAACTGATCAAAGAAATTGCAGCCCGAAAGCCCGCAGGTGAACCGGTGCGGCTATTGACGCATTGCAATGCCGGTTGGCTGGCAACGGTGGATTGGGGAACGGCGACAAGCCCGATGTATCATGCGCATGACGCGGGCATTCCGCTTCATGTCTGGGTGGATGAGACCCGACCACGAAATCAGGGGGCGCTGACATCCTGGGAGCTTGGTGAACACGGCATTCCCCATCGTTACATCGTGGACAATGCAGGTGGTCACCTAATGCAACATGGTTTGGTTGACGCAGTCATCACCGGTACAGACCGGACCACGGCACAAGGCGATGTCTGCAATAAAATCGGCACCTACCTGAAAGCCTTGGCGGCGCGGGACAACGGGGTTCCGTTTTATGTCGCCCTGCCCTCGCCCACGATTGACTGGACGGTTCGGGATGGAGTGTCGGAAATCCCGATCGAAGAACGCGATACAAAAGAAGTGACCCATGTCATGGGCGTGGATGGACAGGGGGATATTGCCGATGTTCGCGTCACCCCGAACGGGACGGAAGGTGGCAATCCTGCCTTTGATGTCACACCCAACCGGCTGGTGACGGGGCTTATCACCGAACGCGGCGTCTGTGCCGCCTCGGCCGAAGGCCTTGCAGGATTGTTTCCGGACCGAGTCGGCTAGATTAACACCCCACACGGCTTTACCCTTGGCACGCGCACGTAGGTCGAGCGCGAAACGTCACTTCAGGCAGGGACTGCCAGACGGTTCTCTCGGATCGGTAGATGAACGATGGCGCTAAAGGCCCCAATTGCCACACCGATCCACCAGACCAGGGCATAGTCACCATACTGGTCATACATGCGCCCACCCAGCCAGACGCCCAGGAAGCTGCCAACCTGATGGCTGAAGAAGATTATGCCATAGAGTGTTCCCATGTAACGCAAACCATAGAGGTGCGCGACAAGACCCGACGTGAGCGGAACGGTGGCCAACCAAAGCGACCCCATCACCAGCGAGAATGTAATGACGGACAGCGGCGTTATCGGGAAAATGATGAACAACGCCGCAGCAAGCGTTCGACCGGCATAAACCGAGGCCAGCAGATATTTCTTGGGAAAATGATTACCCGCCCAACCTGCCACAAGGGTCCCGGCGATATTGGCCAAACCAATCAGTGAAATCGATACCGCGCCAAGTGCGGACGTGGATGTGATGCCGATGGAATGCAGCACGCTGCCGGCTTGGATCGGTCCGCACATCTCGGTCACGAATGCGGGGAAGTGGGCCGTGATAAATCCAAGTTGGTAACCGCAGCTAAAAAACCCAATAAATATCAAAGCATAAGAAGGATCTCGGAACGCCTTCCCCAGAATTTCTCCCATGCTTTCTTGCAACTCTGCCTTTGAAGCTGGTTGAGGCGCCCGCATGAAAGGCAAGGTCAATACCAGCGCAAGAATCGCAGCGGCAAACACGACGAAGACTTGTTGCCAGGGCAGGAATGACAGCAACCACTCAGCCGTCGGCGCGCCCAGAACCTGCCCAAAGCTGCCCGCGGCGGTAACGATGGCCAGCGACATGGACCGGTTTTCATCAGAGGAAGCGCGACCGACCACAGCCAAAACCACACCGAACCCGGTACCGGCAATGCCAAACCCAACCAGCCACGCATAAACCTGATGCTCGAGCGGTGTGACGGACCAGGCCGACAGAACCAGACCAGCAGCATAGGTCAAGGCGCCGAGGATAATGGCCTTTCGGTCTCCTACTTTCTCAGCGATAGCTGCAAAGATCGGTTGACCGATGCCCCAAGCCAGATTCTGGATTGCAATCGCCAATGAGAAATCCGTGCGCAGCCAGCCAAATTCACTGGCGATCGGAATCTGAAACACGCCGAAAGACGCGCGCACGGCAAAGCTGACCGTGATGATGATGCATCCAATGATCAGGATCGGGTTCAACATGCGGGTGGATTGCGGCATAGAGACCTCGGGTAGCTTGGTCCGACGGACCGTACTGGATTTACGGGTTGCGTCAATTCAACAGATTTGCGGTCACGGATAAGCAAATTTGATACGTCAGGGAAAAGGCTTCTTTTCAACGGGCTGGGTCATGGGTAAGGCTCTGGGTCATGACGGATCTGATTTCGCACTACGAAGCCCGCGTCGAGGATGGAACTCTGACGCGTGACGACGCTCAAGAAGCCGTGTTACCCCAGTTTGAGCGCATCCGTGCAGCACTGGCCGAGCCGGTTAAACGAGGGTTTTTCCGCAAGGCTCCGCCTCCACCTAAAGGCCTGTACCTGTGGGGTGGCGTCGGACGTGGTAAATCGATGCTGATGGACATGTTCGTCGACACGCTGGGTGAAGTCCCCGCACGGCGCGTTCACTTTCATGCCTTCATGCAGGAAATCCATGCCGGAATGCACAAGGCCCGGAAAGAGAACGTCGAAGATGCTCTGGCACCCGTGGCAAAGGAGGTGGTGAAATCCGTCCGCCTGCTGGCCTTCGACGAGATGCAGATCACTGACATTACGGATGCGATGATCGTCGGCCGTTTGTTTGACCTGCTGCATGAAGGTGGCGTTGTTGTCGTGACCACGTCGAACAGGCATCCGGACGCGCTGTATAAGGATGGGTTGAACCGGCAATTGTTCCTGCCTTTTATTGCCCATATCAAAGACCAGTTGCAGGTATGGGAACTGGTATCGCCCACGGATTACCGTCAGAACAGATTAGAGGGGGCTCCGGTCTATTTTACACCCATCGGACCAGAAGCGCGGCAGAAATTACGGGATGTCTGGAACGATCTTGCAGGCGGACCTGCTGATCCGTTGATATTGCAGGTCAAAGGCCGCGCCGTCGAACTGCCCGCATTTCGCAACGGGGTTGCACGGGCTTCGTTTTATGACCTGTGTGGCCGGATGCTGGGACCGGCGGACTATCTGGCTATCGCAGAAGCAATTAAAGTGTTGGTGCTTGAGGATATCCCCCGTTTGTCGAGAAATAACTTCAATGAAGCCAAGCGCTTTGTCATCCTGATAGATGCGCTCTACGAGGCAAAAGTTCGGTTGATCTGCTCGGCTGCGGCGGAACCCGAGATGTTGTATGTCGAAGGAGAAGGCACCTTTGAGTTTGAGCGTACTGCATCGCGCCTGCGGGAAATGCAGGACCAGAACTGGGGGAAGTAGGGGCTCTGCCCCCGTCGCGCTGCGCGCGCCTCCCCCGGAGTATTTGCGAAAAGATGAAGCTTAACCGTTTTCGCGCAGGATGTTTCCGGCAAGATAAAGGGAGCCGCAGATCAGGACACGCGCCTGTGGGTCTTTGTCCGTGATTGTCTTCAACGCTTCCGAAACACTTGCAGCGACTGAAGAAGGCAGGCCAACTTTGGTGGCAGCGGCGGCGGTTTCATCGGCGCTGAGCGTGGCCGCCTCGCCTGGTATGGAGATGGCGGTCAGGCTTGCAACCAGTCTGGACAGTGGCGCGAGATACCCAGTCACGTCTTTCGTGTTGAGCATACCGCAGATTAAATGCGTGGGGCGTTGCGGCATCTTTGCCAGCACATCGGCCAGCGCGATTCCTGCGGCCGCGTTATGCCCTCCATCCAGCCACAGTTCGACCTGGGGGGCTTGCTCGGTCAGCGGACCGGTTTTGAGACGTTGCATACGCGCGGGCCAATCGGCATTGGACACGGCAGCCTCGTAGGCAGTGTCACCCATTGAAAGATGACGCAGAACCGCCAAGGCGGCACCGGCATTTTGGAACTGATGTGCACCCAGCAGGTTGGGGAGCGGCAGATCACGCAACCCGGTTTCGTCCTGATAGATCAAGCGCCCGTTTTCTTCATGAACGTGCCAATGCTGGCCATGTATAAGCAGCGGTGCGCCCAACCGGGCGGCTGTGTACTCGATCACCTCCAGTGCCTCGTCTTCCTGCGGGCCGACGATGCATGGCACACCGGGTTTGATAATGCCCGCCTTTTCGGCGGCAATCTTTCCCAAGGTGTCGCCCAGATACTGTTCATGATCGATTGAAACAGGCGTAATGACTGTCACCGCCGGTTCATCAATCACATTTGTTGCATCCAGCCGTCCGCCCAAACCGACCTCAAGCAGAGTGTAATCCGCTTTGCAGCGAGAGAAGGCCAGCAAGGCAGCGCAGGTTGTGATCTCGAAATACGTGATGTTTTCGCCGCCATTCGCCGCGTAGCACTCATCCAGAACCGCAGTCAGGTCGGGTTCTGAAATCAGTTCGCCCGCCAACCGGATACGTTCGTGAAATCGCGCCAGATGGGGCGAGGTGTAGGCATGAACGGAACGCCCTGCCCCTTCCAAGCCCGCCCGGATCATGGCCTGGGTCGAGCCTTTGCCATTGGTCCCGGCAACATGGATAACCGGTGGCAGCTTGAGCTGCGGATTGTCCAAGGCGGCCAGCAATCGCCAGACGCGATCCAAGGTCAAATCAATGATCTTGGGGTGTAGCGCCATCATCCGGTCGAGGATGGCGTCAGATGTCTTGGTGTTCATTTTTTCCCGGTCTCTTCGGCCTGCGCGACCTTGGCCGTTTCATCCGGTGTCGGTGCTGGCAGGTCACCTTTGATCGCCGGCGGTTGGTTCATCAGCATCCGGGTGATGGTGATCAGTTCGTCACGCATCTCGGTACGTTTGGTGACACGGTCCAGCATCCCGTGATCCAGCAGGTACTCGGCCCGCTGGAAGCCGTCGGGCAGCTTTTCGCGAATCGTCTGCTCGATAACTCGGGGACCGGCAAAGCAGATCAGCGCGTTCGGTTCCGAGATGTGGACATCGCCCAACATCGCATATGACGCCGTCACACCACCGGTGGTGGGATGGGTCAGCACAACGATATAGGGCAGATTTGCTTCTTTCAGCATTTCGACGGCCACGGTTGTGCGCGGCATTTGCATCAGGCTGAGTATACCTTCCTGCATCCGCGCTCCACCCGCTGCCGAGAACAGGATCAGTGGGCGCTTTAGCTTAACCGCTTCTTGAGCGGCCGCGATGATCGCGTTGCCCACATACATGCCCATTGATCCGCCCATGAAGGAGAAATCCTGCGCTGCCGCAACGATAGGCGTGCGCCCGATTTCGCCTTTGGCAACCAGCATCGCCTCTTTTTCGCCGGTCTTTTTCTGCGCCGCTCGCATACGCTCGGGGTATTTCTTCTGGTCGCGGAAATGCAAGGGATCTTCTTTTGGCGCTGGCACTGCAACCTCAGTGAAAATACCGCCGTCGAACAGGTGATTAAACCGCTCGCGTGGAGTAATCGCCATGTGATGGTCACATTGGGTACAGACGTTCTGATTTTCCGCTAGTTCACGATGAAACAGCATCGTTCCGCACTCGTCACATTTCTGCCAGAGGTTTTCGGGCACTTCGCGGCGAGAGAAGATCGAGTTGATCCGGGGGCGGACGTAGTTTGTGATCCAGTTCATGTCGGAACCTTGGCTTGTGCGGTGTTGACGTCAAATAAGACGCCACGGGAAGAAATGCAATCAACGCCTGATCGCAAGCCGCGCCGCCAGCCAGCATACGAACATCACCGCCAAATCCACCAACAGCCAGGGACGAAGCTGTTCGGCGTCAGATGCATCGAACGGAAGCGAGAAAAGCGCCAGCCCGCTCAGATTACCCGGCAGGGAAACGAACAATAGCGCGATGATGTTATTGAAGAAATGTAAGGCGATAGCTGGCCCCAATGTCCCTGATCGCGCTGTGAGATCGGATGCAAGCATCCCAAACATTAATGCCCACAGCACAAACAGAATTGCATTTTCTCCTGCCAGTTCCGTTGTGTAATGGCCAGCGGCAAACAAAACAGACGGTATCCCCATCCAAATGACGGGCGACTGAAACCTGGCGGCAAGGGCTTGCTGAATGTACCCTCGAAACAGAACTTCTTCGGCGCTGGTCTGAATCAGGACAACCAATACCGAGACCGGAAGCAACAAGAGCCATGTTAAAAATGGCAGATTCTTTGACAGAGATCCCCCCAAACCGTAGGGCGGTAGCAAGACACCGACAGCGCCCAAGACAAGCAGGGCTTTCAGCACTTTCAGAAATTGGGTCGCAACCAGACCCCGCTGGCCGAAAATTGATCCCAAGGATCGGTGCTGCAGCTGACGCGCGGCCACTGCCACGCCAAGAATGATGAACCCGAAACTGGCCAGCAACAAAAGCAGCGCCAAAGGTGTGCTGCCTTGCAAAAGTTCCTGAGCCCACTTCGCTGAGCCCAACCCCGCGACCACGGTGAAAAACACCAGGTTCAAAACGCTGACCAAAACGGCGATCAATGCCAGCCCCAGCAATAGACGCCAGAGTTCGGGTTTGGCGCGGGCTGTTTCGATCAAACGCGCATGAGCTGAATACGCACTAGGCATCCTTACCAATACCTTCCTGCGCCGTTTCATCTGTCACGGGCGGAAACATGTCTTCGGCGTTCTGGGCCACGCTGATTCTGTTCGAGAGCGTCGTCAGATACCCTGCAACCGTCTGTAGCAACTGCATAGCGACCGAAGAATCGCTTTCAACAACGGCACGCAGCTCTTCCGCGCCGATACGCAAAAAGCTGCTATCTTCCGTCGCGACCAGATCCAGCTGCCTTGGTTCCCCTGTAATGATGGACAGGTCTCCGATAAGCCGACCGGGTTCTATGATCGAGATTGTACGTTTCGTTCCATCCTCATTGGACCAATCCAGTTTGGCCTGTCCTGAAATACACAAATAGGCCGCATCCGGTGCCTGACCGCGGGAAAAAATGACTTGCCCGGCGCTGGCTTCGTACCATTGCGCCGAAAACGCCAGCAGCCTCTGGTTTCTGCCATCCAGGCCTGAAAACAGCTGCGTTGCTGACAGGATCTCGAGTTTCCGGCTCAGATCGTCCGACGTGCTGTCCTCATGCGCTGGTCTGCTTCGCGAGACGCCGTCGATCCGTCCATCCTTGATTTCCACAAACAAGTCATAGGCTTCGGGATGTGCAAAATGATCCTCCATGAATATCATGATGGAATCGGGCAGCAGTTCCCGTAGTTTCAGACGCGTGCGCAACCGGCTTTCCGAGTCGTGGCTGGCTAGTGCCTTGTCCAGGATCAGGATGTCGGGGCGTTTGATGCCTGCGCGCGAAAAAGCGGCACGCTCCTGAAACACGGTTGGAAGGTTGTTGCCGCCCAGCCCGGACGGAAGGTCATAAATAATGGCCGCTGCCCGACGGCGCAGACCGGCTTCGTTCATGGCCTCTGCAACGATGTCTTCGATATCTTCGGCATGGGCACCCGCCATCAACGATATCCGGCCATAGATCGCGTTCTCCATCACGGTCAAGCGCGGCACATAGATGTCAGGCGCCACAGACATGAACAAACCGTCCATGGCACCACGCAACCGTTCAGCCTGGGTCTTGCGGATAGCAAGTATTTTTTCCTTGTATTCCTCTGGGAAATCAGGACCGATCTGTTCTGCGGTCAGAAGGAAAGGCACTGTCAATAGCAAGGCGCGCTCCTGATCGCTCAGCGCGGCATTCCCTTTGGCTTTGCGCCGGTCCTGGATGTCGAGCAGCCGATGATACATGTCCTTTGACATGCCAAGCCGCAGAAACAGAGGATGGTCAGCCCCGTCCCGCCCAAATGTCTTGCCAAGAGTATCCATGACAGCATTCGATATGCTGATCGCGTCATCTGCCAGATCATGGGTGCTGAGCAATTGCACGAACCGCGCGTCTCCGGCCAGAATGTCTGGAGATATGTCTCGCGACGGTGCCGCGAACAACAGGTTGCCCCCAAGCGGGACAGCCGGGTTAAACTGGTTGGGATCGAACCGATAAACATACCGATCCAGTCCTTTTGCCTTCAGCCGTTCTGCGATGGTTTCTCTCAGCCTGACTATTTCCTGTGCCAGTACAGGGTGTATTTCTGGATCAAACTGGGAGCGCAGAGTGCGCCGGAACATGAACTCGTCAATCCCCATGGCTTCCACCAGCTGGAACCACCAGTCACGTATCCCATCGATATCGTCCAGACCGGCAAGCCCCGGATCAATCCACTCATCTTCCAGCGAGTCCGGTGGGTTACCCGCCCGAACAGACTCGATCTGACGACGGGACGGGGTTCTTATGGCATCTGCCTCGTGTTGCGGGTGGGTGCGCAACGGCATCATGAGGTTATCGCCCAAAGTCCCGTCAAACAGATAGGGGCGTGAATAGGCATACCCGATCCGGGCCGCGATAACTGATTGGTGCAATTCGTCCAGCTTGTGGCCAGCTATGACCACATCCCCCTGAACAGGCAGAACCTCGCGGGTCAGCAACTGGCCCAACGCACTACGTTCCGACGCATGGGTTGATTGAATCGCCACACGCGCGCCCCGCGGGATGGTCAGATCAATGTCTTCCAGAATGGTTTTGCCGTCGCCATCGCGAACGGTCACATTGCGCAATTCGATATCACCGGTCAGATGTGGGATGGTTTCCGGCTCGCCGATGAACAGCTCTTCGGGGATCATGTTGTCCGGGGCAAATCTTTCGGTGACCACCTCCCACCGCAGGGACATGTCCTGTACCTGGTTGTAGTAGGTCAGAAGGTCTTTCCAGGGCCCGCTTAGGTCTTTGTACGCGCCCAACGCGGCAACCAGTGCACCTACTGTCACCTCGCCCGTGATCGCCAGGTATCCGCCCACCGAATAAAACAGAAATGGCGTCATCTGAGTGATCAAATTGTTCAGGAACTTCATAAAGAATTTCTTGTTGTAGATCTTGAACCGGATCTCGAACAAGGTCCCCAACCTGTGACTGAACTGCGCCAGACGATACCGCCAACCGCCATTCGTGCGCAGGTCACTGATGCCCGCCGCGCTTTCCCCGATTTCCGAGCTCAGACGCCGAACCTCCTGAATACGATCCTTGTTCAGCAAGTTGATCTGACGTTGTAGCTTGGGAATTAACCAGGCCTGAAGCGGGATCAGCGCGATGCTTGCCAGACCGAACCAGATGCTTTGCATGAACAGAAAGGTGACGATTGTCATCATCTGACCAAACTGAAACACCGGTTGCGCGATCGCATCCCCCATAAGGCCGCCCATCGGCTCGGCCTCGGATGTGATCATCGAGACCAGCTCTCCTTGGCTGGTGGTCGCGAAATAGGACTTTGGGAACCGCATTGTGCGTTGAATCAGGGTATAGCGCAGACGGCGCAGCATGCGTTCGGACAAGATGCCTTTCATCGTATTGATGCGCATCTTCATCAACCCGCTGGCAATTACAGTAGCCAGAAATGCAAAGCATAATATCATCAGGTACTGAACCTGAGACACTGTAATGCCCCAGATTGTCACCGTATCGCCTGGCGCACCGATGGCATCGTTGATGATTTGCTTAGGCAGCTCCAGCGACGCATACAGAAACGGGAAAGACAGGACCGTTAACAGCAGCAGGACAAGTTGCTGTTTTTTTGAATGCTTCCAAATAAAGGAAAATAATGTGGGCTCCATAGCCTGGCCTTATCGATAGCTGAACTGATGTTTGGCTGTTCAGGGGTAACCCATTTTTAGGAAACAGACGGTAAGCATTGACCCGACGTATTGCAAGAATTGACGGGGTCAGGCTCCTAATCCGGCACCTATCTTTTTTACGCTTAGCCACCAACCGGAAAACGTAGCGCTTAAGTAGTGTTTTTGTGATTGCGGGTTTATTCCTACTCATTTCTTTGACTAAAGAAGGACATTATCGGACGAAGAGACCATGCGCAGGATTCTGGATCGCTATATTCATCGCCGGACGCTCGGCCGCTGGCGCCGGGCCGTGCGGCAGGCGCCAGATTCGGCGCAGGCCGAGTTGCGGGTGAAACGCGATCAGGCGCGCAGTCTGCGTGGACAACTGGATCGCCTGATCCAACTGGCAGATGCGCGCTTGCTCCGCCCGAAAATAGGATCAACTCAGTTTCACCGGCCTGTCGGCACCGACTGGAGCTGGCGACCAAGCCTGTGGCGCGCGCCGTTGTTGCAATCCGGCATGGCCTCTGTTCCCCGTAAAACGGTAATGGACGATCAGGTCAGCTTATTTCACGACTGCCCGTTGACCGAAATCGCTGTGCGGCAAATCCGCAACCGGGGGGCAAGTGATCTGGCCCCGTTCAGTCTGGAGGTCGAGGTCTTTGGCTTCGAGGGGTCGTTCCTGTCGGTATCAATCGATTTGCCGCGTGAGGTCGCCCGCGACCTGACACGCGAGCATCTGATCCGGTTGGAAACCCTGATTGACTGCGAGAAACCGTCTGGCGTGTTTGCGCGTCTCAATGTTCAGCACGGGCCCAACATGGAGCAGGTTTTGCGGCAGCTAGACCCTTCTGAAACCGTAAACGCAGTTGATTTCGACCTGGCTCACCTGCCTCTGAATGAACGTCGGATCGAAAAGATCTGGCTGGATCTTATTTTTGAGAAACCGCAGATGAACCGTATGAGTGTGCGAGACCTTACGTTTTGCCGCTTCCATCGCGCGGACTTGTGAGACGATCAAAGATGACACAACCATCCCTGACTTTCATTCGGTTCGAAAACGGTATTTGGCACGGCCATGTTGAGGCCGAACGGCAACCAGAGTTGGAGGTTCGATATCTGGGCAAAGCTCTGGAGAGTGTTGAGCTTTCACCTACAGACAACGGATGGAATCTGTATGTGCAGGTACCCGTCACAGCCCTGTCCGAAGGCGTGCACAGCTTCGTCATAGTCGACGCAGGCAGTGTCGATAAAATTGGGAGTTTCTCCATAATAGCAGGAGAGCCCGCCGCCGATGATCTCAGGGCTGAATTGGACCTTTTGCGCGCGGAGCTGGATATGCTGAAACGCGCGTTCCGACGGGTAAGCCGCGGAGACGGCTGAAACGCTTGCGAAATCGGATCATCCATTCGGTTATGCGCACTCTGCGCGACGCCTTCGGATTGCGCTGCTGGATGATGAAATGAAATCTCGCGAGAAAGAAAAGGGCCGCGTTGTACGCGACCCATTGGTTTGGTTATTGGGACGGCCCGTGCGGGGTGAACGCTGACAAGCCTTTGAGGATGTCTATGGCATATGCCAGTTGATAATCCTCTTTCCTCAACTCAGCGGTTGCTTCGGCCCTTGCACGATCTTCCTCGATCTGGCGGATTTCATCCTCGCTCAGGCTGTCATTGTTCAGACTGCCGCGCAGGTCAGCTTCGGACCGGGTACGCCCGTTGCTCTCTTCCTCTTCTTCTGCAGGTGCAGGGCGAGGCTGTTCAACAATGATGTCCGGGCTGACGCCAAGGGCCTGGATTGATCGTCCTGATGGCGTGTAATAGCGCGATGTGGTCAGGCGCATAGCGCCGTCGCCGCGCAGCGGCATGACCGTCTGCACGGATCCTTTGCCAAAGCTCTTGGTGCCCACAACGATAGCGCGGCGATGATCCTGCAATGCACCGGCCACAATCTCGGATGCCGAGGCCGAGCCGCCATTGATCAGCACCACAATTGGCTTGCCTTCAGCCAGATCCCCGGGGGTGGCGTTGAACCGCTCACCCTCATTCGGGTCGCGGCCGCGCGTGGAAACAATTTCGCCTTCGTTCAGGAACGCGTCCGAGACTTTGATCGCCTGAGTCAACAGGCCGCCTGGGTTGTTGCGCAGGTCCAGAACAAAACCGTTCACCTTGTCGATGCCACCCGCTTCGGCAATCTGTTCCTGCAATCCTTCCTGCAGGTTCGGGAAGGTCTGGTCGTTGAACGTGGTTACACGCAGCACGACACTGGTGCCTTCGGTCCGTGCGCGCACAGCGGTCAACTTGATTGTATCACGGATAATTGTGACATCGAAGGGATCAGGCTCACCCTCGCGTACGACGGTGATGATAATTTCGGATCCGACCGGGCCGCGCATCAGGTCAACCGCTTTGTCCAGTGTCAGGCCCAGAATACTTTCGCCGTCCACATGGGTGATGAAATCCCCGGCTTCGATTCCGGCTGCGTCGGCGGGGGTATCGTCAATAGGTGAGACGACTTTGACAAAGCCTTCTTCCTGCGTGACTTCGATACCCAACCCACCAAACTCACCCCGGGTCTGCACGCGCATCTGTTCGGCGTCGTCAGGAGAAAGATAACTCGAATGCGGATCAAGAGATGTCAACATACCGTCAATGGCCGCCTCGATCAGTTCTTCCGGCTCAACCTCCTCGACATACTGGGCGCGGATACGTTCGAAAATGTCGCCGAACAAATCCAGCTGTTCATAGACGCTTGCCTTGTTCTCGGCCTCCTGCGCCAGCAGGGGTCCTGCAATCTGAGTTGTTGCAAGAATACCTGCCACAGTTCCAGCCAGACCGGCCACCACAAATTTCTTCATACGCGTTTATCCATCCTTGTCGGTCCGAAACCACGATTCCGGGTCCACGGGGCGATTGTCTTCTCTTACCTCTATATAGAGCGTTTCTGAGCGGTCAGTTCCAGTGCCATCACTGCTTGTTGACAAAATTGCGCCTATTTCCGGCATTTCACCGGGCATCAGACCAACTGGTGTGCCCTCTGGGATCACCTGACCGGTCTGGCCATAGACCTCCTGCAAACCGGAAAACACGAACAAAAGACCCGATTGAGGTTCAAGTATTATCAGGTTCCCGAGGTCCAGCAGCGGCCCGCGATAGCGAATTGTCGCAGCGGTTGGCGATGTGACCAAGGCGCGCGGGCGTGTCCCCACGATCAGGCCGGGGCGCGTGACACCAGCGGCGTCCGTTTCACCGGCCTTGTGCAGCAAGATGCCCTGTACCGGCATTGATATCCGGCCTTTCCTGTCCAAGACGCTGGCATTGCTGTCGAGGATCTCTCCTTCCGAGATCTCGGACAGACCACTTGCAAAACCATCCAGTGTTTCGGTCGATGAGATCAGAATGGCCGTACGCACCGGGTCTTCCACGAAACGGCGGGGCAAATCCGTGCGGTCAGCGATTGCCTCGCTCAGGCGGGTGCGGGCCGCCTGAACGCCCGTCAGACCCTCTGTCAAAGTTTCCGAGGCCTTTTGCTGCAAGACACGCAATGTCTGCACTTCATTCAGGTCCTGCGCCAGTTCCTGCGCGCTGGCGTTCAGGCCGGGGGTGACCTCGGACAGCATAATACCCGCGCGGGCAGCCCCCAGCGAGCCGGAGGGATGTAACATCAAAACGGGTGGTTCGGTCGTTTCAATGGTTTGCAGAACACCAAGCAATCGCCGGATTTCCTTTTCGCGCGTCCGCAACTCGGCACTCAGTTGCGCCTCGCGGGTAGCCGCTTGGCGCAGTCCCACCCGCATCGCACCCAACCCGGCCTCATAGGCATGGATCGTCTCCGTAAGAGCATTGACCCGGTCCCGGGCACTTTCGGCTTCGGATAACGCGATGGACGCCTGTTCGAGCATCTGCGCTGCATCCAAAGCAGCCTTGGAAGCGTCTGGCTGGGCCAGCGCCGGCAAGGCCAAAAACAGACACACTGCCAGAGCAGCCGGTTTCATGACAGCAGGCTTTCCCCGGTCATTTCCGGGGGTTTAGGCAAACCCATCAGTTCAAGCAGGGTCGGGGCGAGATCGGACAAACGTCCTTGGCGCAATTTCGCACCTTCTGGCCCGCCAACCAGCGCTACGGGAACAGGATTGAGCGTATGGGCCGTATGCGGGCCGCCGGTCACAGGATCGACCATGACTTCGCAATTACCATGATCGGCCGTGATAATCATCGCCCCCTTGACCTTTTCAAGAGCCGCAATGACTTGCGCCAACCCCTGATCGACAGCTTCACATGCTTTGATTGCGGCATTCAGATCACCTGTATGACCAACCATATCGGGGTTGGCATAATTTGTAACAATCAGGTCATACCCGCCTTCGATGGCTTCGATAAACTTCGCCGTAACCTCTGCGGATGACATTTCGGGCTGTAGATCGTAGGTCGCCACTTTCGGCGAGCTCGGCATAAAGCGGTCCTCACCTAGTTCGGGCGTCTCCTTACCGCCATTCAAAAAGAACGTAACATGCGGGTACTTCTCGGTTTCCGCCAGTCGGAACTGACGGAGCCCTTGCTTGGCGACCCATTCGCCCAGCGTATTTACAATCGCGCGCTTTGGAAAAACCGTGGTCATGTAAGCATTATGCCCGTCAGAGTACTCGACCATGCCCAGCAGTGCTGAAAGCTTCGGGCGCGGTCCTGTCGCGAACTCGGAAAATCCGGGCTCTCCGAGGGCGCGCAGGATTTCACGTGCGCGGTCAGCGCGGAAGTTCAGGCAAAAGAAACCGTCGCCATCGTGAATACCGTCATATCCCGTCAATACGGTTGGTGTGACAAACTCGTCAGATTCGGACTGGTTATAGGCGTGATCAACCGCGCCATGGGCGCTGCTGGCTGTTCGGCCCTGCCCGTTGACCATTGCACCATATGCTTCACTGACACGCTCCCAGCGATTGTCGCGATCCATGGCAAAGTACCGCCCGCTCACGGTGACGATGCGTACGTTTTCGGGCAGGCGTTCTTCCAGCTCAGCGATGTAAGTCAGAGCTGACCTTGGCGCGACATCACGCCCGTCCGTCACTGCGTGCAGTGCAACCGGGACACCGGCATCCGTTATGGCAGTGGCTGCGGCAAGGATATGGTTCAGATGACCATGCACGCCTCCATCCGAGATCAACCCCATCAGATGCGCAGTACCGCCAACGGACTTAACACTGGCGATGAAAGCTTGCAGAGCTTCGTTTTCAAAGAATGTCCCGTCTTCAATGGAAAGGTCGATCTGGCCCAGATCCATGGCGACCACACGCCCTGCACCGATATTGGTGTGCCCGACCTCTGAGTTGCCCATCTGCCCGCTAGGCAGACCCACATCGGGGCCGTGGGTGATCAGGGTTGAATGCGGGCACTCAGACATGATCGCGTCAAACGTCGGCGTGTTTGCCAGATAGGGTGCGTTGGCTTTTGTGTCCTCGGACAGGCCCCAACCATCAAGAATGCACAGGACTACAGGTTTGGGGGTGGCCATTGATGTACTCCATTTGCTGCTCTTGGGTCACCTTCTATCCTTTGGACTTCGACGGGTGAACCGCCTTTTGCAATGATGTACAATTATAACCAACACAGAGGTGTTAGTCCTTCAGATAGCTTTGGAAAGGGCGCGCCTTGCGATTGCGGTATTTGACTGTCAGATCCAGTGGTGCATCGTTTTCATCATAAACGCCCAGAACAACACCCCTGCCCCGGCTTTTGGTGCGCATTTCAATCAATTGCTGCTCGGACCGGGTCGTGCGCTGTGACGCCCGCCGCGTCCAGGCGAACAGGTGCTCGTACATTTCGGCGATTACACCGGCATGTTCGGCGCTGTCACCCAGATCGTTCAACTCATCAGGGTCATTCTCCAAATTGAACAGGATTGGCCGGTACCCACCTTCACAATGGATCAGTTTCCATTTCTTGCTTGCGACCATGAACATCACCGCATCGCGGACCGACATGTCCAAAACATTTGCGATTGGCGAAGCCGAGTAGTCATATTCGCAGATCACCACATCGCGTTGCAACGTGTCCACCTCCCCATAAAGGATGGGCAGCAGGGAGTGACCTTCCAGAATATGCGTCGCCACTTCCCCACCAGCCGCATCGACAAAGGTCGGTGCAAGGTCGATGGATTCTACAAGCGCATCGCTGACTGTGCCACGTGTCGCGTCCGCCTCGGGCGACGGGTCATAAATGATCAACGGCACTCTGGTTGAGGCGTCGTGGAAAAAGGTCTTTTCCCCCATCCAGTGATCGCCCAGAAAATCACCGTGGTCTGATGTCAACACGATCATCGTATTTTCCATCCGCCCGGTTCTCTCCATCCAGTCCAACAGGCGGCCCATCTGATCATCGGCTTGCTTGATCAGCCCCATATAGGCCGGGATAACCGCCTCACGCACATCCTGCCGCGAAAAGGTCTGGCCGATCTTTGTGTCCATGAAGGCTTTGAGCACGGGATGCGCATTCTGACGTTCCGCCTCGGATCGCACCACAGGCAACACATGTTCCGGCCCATACATCGAGGCGTATGGGTTCGGTACGATGTACGGCCAATGCGGCTTGATAAAGCTCAGATGACAGCACCACGGGCCATCACGCGTTTCCATGAACTCGATCCCGCGCCCGGTCAGATAGGGCGTTTCGCTGTCTTCCTCGGCAATATTCGCGGCTTCGGGTGAATTCTTCAGAAACCAGCCAGACAGAACGTTCCCATCCGCATCCAGTCCGGAATTGGCAAAGTCATGCCAGGGATTGTCACTCTCATACCCCTTTGCTTTCAGGAACTTGTTGTATTCCTTTGCCCCGTCCGGGTCATAATACCCATCCGGACCTTCGGGCAGCATACCGTCATCCCGTTCATATACGTCAAACCCACATTCGGCGACGCGCGCACCTATCAAGCTGTCAGGTTCCAGACCAAGCCGCGCCATCCCTTCGGCGTCTGCACGCATATGGGTTTTGCCGACCAGCCAGCAATCCATCCCCGCCTTACGCAGGTGATCACCCATCGTTATCTCGCCGACTTTCAACGGAATTCCGTTCCACGACGCGCCGTGAGAATGCACATAGCGCCCTGTGTAGGTGGACATGCGAGAGCTGCCGCAGATCGGTGATTGGATATAGGCGCGGTTGAAGCGCACGCCTTTGGCAGCCAGACGATCGATATTTGGAGTATGCAGATGTGGATGGCCGTAGCAGCTCAGATAATCCCAGCGCAGCTGGTCGAACATGATGAACAGGATGTTTTTTGCCTTGGCCAA
Organism: Ruegeria sp. SATB027; assembly: GCF_059613825.1. NCBI lineage: Bacteria > Pseudomonadati > Pseudomonadota > Alphaproteobacteria > Rhodobacterales > Roseobacteraceae > Ruegeria > Ruegeria sp. SATB027. The sequence goes on from NZ_JBXWTH010000077.1 coordinate 72,670, forward strand.
GTTGACGCCCTTCCCCAAAAGTCACGAGGGCCTAGTTAGCCCCTTCTGTCCGCACAACGAAGCAAAACCTGCGTCAGGCCTGACGGTCCATTTGTTCCAGCATCTTCTTGGCGCGTTTACATTGCAGCTTGTCGCGCAGTGGGCTGTCGGGGTCGATGTCTTTTTGGCAGACAACGCATTTGTCAGCGCCCGAGATCGCGTTTAGACCACCGCAGCTGCCTTTGATGGTCTTTCCCATCAGCATGACACCCAATGACATGCCCACCATGACGAGAGCGAGAAGAATGAAGGCCAGAATAAAGGTACTCATCTCAGCTCCAACAGTCAGTTCAATCCCAGCGCGTCTTTGAACGCCGCACTATGGGCAGTGATATAGGCATCTTCGCCGCCTGTCACATCCCGCGAGATGAAATACACGGCAAGTTTATGCTCCTCCGCCAAAGCAAGACCCTTTTCCTGACCCAAAGCCAGCATGGCTGTTGCCCAGGCATCGGCCATCATCGCGTTTTCGGCCAGCACGGTAACCGAGGTGGTGCGATGCGTGATCGGGTGGCCTGTTGTCGGATCGATGATATGCGAATAGCGCACTCCATCCTGTTCAAAGAAATTCCTGTAATCGCCCGAGCTGGCCATGCCCCGATCATCCAGTGAAACAACCAGTTGGATGGTTTGCGAACCCGTTTCAGGTTTCTCGATACCAATGAGCCACGCTTCGCCCTCGTCATTCTTACCTTTGGCCACAAGATCGCCGCCAATTTCGACCAGATAGTTTTCGATGCCAGCAGCCTGCAAGGTTTCCGCAACAGCGTCAATTCCATAGCCTTTTGCAATCGCGGACAGGTTAATGCCCACACTGGCGTTTGACTTGGCAAGCGTAGCAGCATGTGTATCGAGCTTCAGCAAGCGGCCCTGACCTACACCGTTCAGCGCTGCGTTGATATCGGCATCAGATGGCACCGGGTCCTCGGGTTTGCGTGGGCCAAAACCCCAAAGTTCGATCAAAGGGCCGAGGGTTACGTCGAAAATGCCACCGGATTTCGCGTGCACTTCGTTCGCCGCCGAAAGAACCAGCGCAAATTCGTCGGAAACAGGCATTGGATCTGTGCTGGACGACGCGGAAAAAACGGAAACCTCGGAGTTCGGATCCCAATTGGACATCTTGGCATTCACAGCTGCCAACTTATCACTGACGGCCGCAGCCAGTGCGTCTTCGTCAAGGTCTTCGCCAATTGCGGTGATATTGTAGGTCGTGCCCATTGTCTCACCGGACAGACGGACCACTTCGGGTTCCTTGTCAAAAAGACAGCCTGAAAGAAGGGTGAAAAAGACCAGTATGGGCAAAAGACGCATTGGGCGTTCTCCGGGACATTCTGTGCCCGGCATATGACAGCGGTCCCCGCCAGAGTCAAATTGGCATTAAAGTTTCAGCGGAAGGAAACCCAACAGCAAAAGACCAGTTCCGGCCGGAATACCAAACAACCACGCGCGTTTGCGCCACCCGGGCTGCTGTTGCTTCCACGCCATGCGAAAGTTGTGACCGCACACGACAGCCGCAAAGAAGATCAGCGCGGCAACGGGGGGCGTAAGATAGAGTTCATTCAAAGGCTTAAGCTCCCTTTCCTGACCTGCGTTTGGCCAACTCATGCAATTGTACCCTATACAGGTCGTTTAGCTGCGCTAAGGTGAAAGGGAAAGACTTTGCAAGAACCAAAAGGAGATTGCCCATGGCTCCAACCTCTTACCAGTCGCCGTCGCGCGGTGACAAGGCTGACAAGACAACCTACAGCCAATCAGCGGAATCAAACCTGTCGCATTCGCAGACGACCGTGGCCAAGTTGCTTGAGGGTAAAGGGGATGCGGTGTTTTCGGTGCGGCCTAATGATACCATCCATTCGGTGGTGAACACGCTCAAGGAAAAGCGGATTGGCGCTGTTCTGGTGACAGATCAGAACGGGGCATTGCAAGGGATCTTGTCGGAACGCGACATCGTGCGTCGCATGGCCGATACGCCCGGACAGACCCTGCCACAGTCGGTCGAAGACCTGATGACCGGGGATGTAAAGGCCTGTACGCCCGAGGATACGCTGAATGACGTGCTGAAAACCATGACCGAAGGGCGTTTCCGCCATATGCCGGTTCTGCGTGATGGCAATTTGTGCGGTGTCATCACTATCGGTGACGTGGTGCATTTCCGTCTGAGGGAATTGGAGTATGAAGCGCTTCGCATGAAGCAGATGATCGTAGGATAGTTTCAACTGGTTGAAAGAAACCCGACGCTGCCGCTGTCTATTTCAACGGCAGTTAATCTGCCTGAGGCAAAGGCACCTGTATCGATCGACACAACCCGGTTTTTTACCCGGGGGTGGCTTACAATTGTATGACCGTGTACAACCCATTGCGCGTCGCTGCGTGCAAGCCGTGGAAACATCGGATGACCCCATAGACAGATCTGGCGATCCTGGGATTGAATGGATAGCCGCGGATCAAGTGCCGCGTGGACAAAGGTGACGTTGCCGCTGGTCCAGGTCAGCGGCAGATTTGCAAGCCAGTCCAGCAAGCTGTCGCCCATCTTGTGCCGCAGACGCTCTGCCAGTTCAGGCAGATGCTTGCCACTGTCCAACTCATCGGGACATTCGAGACCGAAAGATGCCAAAGTTTCCGCTCCGCCGTTATGAAACCAAAGCCTGGCGTATCGTTCCGGGTCGTTTACAAATTGCAGCAGCATCTCTTCGTGATTGCCAAGCAGGCATTGCACCCGCCCGTCTGACGCCTCACTCAGGTGATGCAAATGCCGCAGTACCTGCGCGCTGTATGCCCCCCGATCGATGTAATCGCCCAGAAAGACCAGTGGGCTTTGATCGTCGAGTCGTGGCAAAACCGCCTGAAGCAAATCAAGACAGCCGTGAATATCACCGACAGCTGTCACCTTTTCCGCGGGTGCCACGTCGCATGGCATCGCATTGGTGCTTTCCTTCGCCGCGGATTGGAACCGCCGTCTGATCCAGTCTTTTATCATGGCATTTGATCCCTACCTGCCCTGCGTAGTGGTCGCAATCAACAACTGTTTGAGTAGGCAAAGTGTTGACCACGAGCCTTAGATTGTCCGATATGGCCCGCAGGATGTTCGCAAGCAGTTGATCTGATGATAGGATCAACGCCTTTCGATCAGCGATGAATTTGCAGTGAGTTCTGAGGGTTTCATGAAACGAGTATTGATTACAGGTTCTGCCGGGTTCATCGGGTTCCACCTGGCCAAGTTGCTTTTGGCAGAAGGGTTTCAGGTACAAGGCTATGACGGGATGACCGACTATTATGATGTGACCCTGAAACAACGTCGACATCTGATACTGCTTCAAACCCCGGGATTTACGGCAACTGAAGACCGTTTGGAAAACTTTGACCGTCTTGTGCAGGTCGCTGAGGAGTTTCAGCCCGATGTCATCGTCCATCTGGCCGCGCAGGCAGGCGTGCGGCACAGCCTTGAATATCCTCGCAGCTATATCGAGTCGAACGTTGTGGGCACGTTCAATGTGATGGAAATCGCGCGTCAGCACAAAGTGGAACATCTTTTGATGGCGTCGACCTCATCAATCTACGGTGCAAACGAGGACATGCCGTTCATCGAAACAGAAAAAGCCGACACCCAACTGACGATCTACTCCGCCACCAAAAAGGCAAATGAGGCGATGGGGCATTCCTATGCCCATCTGTGGGATTTGCCGACCACCATGTTTCGATTTTTTACCGTTTACGGCACTTGGGGGCGCCCCGATCTGGCCTATTTCAAATTCGTCGCTGCGATACTGGATGGCAGACCAATCGACATCTACAATCATGGCGACATGTATCGCGACTTCACGCATGTAGAAGACCTTGTGCGTGGGATCAGGTTGCTGATCGATGTTCCGCCGGTCCGCCCAACCAGCCGCGCGGATATCGAAGATGGTGACAGCTTGTCGCCCGTTGCACCGTACCGCATCGTCAACATTGGCAACGGAGACAAGGTGCGTCTGATGGATTTCATAGAAGCCATCGAAGAGGCTGTTGGCCAAAAAGCGGTCAAAAACTTCATGCCAATGCAGATGGGCGATGTTCATGCCACCTGGGCTGACAATCGACTGTTGCAACGGCTGACGCATTATCGCCCGCAGACCGACCTGAAGGACGGTATCGCACAGTTTGTCGCTTGGTATCGGGACTATTACGGAAAATAGGTCGATCTGGCGCCGGAATGAAAAAAACCGGCGCACTCAGCGCCGGTTACTTTAGTTACCCGCCAAAATCGTCGAGCATGATGTCTTCGCGATCCACGCCCAGATCCAGCAGCATGTTGATAACCGACTGGTTCATGATTGGCGGTCCACACATGTAGTATTCGCAATCCTCGGGTGCCGGGTGGTTCTTGAGGTATTCTTCGAACAGAACGTTGTGGATGAAGCCGGTATAGCCTTTCCATTCATCCTCGGGCTGGGCATCCGACAGAGCGACATGCCATTCAAAATTGTCGAACTCTTCCGCCAGTTGGTCGAAATCCTCGACAAAGAACATCTCTTTCTTGGACCGCGCACCGTACCAGAAACTGATCTTGCGGTCGCGGTTCTCAAGGCGTTTGAGCTGGTCAAAGATGTGGCTGCGCATCGGTGCCATACCGGCACCACCACCGATGAAGACCATTTCCTTCTTGGTTTCACGCGCGAAGAACTCGCCAAACGGACCCGAGATTGTGACTTTGTCGCCCGGCTTCAGGTTAAAGATGTAGGATGACATCTGACCCGGAGGAATTCCTTCTGAGCCCGGAGGCGGTGAAGCAACCCGAACATTAAGCATGATCATGCCCTTTTCATCCGGATAGTTGGCCATCGAATAGGCGCGCTCGATAGGTTCGTTCACAACCGACTCGTATTGCCACAGATTGAAGCGATCCCAATCCTCGCGATATTCTTCCTGCACGTCGAAATCGGTGTATTTCAACTGATGAGCAGGCGCTTCGATCTGGATGTAGCCCCCGGCACGGAAGTTCACATCCTCGCCTTCGGGCAGGTCCAGAGTAAGGGCCTTGATAAAGGTCGCAACGTTGTCGTTCGAGCGAACTGTGCATTCCCATTTCTTGACGCCAAAGACCTCTTCTGGAACCTCGATTTCCATGTCCTGTTTCACCGCTACCTGACAGGATAGACGGTCGCCACAGGATGCTTCGCGCTTTGTGATGTGACTTTCTTCGGTCGGCAGGATCGAACCGCCACCAGAATGCACTTTCACGCGGCACTGGGCACAGGTACCACCACCACCGCAAGCTGATGGAACAAACAGTTTTTCGGCCGCCAATGTTTGCAGCAGTTTGCCACCCGCCGGAACCGAAATAGTCTTTTCACCGTTGATGGTGATGTTGACGTTGCCGGTCGACACCAGCTTGGAACGCGCAGCCATAATGATTGCCACCAGCGCCAGAACGATCAGGGTGAATAGGACAACGCCTAGCGAAAAGGTTTCCATTCTCACGCCCCCCTTACAGTTTCACGCCCGAGAAGGACATAAAGGCCATCGCCATCAGTCCGGCGGTGATAAAGGTGATGCCCAGCCCCTGAAGCCCGTCCGGCACATCCGAGTATTTCAGCTTTTCGCGCACGCCTGCCATCGCGGTGATTGCCAGCGCCCAGCCGAAACCGGATGAGATGCCATAGGTGGTCGCCTCGGCAAAATTATAGTCGCGTTCGACCATGAACAGCGAACCACCTAGAATGGCACAGTTCACAGTGATCAAAGGCAGGAAGATCCCCAGCGCGTTGTAGAGCGGCGGGAAATATTTATCGAGGATCATCTCGAGGATCTGAACCATCGCTGCGATAACGCCGATATAGGAAATCAGCCCGAGAAAGGTCAGATCCACATCCGGGAACCCGGCCCATGCCAATGCACCCGGTTTCAGCAGGAAGGACAGCAACAGGTTGTTGGCGGGCACGGTGATGGCCTGCACCACCATGACTGATATTCCCAGCCCGATGGCAGTCGAAATCTTCTTCGACACGGCGATGAAGGTACACATGCCAAGGAAAAAGCTGAGCGCGAGGTTTTCGATAAAGACGGCCTTCACGGCCAGAGAGATAAGCCCTTCCATCAGTGCGCCTCTACCTGCTGGATTTTGTATTCACGTTCTTCGACCTGGTTCGGCTTCCACGTGCGGAAAGCCCAGATTAGCAGGCCGATCACAAAGAACGCCGACGGCGGCAGCAGCAACAGGCCGTTGGGCACGTACCACCCGCCATTGTTGACCGTTTGCAGGATTGTCACCCCGAACAGGCTGCCCGAACCGAACAGTTCGCGGATGATGCCCACCAGCATCAGGATCAGGCCATAGCCCATGCCGTTGCCCAGACCGTCAATGAACGATGCTACCGGCGGGTTTTTCATGGCGAATGCCTCGGCGCGGCCCATAACGATACAGTTGGTGATGATCAGACCGACGAACACAGACAAAGTCTTGGAAATCTGAAAGGCATAAGCCTTGAGGATCTGATCCACCAAAATCACAAGCGAGGCGATGATCACCATCTGCACGATGATTCGGATCGAACCGGGAATCTGGTTGCGCAAAATCGAAATGAACATCGACGAAAACGCCGTCACCGACGTCACCGCTATGGCCATGACAAAGGCCACTTGCAGTGATGATGTTACAGCCAGTGCCGAACAGATACCCAACACCTGCAAGGTGATCGGGTTGTTGTCGACAAGGGGGTCGACCAACAGCTCTTTCTTGGTCTGCGACATCAGATCTCTCCTGCTTGCAACTTGGCCAGGAACGGCGCGTAACCCGCATCGCCCATCCAGAATTTCACAAGGTTGTCGACCCCGCGCGATGTCAGGGTCGCGCCCGCCAGCGCATCTACGAAAAACTCGGGCCCGGCCGCTGGTTGTGACTTGGCGACGGTGATCTGCAAGGCGCCGGCGTCATCATGCAGTTTCTTGCCGTTCCACAACGCCTTCCAACGCGGGTTGTCCACCTCGGCACCCAGACCAGGCGTTTCACCATGCTGATAGAATTGCAGGCCGAAAATGTCGTTGCCGTTCTTTTCCAGCGCGATGAAGCCATAAAGCGTGGACCACAACCCATAGCCATGCAGCGGCAGGATCACCTTGTCCAACGCTCCGCTGTCGTCGCGCAGCAGATAGATGACCCGATACTTTGCCTTGCGACCAATGCCTGCGGGGTCATCGTCAAGGGCAACACTTAATTCCGGATCACCGGCAGCGGCCAGATCGTCAAAGGTGGCTGGGTCGAACTGATCGTCCGCAAATTCGCCCGTCGCCAGATCCAGAACATGCGGCTCGAACGCGGCAAAGGCCTGGCTGACATCAATGCCGGGTTCATACACCCCTGCCACCTGCAGAATGTTGACCTGCTTGTCCTTCAGCTTGTTGGCCTCCTGCACCGGGCGCAGGCTGACTGCCGCGGCCGACACGATCATCGAGGCAACGAGACAAACCGCAACAGCGATGAAGATCGTTTTGCCAACCGAATCCGGTGAGGCCGCCAGAAACCGGGCAATCGCGCCCTTGCGTTCAGGGGATTGCGTATCAGACATGGCGACGCGCCCTCCGTTTGATGTTGGCCTGAACGACAAAATAGTCGATCAGCGGTGCAAAGACGTTGCCGAACAGAATGGCCAGCATCATACCTTCGGGGAAGGCTGGGTTGATCACACGAATTAACACAACCATGACACCAATCAGTGCACCATAGATATAGCGCCCGACATTGGTGTGGCTTGCCGAGACCGGCTCGGTCACCATGAAAGCCAGACCAAAGGCGTAACCGCCCAACACGACATGCCAGTACCATGGCATTGCGAACATCGGGTTCGTCTCGGATCCGATCAGGTTCAACAGCCAGGTGAACGCAATTGTGCCCGCCAGACATCCCAAAATCAGCCGATAGTTGGCAATCTTGGTGATCAGCAGGAAGGCCAGACCGATCAGGCAGGCCAGAGTCGAGGTTTCCCCGATACTGCCCTGAATGGTGCCGTAAAACGCGCTCCACCAGGTGATACCGTCAGCGGCCAGTGCCTGGTAGCCTTCGGCAGCCGACACAGCCAGAGCCGTCGCCCCGGAAAACCCGTCAACCGGGGTCCAGACTGCATCGCCCGACATCTGCGCGGGATAGGCGAAATACAAAAACGCCCGCCCCACCAAGGCAGGGTTGAGGAAGTTCTTACCAGTGCCGCCGAATACCTCTTTGCCGATGACAACACCAAAGATAATACCCAGGGCAACCTGCCACAGAGGCGTGGTTGCAGGCATGATCAGGGCGTAAAGCATCGAAGTGACAAGAAAGCCTTCATTCACCTCATGCCCGCGGACGGTTGCGAAAATGACTTCGAAAATACCGCCTGCCACCAACGTGACAATATAGATCGGCAGGAAGTACATAAGCCCGTGCATGACATTGGCAAAAATGCTGTCCGGACTAAGCGAGATGCCAAGAACCTGAAGAATTGCAATCCGCCAACCAGTTGCAGACTCTGGGCCAAGCGCGGAAATGGCCGAGTTTGCCTGATAACCGGTGTTCCACATTCCCCACAGGATGCACGGAATAGTAGCAATCACGACATACGTCATGATGCGCTTCATATCCACGTAAGACCGCGCATGAGGAGCAACGGTGGTTACGGTTTTCGGAGTGTAGATGAAGCTTTCCACCATCTCGTAGATCGGAAAAAGCTTCTCGTACTTGCCGCCCTTGGTAAAGTTCGGCTCGATCCGGTCAAAGAAGTTACGCAATCCCATTCGGATCAGCCCTCCTTTTCAATCTTGTTCAGGCAATCGCGCAGCGCCAGCCCGTATTCGTATTTCGCCGGACAGGCAAAGCCCACAAGGCCCAGATCCTCTTCGTCCAGTTCAAGCGCACCCAGTGCCTGAGCCGTATCCGTATCCATCACCAGCAAGGCCCGAAGCAATTGTGTGGGCAGGTAATCCTGCGGCATCAACTCCTCGAACACGCCTGTCGGCACCATCGCGCGGCGGCCACCGTTCAGGTTGGACGTGAAAGCATAGAGTTTTCTGGAAAAGGCCGAGCCCAATACTGGCTGGACGGAATACTTGGAAGGCATTGGTCGGATCCAACCCATCGGAATCTGATCGTGATCCTCTCGGATGATACAGATTTGACGGGCAAACCGCCCCAGATATCCGGTCGGTCCGTCGGCATGTTGACCCGACAGGATCGAACCCGAGATAATGCGGGGCGTTCCGTCCACACTTACCTCACCTCGTGTCAAGTCGTCCGTGGACGCGCCCATCACGGTGCGGATCAAACGCGGCTGACGCGCACCGGGCCCGGTCAAGGCGATCACAACACTCGGATCCAGACGCCCGGTCTGCATCAGGCGGCCAATCGCGATGGTGTCCTGATAACCGATAGTCCAGACTTGCTTTTCCCCCGAAATCGGTTCGAGGAAGTGAATATGCGTTCCTGCCAGGCCCGATGGATGTGGACCGGAAAACGCCACGGCCTCGACACCGGCGACATCCGCGCCGGGGATCGTGTCACCTTGTTTCTGGCAAATATAAGTCTTGCCTTCGGTTAGCTTGCTGACTGCCGCCAACCCAGCAGCAAAGGCCTCGGGCGCTTCGGCAATGATCGTGGCGGCATCAGCCGCCAAAGGGTCACTGTCCATGGCGGTCACGAAAATCGCGTTCGGCTTGGCACCGGGTTCCGGCATTTTCGAATAAGGCCTCGTGCGGAATGAGGTCCATAGACCAGCGACGCACAGTTTTGCAGTCACGCCTTCGGCGCTGTGCGCATCGCCCACGCTCGAAAAATCCAAGCCCGTGTCATTGGCGTCGGACACTTCGATGACGACGCTCTGCAACACCCTGCGGGCACCCCGGTTGATGGCAACAATCTTGCCTGTCACCGGTGCAACCATCATCGCGTCAGGCGCATCTTTGTGACAAAAGAGCGGCGTACCCCGCTCGACACGATCACCTTCCTGCACCAGCATCTTTGGCTTCAGGCCAATGTAATCCCCACCCAGAACGCCAACGGTCGAGTATTCCGGACCCGGATGAATGGTTTGGTCGGGAGCGCCTTCCACTGGCAGGTCCAACCCTTTTTTAAGTTTGAAAGTTTGCATGCCGCTACGTTCTTCCAAGCCTCTTTCCTGCGCCAGCCCTGCCGACACCCTTTAGGGGTCATGCAATAACGCGGTTTTTTCCGGTGCCCATCGCAAAAGCGTCGAAACGGGTCCAAATTCCGCAGGCGTATTTCTGATCACGGACCCTTTACGCGCGGATGCCCGCAAACGCAAACCTGTTACCGCCGAAAGTTAAGATCAAACTGCAAAATCTTGGAGTTTTCCCTCAAGATGGCCAAAAATTCGGGTCAAAATTGCGTGTCGCGCCCGCTGAACTTCCAGTGTAAGCAACCGGAATGAAAAAAGACACAGACTTCGAAATCTTTCTGATTGCCACCCCGGGCCTTGAAGCCCCCCTCTGCGCCGAGGCGCAGTCCAACGGGTTCGCTCAGGTCAAGACGATTCTAGGAGGTGTCATTTGCCGTGGTTCGTGGTCCGAGGTCTGGCGCGCCAACCTGACCTTACGCGGTGCAAACAAGGTTCTGGTTCGTCTGGGCAGTTTTCCTGCCGTGCATTTAGCCCAATTGGACAAACGTGCGCGCAAATTCCCGTGGGGCGAGTTCCTGCGCTCCGGTGTTCCGGTCAAAGTCGAGGCCACCAGCCGCAAATCCAGAATATATCATGCCGGTGCCGCACGGCAGAGAGTTGAACAAGCGATATCCGAAACTCTGGGCGCTCCGATATCTTCCGACGCCGATGTCAGGATCTTGCTGAGAATCGAAAAGGACATCTGTACATTTTCCGTCGACAGTTCTGGAGAGCTTTTGCACAAGCGTGGTCATAAAGAAGCAATTGCCAAAGCGCCAATGCGCGAAACGATGGCAGCCATGTTTCTGCGTGACTGCGGATTTAGCGGCAATGAACCGGTGTTGGACCCGATGTGCGGTTCGGGTACTTTCGTGATCGAAGCCGCCGAGATTGCCCTGGGGCTGCGCCCTGGTCGGTCCCGCAGCTTTGCGTTTGAAAACCTTGCGGGCTTCGACCCTGACCGCTGGCAAGACATGCGCAGCGAGTCTGAGGTTGCTGAATGTACTCTCACCTTCTGCGGCTCAGACCGCAACGCCGGAGCTATCGAAGCCGCAACAGCCAACGCCGAGAGAGCGCAGGTTAACGCCAACACGCGTTTTCAACAGCTTTCCGTCAGTGACATCAAACCCCCTGCGGGACCCGCCGGGCTGGTCATTGTGAACCCTCCCTACGGAGCGCGAATTGGAGATGAAAAGCGTCTGCGCTCTGTCTACGGAGCCTTGGGTAAATCTTTGATGAGCCGGTTTCAAGGATGGCGTGTCGGGATTGTGACCAGCGCTCCGGCTTTGGCTCGGGCGACCCGCCTGCCTTTGCTGGCGCCCGGTCCGGTCGTGGACCACGGAGGCACCAAGATCCGTCTGTACAAAACGGATCCGCTGCCATGAGAGTCGCGTGACCTGTTTTGCCCGTCCGTTACCGATCCAAAGACGGAAGATTAGGATGATCGCTTCTCAAAATCCTCTTGCGCATCGGCAAAGCCGCGTATAGATCACCCGCCACGGTCGGAGTGTAGCTCAGCCTGGTAGAGCACTGTCTTCGGGAGGCAGGGGCCGGAGGTTCGAATCCTCTCACTCCGACCAGTAAAACAAGGCGCCCAAAGGTGCCTTTGTTGTTTGCCGCTGATCGGCCGCAACGATATCCACAACGTTTCGTGTGCTGGATGTGCTCAGTTCGTTTGCAAGCGCCAGCTACCTACCACGCAGACGTACCTCATATCTTCCAGTCAATGATCCCAGCGGCCTTCTTAACCTCTTCTGGGCTTACGTGACTCATGCGCTTTTTCCAATGCCAATGTCGTTCCTGTGATGTACGTGCCTGGGTTTAAGTTATCCCCGGTGTTTTTGAGATCACCGACGCGATACATCAACTTGGCAACCTCGACAAAAAGACTTGAGGCCACATTGTTAACGCTGTTTTGGCCAGTACCGCCTGCCAAAACAGGCCGGACGGCGTTGTTATCTGCCTCTAGGTCCGAAAACCGCGAGTTTACGTCGCCAGAATCCACAAGCCGCGCGCTGACGGATGCTGTGTTGGCCGGCTGGGAATAAATTCCCCATCCGTCTCAGGGCATACCCTATCTCCAATGGGTTAAGCCCAGCAAAAGCAGGGTTTTTGGGTTATTTGTTGATTTCGGCCAAGTTATCTTTCCGTGGAGGAAGTCAGTGGTCGTCTTCAGATGTTTGCCACGCCTTTCGGCAATAAGACAAGTTCTCGATTCCTATAGAATGACACGTTATGGTCGTTAATGGCCTTTGCGTGCGCCATGGCTCGACCTCTCGCGTAGGAATTAACGTTTTCAGCCTTCACTATTTCAAATTCACACATTTCCAGTAGTGCAACCAAGCCGGAGAGATTGGGTGCAAAGACGTTGGTGAAATCACCGCCCAATTCCCCACGGGGGTAGATTTGCATGATCGGCTCCTTATTGACTTTTGGAGCTATTTCTTGAAGCGAAGCCGGGTTTTTGAGGCCATCTGTTAGAAAGTAATCGTCAATAGACGCTGTTTCAAAGAAGGCAGAACCCTCATCACGCAAGACTGAGCGCACGTTGTCAATCGCCTTTGAGCCCAATCCAAACAAATCACCCATTACAGCCCGCCCGGTTTGCGTTCCGCTGCTGCCAATTGGCCAATTGCGCGCGATAAGCAGCTTGTTCCAGTCCAACCCGTTCAACATTTGCGATCTGCGCGGGATCCCTGCGGTTTTCTTAACCTCCTCTGGACTTATGGACTGATAAGGAAAGCCCGATTCACCAATGGAAAAGATGCGCACTTTTAAGGGTGTCAGAGGTGTGCGATTGGATCGAAGACAAGAAATCCGGCAGCGAGTGAACAAGGGGCCAGTTGGGGGCGCTGAAGCAAACTAGAAACTTAAATTTTCAAAACTTCAATTCATCAAAATGGTGCGGGTGGAGGGACTTGAACCCCCACGCCTTGCGGCGCCAGAACCTAAATCTGGTGCGTCTACCAATTTCGCCACACCCGCAACTCAGCGCCGCAGCGCTGGATTGAAGCGGTCAATAACAAAGCTTGCTTCCGAGCGCGAGGGGTAAAATACATGTATCGCCAAGTTTGTAGATCCTCTGATGAGATATGGGGCAACCACGCTATCTTATGAAGATGTATAGCCCCAAGAGGCTTGTCAGTGGAAAGTTGATGGGAACATCAGTGGCCGTGAAACCCGATATCCTGCGGGACAATGTCCACGCTATTTTGGAAGAGCTCTTCATTCGTGCCGAAGTTAAAATTTGACCCAGCTAGCCTGCGAAATATCGCTCTTACGTTGACCAAAGTCCTAGAAAAAGCCGACAGCTTGTTGTCAGATCACCACTGGCGAACATGGAAATCCTACTTCATTGCCCTTGCGCGTTCATAGTTGAACCCATGGGAGGAGGCGCGGGATTACTCGCCACGACACCCCAGAAAACGCATCTGCGACCCTTTCCAACTCAGAGAGCAACTTCAGGTTTCTGAAACAACAAGAATAACTTATCCGACTAAAGTGTCCTTCAGGGCCACACAGATTTTTGAATATCCCGCACCGTCAGGTTCAGGCAATTGTGTTCCGCCGGTCTCCGCTCGGTTTCATACAGTAGGTGCGGAATGGCTCTTGCGTCATATGCATTCCCGCGCAGGTTGAGGCATTCTCAAGAGAACTCCACCACAAAGCTGCCACATTTCAAACGCCAAAAAATCTTATTCACGTCAAAATAAGACCGCCTTGAAGGGTCTTGTTGTTTAGCAGGAGTTAATGAGTCTTTTTTGCCACTTTGGCGCCGGTACGAGTTTCCTGCTCAACTCCAGTACAAGGTTTACTGCTGTGACCGATCTGAATCCCTCCGCTACTGCCGAGCAAGAGGCTGTCTTCTTTGCTCGCGAAAGCTTTCTTGGCGAACTCAAGATCCTGAACCGGGACCACCCGAACACGGGCTTTGGGATATCGCTCCGAACCCATTCCGGAGACCACTACCTGCTGGCCAATGCGCGTATGCCATTGCCCGCGGTCAAATCCGAAGGTTTCCCGACCGGACGCCGCGTTGCGTGCCTTGAAAACGGCGATCGCTTCAGCTCGATCGAAGTGCTGGCTGACGCCAAGGCTTACGAAACCATCAGCCCGCGCGCCGAGGCTGACATTCTAGGCAACGCTTTGGACCTGATCGCACGTATCGACACGCTGACAGGAATTCCAACGGGCCGTCCTTCGCATGAACCCCGCATCGCTGCTACGGGAACCGGAGGTTAAGCATGGCGCGCAATGATCACCTGTTGTCTGTAGGCAACGAAGCTCTGGCGCCGATGACTTCGGCAATGTCATCACTGACGGCGCAGATCGATCAATTGACTGAGGTGGCTGATGCGCGCTCCTCGGCACGTCTGGCAACACTCAAGACCCGGATGGAAAACTTCACCGCCAGCATCACCATGGTCGGTCAGGTAAAAGCGGGCAAATCATCGATTGTCAACATTCTCGCAGGGCGCCCATCTTTGCTTCCGTCGGATGTGAACCCGTGGACGTCGGTCGTCACAACCCTGAATATCAACACGCGTCCACCGGGCGATACCAAGGCCAAGTTCACCTTCTTTGAGCAGGAAGAATGGGACAATCTGATGGTCGGGGGCGGCCGGTTGGGCGAATTGGCCAACCGTGCCGGTGCAGATGACGAGATGGAGGACATTCGCCGTCAGATCGGCGAGATGAAAGCAAAGTCGGAAGAGCGTCTTGGAAAGCACTTCGACCTGATACTTGGCCAAAGCCACCAATACGATCACTTCGATGAAGAACTGATCCAAAGATATGTCTGCCTGGGCGATGAGGACGACCCGGATATCAATCCAAAAACAGGCCGGTTCGCAGATGTGACCAAGTCGGCCGAGTTGTACATGGATATTCCTCAGTACCCGATTGCGCTGAAACTCTGTGATACGCCGGGTGTCAACGATACCTTCATGGTGCGTGAACAGATTACCCTGCGCAGCCTGCGCGGGTCCGAAGTCTGTGTTGTGGTGCTTGCTGCAAGCCAAGCCCTGACCACCATGGACATGGCCTTGATGCGGATCATCGCTCAATTTGAGAACCGCCAGATTGTCCTGTTTGTAAACCGGATTGACGAGTTGTCAGACCCGGTCAATCAAGTCCCCGAAATCCGCGACCGGATTCTGGATACTCTGAAACAGAACAACATCGACGCAAAGACAAGTGTCGTGTTCGGCAGTGCCTTGTGGGCCGAGGCAGCACTGACCGGGAACCCCGAGATTCTGAACGAAGAATCCCGCGAAACACTCAATACATTTTACCTCGCTGCCGGGTTCGGTGATCAGGCCCCCTCGCTGGACAAAATCTGGGCATTGTCCGGTTTGCCTGACCTGCTGCTGGCGATAAACGAGCGTATTGCAGAAGGTGCCGGAGCGCGGCTGATGGATCGGGTTCGCCATCGCGCCCGCAACATCGCCAGCCAGATTCGTGCCACCGCCGTGGCAAAGACTCTGTCAGAGGGTGAAGGCGTTGCGCGTGATCTTGACGGTGTTTCTCCGGAAGATGCAATTGCGAAAGTTTCTGCGGAATATGAAAAGAAAGCAGCCGAACTGACCAATGCATTGCGTGACAAAGTATTGGAGCGCCTGAACTCGGCCGAGGCGAATTTTGTGAAGCGCGCCACGGATTCTCTGATCGCGCACCTTGAGAAGAATGGCGAGCAAGGCACTTGGCAATACGACCCTGCTGGATTGAGGACTTTGCAAAAAGCAGCTTATTTCAGTTTTGCCCGCGCAATGCGTAAGGATGCTGGCGCGCTCTACTCAACTGCGGCTGCGGATGTCGAAGCGCTGTATCACAAGATACTTGGCAACCACCTGGGTGAATTCAGCATCGAAGCACCTATCGTGCCGCGCGTTCCACCACCATTGGGGATTGGCCGGACGATCGCTCTGGACCTGCAAAGTACCTGGTGGCGACGCTGGTGGCAAAAGCGCAAAGGCTTTGAAGCATACGCTGCCGATTACACACGCCTGATCGCGTCCGAGGCAAATTCGATCACCAAGGATATCGAGGAAAACCAGATTGCGGCCGTGTTGGAAAACGTCCGCGCTATTCTGGCGGATTTCATGCGGGAACAGAAGGAAACGTTGCTGAGCATCTCATCATCAGCAGACAAAAACTCCGGCCAGACCTCGGCAGCGATGGCGGGCCTGCAACCTCAGAAATCGCGAGACGAGATTCTGGGTGACATCCTGAAAGACCTAAGCAACGAAGCGGCATAAGTAGAAAAATGGCAAAAGATTCACAAACACGCTTTGTTTCACCGAAAGCATGGGAACGTATCGAGCAGTGGTCCCGCCGCAAACCGGTTTTCGCTTTGATGGGTGAATTCAGCGCTGGCAAATCCACTCTGATGAACTTTTTACTGCGAACGCAAACCTTGCCAACGCAGGTTACTGCAACCCAGTTACCACCGGTCTGGTTTAGCTGGGGCAGTGAAAAACCATATATCAAGCGGCATGACGGAAGCGTCGAACCAATCGAGCTGGATCAGCTTGAGACTGTAGGCGTCAATGACGCGCAGTTCATTCGTATCTTCCTTGAAGCCGATATTCTGGAAGCCGTCGATCTGATCGACACCCCCGGCATCTCGGACCCCAAAATTTCGACAGATGTCTGGCAGCGCGCAGTCGGGCAGGCAAACGGCGTCATTTGGTGCACCCATGCGACACAAGCCTGGCGCGAAACCGAACGTGCAACGTGGGTTTCGCTGCCGGACCGCTTGCAACACAACTCGCTGCTGTTGGTGACGCGGGCGGATGCACTAAACCTTAAAGACCGTCAAAAGGTTCTGCGACGTGTCAATCGCGAAGCCGGACATCTGTTCAACCGGTCCATTTTGTTTTCCGCCCGGGATGCGATCAATGCCCGCGACAAGACTGGCGACGCCGAAATGTGGTCGCGCAGCGGTGGCGGCAAGATGATCGACAGTTTTCTGGAAATCACAGAACAGATCATGGACAATCGCGCCGATCAGCTGGCGCGGTACCAGATCGACAAAAGCCAGTCCGGCGCATTCAAGGTTCAACCACTGCGCCCCGCCCGCAAACCAGACGACCGAGAGGCACTGGCGGACGGCATCGAAGCTACTCCTTTGCGGCTGGTCAATCCGCTGGAAAACGAACAGCAACCAGAAGCCGACGATCATAATGTCGTAACAAGCTTCCCCATCCGGCCAGCCCGTGTAGAGCGACGCGTTGACGAAGGCGAACGGGTTCGGATCAACCCGGAAGACGCTGAACGGCTGCGGGCAGAAATGGTATCAGACACCGAGCAGATGCCTGAGGAAACCGATACCAGCGACGAGTTGCGTGCCTTCTTCAAGGACACCTCGAGCGATCCTCTTGAGTTGAAGAATGTCGCCGGTCTGGAAGAAGACGTGGACGAGTTCGACCTGTCCGGTGAATTCGGTGCTGCCGATAATGCTGACGACCTGCTGGGTGACGCTCCAGATGCTGAAACGGGCGACAAGTCCGTTGATGACGTGCTGACCTCGTTGAACACGACTCTGCGTGAAGCCGCGGCCGAAGCGGACGAAGTCGAAGTTTTCACGCCGGAAGTTGAATCGCGTGATGATCGGGGTATCGAAGTCTCGGTATCCTCCATTGCGGCTCTGATGGCGGCTCAGCCCGAGAACAACGCCGAGGATTACGAACCTGAGCCTGAGACAAACGGCTTGATAGAAGTCGTAGCCTCAGTCGAGGAAGACGCCCGCGATATCCGCCACGATGCGCACATCGATCTTCCAGAATCCGCAGCCGGGTCGCCGCTTAGCGCGTCGGATATGTGGCGGGAAATTACAAACAAGGAGGACCTGCCAAAGGACGCAGTCGGGCTTCAGAATGTATTCAAAGCCTTTCTTGCCGAATTTGACCAGATCGCAGTTGAATATAGTGCGAAACAGTCCAGACACGCCCCGCAAGCCATTCCAAAAACGAAAGAAAACAGCAATGCAGAATGGCATGTTTTGTAAGGATGCCTTAATCAAGGCGCTGAAAAGAAGGACGATAAAGAGTTAAATGTCCATTCAGGATGCATTGAACACTGCGATTGAAACGATACCCGACTGCATTGCAGCCGGGTATATCGACATGGAGACCGGCATGCTTTTGGGCAGCAGTGTCTCTGATTCTGATTGCGCTGAATCGCTGGACACTTTGGCAATAGCAGTGGCCAATCTGTTTCAGGGGCGGGGTGTCGCTGCATTTGAAGCGCTCTTGCACGAGGCCGGAAACACTGATGAGGAAAACGCCGGGTTTGGGGAAATCGCGGTATTTTCAAAAGACCGGTTGAACATCTTTTTGCGGACCAGGGAATATCCTGATCATGTGGTCTGCTATATCTGCCGCAACAGCACGAATGTAGGGCTGGCGCTCACGAAATCGCATCTCAGTCTCAAGCCGGTTGCGGCCGCAGTCTGAACGGGACCAGAGGGGGTCACGGTATGATGGACACAGACATTCTCGACATGCTCGAAGATATCGGGCGGTCTTCGGTTGCCCGCCTGTCTCCGACGGTGATTGTCCCCGGTGAAACTGCAACAGCCCGCCGGGCGGCTGTGTTGCGTTTCATTCGCGGAACGATATTGCCCAGACGACTGGAGCTAACTGCAGCCAACGGAAGCTGCCTGAAAATCGAAGTAAACAGCTCCCGGATCACGGATGTGTTTCAGGTGCCGTCCGGGCAGATCCCAGATTTCGAAACGGAAACACGTACCGCGCTGGTCGACAAACTGGCCCAACTGATTTCAGACATTTCAGCCGCCCCTGCCCCACTGGAACTGATGTCTGGAAAGCCAGCCTCGACGCTGGAGGCTGATGATGTTGGTATTACGCTGAGTGAGATCGAGAACGCCTGCGCCGGAATTGAGCTTTCCTCTGAGCCCATCGTGTCTGTCGTTCCGGACGTTGAAAAACCTTCAGACAACAGCCCTGCCCCGGCAGCAGGGTCGGGCAATTCGTTGGCGCAACAGTTTTTTGACGGAGCTGCACGCTTTGCCACAGGTCGTGTTCTTGTGGACAGTATGGAAAACACTGCACTGGTTTGCGAAGGAACCTGCAAACCTTCCGAGGGGATGCACCCCAATCAAGAGATTTTGACACGTTTTGTTTCAGATATTGCTGGTTGGAACAACGACACCCGGGACGAATTCGAAGGCCCACATCTGATCGTCATGCGGCCATCGGGTGGTAAGGGTGCGGGCATGGCTGTTCTGGGCGACAACGAACAGATTGCTGTGGCCATTCATGATGCCCGCAAACTTGGTGCGGTAATCAATCTTTGGAAATCTTTGGGGGAGGCTGAGGAATGACCGCCCCCAAAGCATTCAAATTTTCGACTAATTCAATGCGTTGTTTTTTTGTAGTCAGGGTAAAGAGTAATGAGTGAAACACATCGCCGCGAGCTTATTCGCATCGCAGAAGACATGAACGGGACAAGCAATGACGAAACACGTCAGTTCATATCGCGCATCATTGGTGATCTGGGAAAACTGAAACCGTCAGTTGCCTTTGTCGGGCAGATCAAGGCAGGAAAGTCGCGCTTGATCAACGGCTTCACCGGTCAGGCAGAATACCTGCCGTCGGACGTGAACCCCTGGACAACCGTGATCACCGACATGCATTTCGGGCACCCGAACGGTCGAACCGAAGGGGCCGAGTTCCATTTCTTCGACAACTATCAGTGGCAATCACTGATCGCCGAAGGCGAAGAGTTGCGCAACATGTTCCCGGATGACGAGGACAGCTACAAGCGCGAGATGATCGAAGAGCAGGTCGAAGCCATGAAGACCCGGGCGCGTCGGCGACTGGGGGACAGTTATGAACAGCTGTTGGGTCAACATCACGATCTGGATCAACTGACATCCGATGATCTGGCGCGTTACGTGTGCGCCGGGGACGACCCCGCAGAAGACGGGACAGTTGACCCCGGCAGTGATCGCGGACTTTACAGTGACATCACACGCAAGGCCGAGGTCTATTTTGACATCGGTCATTTCCCATTCCCTCTGACCGTCACCGATACGCCCGGAGTAAATGACCCCCTGCTGATCCGTGAGGAGATTTCGCGTCAGTATCTCAAGGAATCCGATTTCTTTGTGGTGGTTCTGTCAGCGCATCAGGCGTTGTCGCGTGCGGACCTGAAACTGTTCCGGCTGATGCAGGCATTGGAACTTGGACAGATCGTTGTCTTCATCAACCGTGTCGATGAATTGGGCGGCGGGGCCGAAGATGCGGCAAAGGTGCGTCTGGATGTTGTAGATGGGCTCGAAAAAGCGTTGGGTACTTCGAATATCGATGTCCTGATGGGCAGCGCACAATGGGCGCACTATGCGCTGACCGGCGATGAAATCGGTGTGAACCACGATCATATTTTGGCGTGGTTGCGGGCGCACCCGGAACAGATGCAACAATACCTGAACGGTGTGGCCGAGATCAAACAAGGACCGGGCCCCATCAGCCGCGAGGCTGTACTACGGTTTGCCGCGATGATTGCGTCAGGCTTGCCGGACTTGCGCCGCCATGTCACTCAGGCGTTGGCGGACGGGCCGATAAACGAACAGCTGAGGATGGCGTGGCAGCATCTCGACAGCTTCGCGCGTGGCGATTTGGAGCGGTCACAGGTACATCTTCGTGCGCTGCAAGACGAAGGCAGCGCGGGGGCGCACAGCCCGGATGACAGCGACAAGACGCTTGGTGATCTGCGCAAACTGATTGCGGACAAATCGCAAGACATCGTCAAGGACATGGACGATGTTCTGTCAAACCTGCGTGGGGTCATGGATGACACAGTCTCTGAATCCGTCTTTGTTGTGGTGCGCGGACCTGAAGGACAATCCCCATTGCTTGCCAAAGGCGGCGCGACCGAATTGAATTTCACTCCTTTGCGCGAACAAATGCGCGAGTTGGTGCAGGGCGCGTCGCAAGTTGTGCGGCAACGCATGTTGAGCGAACTTTACGCGATCGACATGCAATGCAACGCCGCTTTGCGGGCACTGCCGGGTTGGCAGGAACCAGTCGACAATCGCATGAACACAAGTGCAGTGCGTTGGTTCCGCCCGGACACCACTGCCTTGACCCGTGGCATTACCGTTGAGCTGCGTGTAAACTGGTTGTCGCGTCTGATATCGCGCAACAGCGTTGTGGCGCGGGCTGAGCGCATGATCGTGCAGGAATTCGAACTGATTGGCGATGACCTGATCGACACAACGCGTGAAAATCTTCTGGAACGGTTGAAAACCGTTCTGGATCATTACTTGGCCCTGTTGGCAGGCCATCTTGAGCACCGTTCCGGAGCGGGTGAGTTGAATGCTCAGGCGGAAGCACAAGCTGCGTTTGAACGGGCGCGCCGTATTGCTGACGAGTTGGATAGTGTCTTTGGAACAAGCAACGTGGACGAACGACAAGCAGAGGCTGCGGAATGATTGAGTTTCCCGGAACCGAACAGGAAGTGCGCCAGCTGGAGCGTTTTCTGACAACGACAGAAAAACTGTCGTCGGACCCGAAATTGGAAGATATGCGCGCACGGGCCCTGGCCCATGCCGAGCGCTTGTCCAACGCGGTCAACATCGGTTTCGCTGGAGAGTTCGGGGCGGGCAAGTCAAGCCTTGCGAACATGCTGGCAGGGGCGGATATCCTTCCAACCGGCCCGCAGCACCTGAAGCTGCCACTTGTCATCGTTGCCTACGCGGATACGCCAGAGACGACAGTCGGCTGGTGGAACAAGGAGCCAAAGACATATTCTGGCATAGCACTGGAAAAGGCCGCTGCGGATGAGCCTGACTTTATCTCTGTTGGATTGAACACCCCTGCTCTGAAAGAGATATCACTGTTCGATCTTCCCGGCTCTGGCGCATTGGATGATACATACAAACAGACACTGGACCTGCTGAAATTCGTCGACTGTGCCATCTGGTGTACCAACGGCACAAGCGCATGGCGTGAAACAGAACGGCATTTGTGGGCGCAGGTGCCGCCCGAGCTACGAGCCAACAGCCTGCTGGCGGTCACGCATGCTGATTTGCCCCCGGTGCAGTCCGCTCTGGATCGGGTATTGGCTCGATTGAACAAAGAAAAAGAAGGTTTGTTTCGCGCTGTGGTCCCAATTGGCACGCCCGTCGCGGTGCGCGCCATGGCACAAGAGCCGGAACCTGATTTCGATCTTTGGGAAAACTGTGGTGGCCAGGAACTTGCGGAAAAGGTCCTTGATGCGGCGTCTGACCGGCGGCGCAGTGACCTTGACGCTGCTCAGAAGGATCTGGAGCACGAGTTTCTGCCATTCCTGGAAACATTGAAAGGGCCAGAGCCGGAACCGACCGTGAGCGATACTGCCTCAATGCAGTCAACGTTGGAGTCTGCCCTTCCGCCACTGAACAACCCCATTCTTGAAGACTGGCTAGCTGCCATTGCAAGCATCTATGAAGACCTGCGTGACTCCGCTGATATTGAACCCGCTGCCTTTCTGCAAAGCTGCCAGGAAATCGTCGAAGATTTCGCGGAACGGCTGGACCAAGGTGGCGAGATCGATCCAGATGCTGACTGGATTCCGGCCGAGTTCGAAAAAGCGACTGACTTGTTGTTGTTGCTTCAGTTTGAAAGCGGAGATGCGCCTTTGAAAGACGCAATCAGCATACTTGTACAGCTTGGTGACAACCTTGCATGGGCTGGCAGTACCGTCGCCGCGGCACAATCCAAAACCGGTACCTAGCACTTTCCATCAGGATTGAAGCGCTGTTCAGCGATTCGAAGGGCCGAAGAATCGGCCCTTTATTGTTTCGAATTCGTAGACCAAGGGACCGATTTGGGGTCGTCAGTTTTCATTTATTCCACCCCGTTAATCAATATATTGTGTTATTGTTCCGCGCTAACACCATATATGCCATAATCAAAAAAACGATCCTTAGTGAAGCCATCAGGCGGCCCCATTAAAGTCAAATTTGAAACGTCTAACCGTTCTCAAGTGTCCTGCGGTTGTTTTTGGTTGTGAGTTCGTGGGCTGCCGGCCCTGTTTAATTAAGCCGCAAAATGAGTAGAACGGGCGGATTAATATGAGCCACAACCAGGCTGTCGGTGCAACGCACGACGAACCAAAAATTGAAGGACTGCAACCGGGCGCAAAGCTGTTGCGCGGGCAGTATGAGATCCTCCGATATCTCAGCAACGGCGGATTTGGGATCACCTATTTAGCACGCGACAGCCTGGAGCGTGATGTCGTGATCAAGGAATGTTTCCCCGGTGCGTTGTGCCGTCGCAACGGGGACTTGGTTGAGCCGAACGACCCGTCCTACAAGGATGATTTGCGCGCCATTATCGACCTGTTTATTCAGGAAGCCCGCAATCATGCGCGTCTGGTGCATCCGAACATCGTCGACGTTCATCAGGTGTTCGAAGACAACGATACCGCCTATATCGCTATGGATCTGATCCGTGGTTGCGACCTGCTGGACTATGTTGAAAATCCGGAAAACGACGGTGGTCCTGACTTTATCGTGCAAGTCACGGAAAAGATGCTGTCCGCGGTGTCGTTCATCCACCAAAGCGGGATGCTGCACCGTGACATTTCACCCGATAACATCCTGATTGACGAAAACGGAAACCCGGTCCTGATCGACTTCGGTGCCGCGCGTGAGCAAGCCGCAAACAAGTCGGCCGCATTGTTGACCCTGCGCGTCATAAAAGACGGATATTCGCCGCACGAGTTTTACGTCCGTGGTGCCGAACAAGGGCCCAGCAGTGACCTCTATGTCTTGGCCGCGACTCTGTATCACGCAATCAGTGGTGAACGCCCGGTAGACGGCCAGAGCCGCCTGAATGCATTCAACAACGGGCAGGACGACCCTTATACCCCATTGGCAGGCCGCTTTGACGGATACCCCGACGGATTCCTCGAAGCAATCGACAAGGCAATGGAAGTACACGCAACGGACCGGTTGCAGACAGCCCTGGATTGGCTGCGCATGTTCCGCGGCCCTGGCGTGATGTTTGATACATTCGCCTATCGCCCGGTTTCCGTGATTGTCGGCATGGATCGCAAGGACAAGGAAGAAGAAAAGGCGCGGATCAAGGCCGAAAGTGAAAATGCCGAAGCGGTTGTGACGGCTCTGCTCGCCGGGAACTCGGACGTTGTTCGTGAAAACGAAAAAAAGAATGAACCCGAGATGGCCAAGATTTCTGCAAAAGCGGAAACACCGGTCGCTGTTGATACCGTGGTTCAGAGCGGATCCGGTGGCAGCGGCAAGATGATCGCTGGTGCAGCAGTGCTTGTGGCAGCGTTGGCCGCAGGCGGTTTCTTCGTGATGTCCGGCGACAAAGGTGAAGAACAAGCCGAGGTTACGACGACGCTGCCTGAAGCAACCACACAAACTGCCGAAGCAGAACCGCCCGCGGTGGAAGAACCCTTGGCCGAAACACCTGAACCCGACGTCACGGTCGCTTCAGAGCAACAACCTGAACCAGAAGAGCCTGTCGAGCAGGCGCAAGTTGAACCTGCGGAACCAACCGCTGTAGAAACAGCGTCCGAAGCTACCGAGACTGCCGATGCCCAGGAACAACCTGCAGAACAAGAGGTTGCGGCCGTTGTGGACGAACCCAAAACCGTAGCCGCTTCCGGCACTCCGGTCGAACAACAGGTATCTTTCCACCATTGGGATGTTGAAATCCCCTTCCAGACGTCCCGCCGCCGGACCGCAACAGGTGCAACTATTGCGGTTACCGGTGTGGACGCCAATCAGGACATGAGCGTTATCGGCGAATGGGTGGAACTCGGAGTTGTGATCTTTACTCTGAACGGCAACCCGGTTCGTCAGGACATCTCTTTCGCGGCGCAAGTCCTGGACAAGCTAAGCGTCGACCCAGACGGCTTTACACGGGTTGCAGCCCGCTACCGGCCGCTTGGAAAGACCCGCGCGCAGAATGGCCTGCTGGCACTGCCTGTGCTGCGCTCGGTCGGATTGGAGAACGGTTACTCGTTCACAGTCAGCAGCTCGGGAGGTGAAGGGTGGCAAACAAAAGTAAGCTCGGTTCCAGCCGAGGCGACAGGCAGCCTGCAAAAAGGCGATGTTCTGTTGAGCGAAAGCCAGACCAACATGACATTGAATACGTCCGAAAGCCTTGATGGCATGCTGGCTGCGCTGGTTTCCGACAGTCAGCCAGAGGCAAAGCTGACCGTATTGCGCAACGGTGCTGAGGTAGCTGCGACCATGCAGTTAGCGCAGGAGTGATCTAACCGGTTCAATTTTGATCTGCCAGTGTGTGTTTACTGAGGGTGGCTTTTAGTTTGCCGCCCGGCGGGAACCGGCCCGCCGCAGAGAGTACCAGTTTCCATGTTTTCAATTGAGTGTCTCTGCGTTGTTCCACGCAGGGTTAGGTAGCAGCCCCATGGCACAAAAGGTCCGTGCCAACAATTCGAAGGTGTCGACACCATGTTCAAATACAAAAGCCCTCTGAGCCGGCTTCTCGAAGGTGCCGGTAAATCCAAAGAAGATGATGTTGCTGAAAACGCTCATGCAGCTGACAGCGCGGCACCTGAAACCGAAAAGCAGGAGCCTATCGCAGACTTCAACGCGCTGCGTGCCGCACTGGCCGGTGGAAACATGACGTCTGAATCCTATGAGGAAACAGACGAGCTTATCCCTGAAGAGAAAATGCCGGAATTCGACGAAGTTGCGACGGAGAACACGGAAGAGCCGGTTGAAGTGTCCATCTTCGTTGAAGATGCAACTGACGAGGACGACCAAGATACCAAAAACTTGATGGCCGACCCCGACGATGACGAGGATATCTCGGACGATCAAATCATCACTTTGCATGTAGCAGACGAGCTTGCCGAAACACCGGATGAAGTTGCGCCGCTCATGGATGTAGCTGAAATGAGCGCGCCGGAAACGGTGGAAGCTGAGGTTGCAGCCCCGTCCGTGCAAGAACCGGCGGTGGTGGAAGAGGGTGCCGTACAGGCTCAACCCACGCCTGCCGCCCCAGCCGAGGACCGTCGCTCGCGGGTCAAAACAACGTTCCTTGGGTTTGAGCGTGCGGACACGCATGTTCAGGAATTAATCGAAACATCAGAACCTGTCTCAAAAACCGAAGCCGCTCAGGAAACATTCCCGGTTGGTTGGCTGGTGGTGACGGCAGGTCCCGGACGGGGCGCAAGCATCACCCTGACCGAAGGCCTGATGCAAATCGGCCGAAACGATGATCAAGCGATCCAACTGGATTTCGGCGACACGGGCATTTCACGTTCGAACCACGCTGTTATTGCTTATGACCCGGAAGATCGGAAATGCTATCTGGGGCATGGCGGTAAGGCCAACCTTGTTCGCCTGAATGGTAAACCCGTTCTGAGCACAATCGCACTCTCCAGCGGTGATCTGATCCGCATCAGTGAAACATCAATCCGATTTATGGCCTTCTGCGATGAAGGTTTTGATTGGCGGGATTCCTGATAGATGCTGGCGACTCCGGCATATGATGTTGCGCTGATCCTGAACCAGGGTCAGCGGGAAACGCAGGAAGACGCGATTGCTGCGCGCATGTTCGACGCATCGGACGCGGGCTATATCGCGATCGCTGACGGTATGGGTGGCCACGAGGCGGGCGAAGTGGCTTCGGAAATGGTGATTGCCGCTTGGCGGAACGCGCTGGATACCGAGCTAGAAGCCGATACCTTGAATGAAGGCGCCGCAATTGACGCGCTGCCATTGGCAGCCATGCAAGCCAATGCAGCGATATCCGACCATAACGAGGCACAGGGCCAGGGTTTCAACATGGGCTCCACCTTGTTGGGTGTCCTCTTTCTGGGTCAGCGTGTGTTCAGGATTTCGATCGGAGACAGCCCCCTTTACCTGTTCCGCGAAGGCAAGTTGACACAGGTGAACGAAGACCACTCGATGGCCCCCGTGATCGACGCAAAACTGGCCGCTGGTGAGCTTTCGGAAGCTGAAGCACGGGGACTGGACAGGAACCAACTGACGTCGGTGATCATGGGGGGTGCTATTCCAAAAGTGGATTGCCCTGAAGACCCGCTGATCGTGTCTCCGGCTGATATTCTGATCCTTGGCAGCGACGGGCTTCAGTATCTTAGCGACGCTGAGATTCAGGATGTTCTGCGCCTGCATCAGCAGGAGCTAGCACAGGAAATCGCCGAAGCCTTGCAACTGGCAGTGCAGGCCAAGGGCGACCCCGATCAGGACAATCTGTCGATCGCAGTCGCAAAACTTACGAGAAAATAACCAGGCAAAGCAACAGGACCCATGAGAAAACACCTATTCATATCAAGCCTTGCACTTGCCGCCGCCACAGGCGCGGCGTCAGCGCAAGAGGCATGTTCAAGCTACGAGATTCAACGTGGCGATAGTCTGCGGGAATTGGCAATCCGAGTTTACGCGACCGAAGATTATCGGCCAATCTACGATGCGAACAGGGATGTTATCGGCACAAATCCCAATATCATTCGTGTCGGCGATGTTTTGAAATTGCCTTGCCTGGAAGATGTCGGGCGCGCACCTGAGTTGCCCGACACCGAAGCAGGACGCCTCGCGGCTGAAATGGCCTCAGAACTGGTAAAAGCGGCAGAAGAACGCGCGGAGAAAGCCGTGGCCGAAGCGGAAGCCCGTGTCGCGGCGGCAGAGGCTGAGGCAAAGAAGGCAAGTGAAGATGCAGTCGTCGCTGCACGGGCCGCTGCCAAAGAAGAGATTGAGGCAGCCCGCTCGGAAGCCGCTGCACTGATCAGAAATGCTAACGCTGAAACGCGCCCGGAAATTCGTGATCGTCAGTTGCTGTTGATTACCGGTGGGAACTACGCTCCGTTTACGGACGAAGCATTGCCCAACCGGGGGCTTTACACGCATCTGGTTGAGACAGCGATGCTGCGGGCCGCGCCGGAACAAGCGTATAAAATTCAGTTTGTGAACGATTGGTCGTCGCATCTGGATTTGTTGATGCCAACACTTGCATTTGACGGCACCTTCCCGTGGTCCCGCCCAAATTGCGAAGATGCAGCAGCGTTGTCGGAAAGTGACCGCAATCGTTGTGAGACCTACAATTTCTCAAACCCGTTCTATGAAGTCGTGGATACATTCTTTGCGCGCGATGGATCGGGGTACGAGCAGACGTTGACCTATGCCGACTTTGCCGGGACAACAATTTGCCGCCCGGAAGGCTGGTCGCTTTCACATATGGACGCGGTAAGTCTTTACGAACCCGTCATCAAGCTGATGCGGCCAACATCGCCTGATGATTGCTTTCATGCTGTGATGGACGGAACTGCCGATATCGTGGCAATCGAAGCGCATCTGGCAGAGGAAGCCATCGCACGGCTTGGCTATAAACACCGGATTATCGAAAACCCCAACCTGGCGGCGATCAAGTCGCTTAATGTCATGACCCACAAAGATAATCCTGATGGGGAAGCGATCTTAGAGACGCTGAATCAGGGTCTGGCAATCATGCAGCAGTCAGGCGAATGGCGCGATATCGTGTCGACCGCCCTGCGTCACCAAATGGAAAATGGATAAGGCCCCGTCTGGCCTGACAAACAAAAGTCTGGAGGAAGTGGAAATGTTTAACGAGAAAATTAAGAAACTGGCGCTGTCGGCAACTGCCATCACAGCTCTGAGCGCGGGAGCCGCCGCTGCACAGGAAGCGTGCACGAACTATACCGTGCAAGATGGTGACACATTGGCAACCATCGCCATTGCCGCCTATGGCACCTCGAACTACCAGCCAATCTTCAACGCGAACAGGAACGCGATCACAAACCCGGGGGCTCTTAATCCTGGGCTGGTGCTGGCCCTGCCCTGTGAAGACGGTAGCCTGCCGAACGGCCAAAGCGCGCAGGAAATCATCGCTGCTGAAGAACAGCGCGCGGCCAGCGTAAAGCGGTCGAATGTCTATGCGCCGCCGATCAAAATGGTGGCTGGTAACGGCTGGGAACCGTTCACAACCGAAACACTGAATGGCGGGGGCATCATGACCCGTCTGGCAACGACCAGCCTTCAGCGGGCAGGAAACAGCCGTGAGTATTCAGTCAGCTTTGTCGACGACTGGAGTTCGCATCTGGATACACTGTTGCCGCTTGGTGCCTTTGATATTTCAATTGCATGGACCGTTCCTGATTGTACCAACCGTACATACGAATGGTCCCCGGAAACCGAAGCTCGCTGCACTCAATTTGTAGCTTCGGTCCCGGTTTACGATATCGTCGGCGGCTTCTTCACACTGCCGGAAAGCGAATACGCAAGCGCGACCAGCTTCAAGGACCTGGAAGGCTCGACCATTTGCCGTATGGCAGGCTGGAGCATGGTTGTTCTGGAAGAGCAGGGACTGAACCGCGAGAACACGACTGTGGTTCAGCCCAGCTCGGCCCGTGATTGCCTTGACGCTGTATTGACCGGAACCGCAGATGTTGCGGCATTCGAAGTTGATCTGTTCGCATCGACAATGAAAGACATGGGTTTGACTTCGGCTGACATCGTTGAGAACCCCTATGTGTCCACACTGTCGTCGATGAGCTTCCTTGCGCATCGCACCAACCCGTTCGCGCGCGAATACATCGCGATGATGAATAAGGGTCTGATCGAAATGCGTCAATCCGGTGAATGGTACGCGATCATCTCGGATACGCTGCGTGAGCAAAACGCAAAGTTGAACGCAGCTTCGAACTGATCCCTCGGTTCAGCTGAAACTTTGGGGCCGGTTCTTGAACCGGCCCCCTTTTGCTGAATTATCGGCGCGATTCAATCGGATGCCAAAATTCGGCCATTTATCTGCTTCAGAAATACCTCATACGCGCAGCATCTTGAGAACAAAGTGCAATCATCCTTCAAGTGACACGTCCGAGCGAGCAAGAGTGACATATGATACAGGGTGCCTTGAATATCCGAAGTGGATCTCTGACACGGGCGTCGTGGCCGGGCTTGGAAATTGCTGTTATCTTGCCCTGTTACAATGAAGCCGTTGCCATTGGTGAAACAGTCAAGCAGTTCCGCGCCGCCCTGCCGGAGGCGGTAATTTACGTATTCGACAACAATTCCACGGACGGCTCGGCGAGAGTGGCGCAAGAAGCTGGCGCGCTGGTCTACTCTGAAACATATCAGGGCAAAGGTAACGTTGTCCGCAGGATGTTTGCGGACGTGGATGCGGATGTCTACGTTATGGCAGACGGGGATGCGACCTATGACAGTATGGCAGCACCTGAATTGATAAATCTGCTGGTCTCTCGAAATCTTGATATGGTCAACGGCGCACGGGTAAACGACGACATTCAAGCCTATCGGCGGGGCCATAAACTTGGAAACGCCTTGTTCAGCGGGCTGGTGAAGTTCTTCTTTAAAAGCAAAATCAACGACTTGCTCTCCGGTTATCGTGTTTTCAGCAGACGCTTTGTCAAAAGTTTTCCAGCGGTTTCCAACGGTTTCGAAATTGAAACTGAACTTACGGTACACGCGATGCAGATGCGCATGCCAATTGGAGAAATTGAGACCAAATACGTCGCACGGCTTCCGGATTCGAATTCCAAGCTAGCCACCTATTCCGATGGGTGGCGAATTCTCAAGATGATTGGCCTTCTGATCAAGGACGAAAAACCAATCGCTTTCTTCCTCTCTTTGGCCTTGTTGATTTTCTTACCGTCGCTTTTCGTTTTCGTATCGGTTTTCCGAGAGTTTCTGGAAACGGGGTTGGTTGACCGAGTTCCATCTTTGGTTGTCGCAGTATCCGGTTTTGTCGGAACCATGCTGTCGATCGTGTGCGCGCTTATCCTGGAATCCCTGGCGCTCGCCCGGCGTGAGGCGCGTCGCCTTTCTTATCTGCGGCATAAGGGTGTTGCGGTTAGCGGAGCGAACAGAATACAAGCGCCGATTGCCAGCCCAGAACCCCGGCGTGTTGGCTAAAACCCTGTCTCCAGTATTTTTGTGAGCACTCGATTTCGTGTTCAACCATGGTTGAACTGCTGAGCTGTCCGGAAAATCCTGAGAACCAAAATGAAATGAGCAGCACCCCAAATGCTGGTCATTCTCTGAGTGAGTGATAAGGCCCTAAGGCATCACCAGTGAAATTCTCTGTTATCCAAGGTTTAAAGCAGTCAGCGCTGTCGTGCTATTAGGGGAATCCCGTAAGTACAAACAAATTTTTTATAAAGCATTGTAAATGCAAAAATCTTTTGCCGACCCTACTTTCCGTCACAGTGTCTGCGATACAAAAAGGGACCGCACAACTGTGCCGGTCCCTTTCCATGTTTTGAACAGGCGAGGGATCACCTGTTTTGCCGTTAGCGATTAGCCGATGATTGCGTTCAACGTTGTGCTGGGCCGCATAACCGCTGCCGTTTTGGCTGGGTCAGTGTGATAGTAACCTCCCAAATCCGCAGCTTTACCTTGCGCTGCGGCCAACTCGGACAGGATTTGCGCTTCATTGGCGGCCAGATCCTTGGCCAATGATTCAAACTCGGCAGCCAGTTCCGCATCTTCGGACTGGGCGGCCAAAGCCTCAGCCCAGTAGCGAGCAAACCAATAGTGGCTGTCGCGGTTATCCGGCTGACCAACTTTGCGGCTGGGTGAGCGGTTGTTGTCCAGAATACCCTGCGTCGCTGCTTCGGCCGCCGCACCCAGAATGCCCGCTTTCTCGTTGCCTTTGCTGTCAGCAAGGAAGTTCAGCGATTCACCCAACGCACAGAACTCACCCATCGAGTCCCAGCGCAGGTGATTTTCTTCGACCAACTGCTGCACATGTTTGGGCGCCGAGCCACCGGCACCGGTTTCGAACAAACCACCGCCGTTCATCAGTTTGACAATGGAGAGCATCTTGGCCGAAGTACCAAGCTCCAGGATCGGGAACAGGTCAGTAAGATAGTCCCGCAGCACGTTGCCTGTGATGGCAATCGAGTCGTTACCAGCGGTGATCGTCTCCAACGACTGACGGGTCGCTTCACGCGGGGCCATGATCAGAAACTTATCGGCCACGCCAGCAGCCTCAAGCGCTGGTTTGACATATTTGATAAGCTCCGCGTCATGGGCCCGGTTTGCGTCCAACCAGAAAATCGCCTCGGAACCGGTCAGACGCTGACGGTCCATGGCCAGCTGAATCCAGTTCTCGATCGGCGCTTTTTTGACAGTGCAGGCGCGCCAGATATCGCCGGCCTCGACACTATGGCTGTGCAACGTTTCGCCATTGGCCAGAACGATGCGAATTGTACCATCCGCCGGTGCCTCGAAAGTTGTCGGGTGCGAACCGTATTCCTCGGCTTTCTGAGCCATCAGGCCCACATTCGCCACGGCTCCGGCCGTGGACGGGTTCAACGCGCCATTGGCTTTGAAGAACTTGATGGCCTCATCATAGACGGTCGCGTAGCAGCGATCAGGGATCACACAGTTGGTGTCACCTTTGGCACCCGTCTGGTCCCAGCCCTTGCCCCCGGCACGGATCACAGCAGGCATTGAGGCATCAATGATCACATCCGATGGGACATGCAGGTTCGTGATTCCGCGATCCGAATCCACCATATACATGGATGGACGGTCCGCCTTGAGCGCGTCGATAGCCGCCATGATGTCAGCATGACCCTGTACGCGCTCCAGCAGCGCGCCCAGACCTGAATTTGGGTTCACACCCAACGCATCCAGTTCCGCGCCGAACTTTTCGAACACGGGGGCCAGCCAGGCTTTGACCGCATATCCAAAGATGATCGGGTCTGAAACCTTCATCATCGTGGCTTTCATATGCAGCGAGAACATGGTCCCGTCTCTTTTGGTGTCCTCAATGGCATCTGAAAGGAACGCAGACAGTGCCTTGACCGACATGAAAGTCGCGTCGGCTATGGTTCCTTCTTCCAGCGACCAGCCGCCTTTCAGAACGGTGACGTCATCATCTTTACCTACAAACTCGATTTTTGCATCGCCTGCTTGTGCTGCGGTGATGGTGGCCGAAATCTCGTTTGCATAGAAATCATTGGCCGGCATGGACGAAACTTTGGTCTTGCTGGCCGACGCCCATTCGCCCATCGAATGCGGGTTGTTCTGAGCATAGTTTTTCACCGCACGCGCCGCACGGCGGTCGCTGTTCCCTTCGCGCAGAACCGGGTTAACAGCAGAACCTTTGATCGCGTCATAACGGGCGCGGATCGCCTTTTCCTCATCCGTTGCAGGTTCTGCGGGGTAGGTCGGAATGTCGTAACCCTGCGATTGCAGTTCTTCGACGGCCGCAACCAACTGTGGAACCGAGGCAGAGATATTTGGCAGCTTGATGACATTGGCATCAGGTGTCTTCACCAGATCGCCCAAATCCGCCAGATCGTCGCTTACACGCTGATCGTCGGTAAGGTTCTCGGGGAATGCTGCCAGAATACGTCCCGCCAGAGAAATATCTTTGGTACCAACGCGGACGCCCGCAGCAGATGCGAACTTGCGGATGATGGGCAGGAACGAAGCGCTGGCCAGCTCTGGCGCTTCGTCTACAATGGTATACAATATGTCGAAGTTCGATTTATCTGCCATATTCTTTTACCTTTTTTAAGCCTTTCGGGGCGTGCGATCCAAGAGTTGCAACCACAATTGCGTGGCGTGAGAGGGGCTAAACCACGATACAGCCCCTGGGTGACTCTGTTTTGACAGGGCTTCCCTTAAATCACGTTTGACTTGGAATCAATCGCATCTGCCCGCGCGTTTTGCCACGGGTCAGATAAAGTGTCGTGTAACTCTTGGGACGGGTAAGACTGCCCGTGGGCTGGAAGGTCGTGGCTAACGATACCGTTGCCCGGTCTCTGGATCAAAAAACATCACACGATCTGGCTGTATGGCGATGCCGATCCGATCCCCGGTTCTGCTTCTTTGGTCGTCCCGTTCCTCAATGATCAGCTTATCACCATTTGGCGTCCGTAGATATGAATAGGAAACGCCGCCCAAGGCTTCGGTCAGGTCCACGGTGCAAGTATCGGCCGAACGGTCAATCTGGATATGTTCGGGCCGCATGCCCAATATCACCTTGGTCCGACCGGAGGGGATAGTCGCAGAAACGGGCAACGGCTTGCCTAGCGCGGGATGGGAGACATGGCCATCCCCATAGTCACATTCCAGAAAGTTCATTGCAGGCGAACCAATGAAGCCTGCGACAAACCGGTTGTCGGGATCACGGTACAAATCCATCGGAGCCCCAACCTGTTCAACACGACCATCCCGCAGCACGACGATCTTGTCGGCCATGGTCATGGCTTCGACCTGATCATGGGTCACGTAAATCATTGTCGCGCCGATTTCCTGATGAAGGCGCGCGATCTCAACACGCATTTCCACGCGCAACTCGGCGTCCAGATTGGACAAGGGTTCGTCAAACAGGAAAACGTCGGGGCCGCGAACGATGGCACGGCCAATCGCAACCCGCTGCCGTTGACCACCCGACAGAGCCTTGGGTTTGCGTTTGAGATACTGGTCAAGCTTCAGAATGTTCGAGGCTTCCTGCACTTTTCTGGTGATCTCGGCCTTTGGGACACCGTTCATGCGAAGCCCAAAGCCCATATTTTCCGCCACGGTCATATGCGGATAAAGCGCATAGGTCTGGAACACCATCGCCACACCACGTTTGGCCGGGTCCATGTGGGTTACGTCCCGAACCCCAATGTGGATCTGGCCTTCCGACGTTTCTTCCAAACCCGCGATCATCCGAAGCAATGTGGATTTGCCACATCCCGAAGGGCCAACGAAAACACAAAACTCACCATCTTCGATCTGCAAGTCGATGCCGTGAATGACTTGCGTCTGGCCGTACCGCTTGATTGCCTGATTCAGGGTTACACCTGTCATGTCGCTTGCTTCCTGTCATTGCCGAGGTCTGGTCGCGTTTCAGGGAAACGCCATGCCTGTGCCTCAGTGCTGATTTGTTCAGCCACCCGCCGCACACGAGGCACCCATGCCTCGAGTTGTTCAAAATCCATTCGTTGGGTCGAGCCGGTTACCGAGATTGCGCCCAGGACCCGACCGTTTGTTGTCAGAATGGGGCAGGCAACGCAGATAATTCCGGGTTCATGTTCTTCGTCATCAACGGCAAAACCCTTGCTGCGAATTCGATCAAGATCCGTGCGCAGGTCATTGCCGGACGTCAGAGTCTTGTCGGTAAAGCGGTGAAAACTCTGCTGCGAAATTGCCCGGTTAAGGTCACTTTCATTCAGAAAGGCAAGCATCGCCTTGCCAACACCCGTGCAATATGCCGGGCCTACCTTACCCGCCTGGGAATACATCTCGATCGGTTGCGCCGCGTTGCGTTTGTCTACGTAAAGAACCTGACCTGCATCAAGCTGCGCCAAATGCACAGTCTCTCCGGTTTCCTGGCTTAGAATATCGAGAAACGGACGTGCGATAGGGGCCAGTGAGCTTTGGGTCCAGGCTGCATGCGCAAGTCGTACCAAACGCATACCCGGCGCGTAGGTTTGGCGCTCGGGGTCGTAACATAGCATTCCCTGATTGGTTAATGATTGCAAAAACCGATACAATGTTGCTTTCGGAAAACCGCTGCCGTCCAGCAACTCCGAAAATCGCACAGGGCGCTGAAATGCGGCGACCTGATCCAGCACGTCACATGCTTTGCCAATAGTTCCGTCACCTGACACGGGCGTCCGTTCTCCTCCGCTTGCCCATCGCAGTTCGCACGAGGGTCTTGACAAGACTAACCGAGTCGATGTGTAGTTTTCAATATATAAAACATAGTTTCACTATTTGGAACTTATGTGGAAGCAACAGGGAGGAAACCATGTATTCCACTTTCAAGCGCACAACCGCTGCGCTGGCACTTGGCGTTGCTATCGCGGCACCGGCGGCTGCCGACCTGACCGGAGAACTTCGGATTTTTCTGGACACGTCGAACCCGGCCCCGCGCGCAACGATGGAAGCGATGATCGAGCGGTTTGCAGCGCAGCACCCCGGCCTGGAAATTGAAACCACGGTGATCGACCGCGAGGCGTATAAGACCCAGATCCGCAACTTTCTGACGGCCGACACACCTGACGTGGCCACTTGGTACGCCGCCAACCGAATGAAACCATATGTCGAGGCCGGTCTGTTCGAAGACGTCTCGGATCTTTGGGCGGAACCTGAAATCGCCGAAAACCTGGCATCAACCAAAGGCGCGATGACCATCGACGGCAAACAATGGGGCGTGCCCTATACCTACTACCAGTGGGGCGTTTACTACCGCAAAGACATCTTTGATGAGCTGGGCCTGAGCGAACCGACCACTTGGGAAGAAGAGCTGGCAAATTGCCAGAAGATCGTCGATTCAGGTCGCGCTTGCTATACCATCGGGACCAAGTTCCTTTGGACCGCTGGCGGTTGGTTCGACTATCTGAACATGCGCACCAACGGGTTTGATTTCCACAACCAACTGGCCAATGGTGAAATCAGCTGGGAAGATGACCGGGTCAAACAGACCTTTGCCAACTGGAAGCAGCTGATCGATATGGGGGCCTTCATTGAAAACCATCAGACCTATAGCTGGCAGGAGGCTTTGCCGTTCATGGTCAATGGAGAAGCCGCCGCGTATCTGATGGGCAACTTCGCAGTCGCGCCCTTGCGTGAAGCAGGGCTGACCGATGATCAGCTGGATTTCTACCAATTCGTGTCAATCAACCCTGATGTCGAACTGGCTGAAGACGCGCCGACCGATACATTCCATATCCCGGCGAATGCCTCGAACAAAGAAGCAGCGCGTGAATTCCTGCGCTTTGTTGTCTCGTCGGATGAACAGACCGAGATCAACAACGGATCGAACCTCGGTCAGTTGCCGGTGAACGCGCAATCTTCGGTGGATGATGACAAATTCTTGCAGCAGGGCTTTTCGATGCTCTCGACCAACAGCCCCGGCGGAGTGGCTCAGTTCTGGGACCGCGACGCACCGGCTGAAATGGCCAAAGTGTCAATGGAAGGTTTCCAGGAATTCATGGTTAAACCAGACAATGTTGACCGTATTCTGGCCAAGCTGGAACGCGCGCGAGAGCGTATCTACGACAACTGATCAGGCTTGGGCCGGGCTGAAGCCCGGCCTACTTGACCCGCTTTGTTGGGCAGGTTTCAGCCCGCCTTCACCTCAAGAAAACCCGGGACACCCATGACCTCTGCCGCCGACGCCCCTGAACAGGAAAGCTGGTTCCACAGAAACCAACAGCGCATCGCGCCGTGGCTATTTCTGGCTCCGGGCCTGCTGTTCTTCATGGTCTACGTGATCATTCCGGTCTTCCAATCCTTCAACCTGTCACTTTACGAGTGGGACGGGTTGGGTGCAGCCGAATATGTAGGCATGCGCAACTATGAAGATTTGTATTGGGAATGGGTTGACCGGGACGCATTCTATATCTCGCTCAAAAACAATCTGATCTGGTTGATCCTATACCTTCTGGCCATTCCGGCGGGCCTGTTCATTGCCTTGTTTCTGAACCAGACAGTCTGGGGTATCCGCCTCTACAAATCGCTGTTTTTCTTTCCATTTGTCATTTCTCAGGTTGTCGTTGGCCTCGTATTCACGTGGTTTTACGACCCGACTTTTGGTCTTCTGAATGAGCTTCTTGGCTTATTTGGAATGGGCCCCTTGAATGTGTTGGGCGACGAACGTTTGGTCACCTACGGCATCATCGTCGCGGGCCTTTGGCCGCAAACCGCCTATTGCATGATCCTCTACCTCACCGGACTGAATGCCGTCGATCCAGAACAGATCGAAGCCGGACGCCTGGATGGTGCCAAAGGCTTGAGAATGCTTTGGCACATCATTCTGCCGCAGTTGCGCCCGGCGACTTTCATTGCATTCGTCGTGACAATCATCGGGGCGCTGCGCAGTTTCGACCTGATCTCAATCATGACACAGGGTGGGCCATTCGGATCCTCCCGCGTGCTGGCCTATTACATGTTCGAAGTCGCCCTATCTGAATACGGCTTCCGCATGGGGTATGGCGCGGCAATCGCTGTGGTGCTGTTCCTGATCATGCTCTGCTTCATCGCCTATTTCCTCTGGTCGATGTATCGCGAAGAAAGGGAGCACTGAGATGTTTCCCAAACCCATCGAAAAACAACCTCGCGCCGCGCAGATCACCTATCAGGCGATGCTGCCACTTGCCTTGTTGCTGTGGCTGGGGCCCTTGCTGGCGGTGGCTCTGTTTTCGGTCAAACCAGCGGCGGATTTCACCAATGCAAACTACTGGGGTCTGCCATCCAGTTTCGAAGGCGCGATCAATTACGGGCAGGTGTTCTTCAACTCGGACATGCCGCGATATTTGCTGAACTCTTTCATGATCACCATTCCTACGGTAATCGGTGCCGTTGCTCTCAGTTCCATGACCGGCTTTGCACTAGGCATCTACAAATTCAAATCGAACCTATGGATTTTCTTTATGTTCGTAGCCGGCAATTTCGTGCCATTCCAGATCCTGATGGTGCCTGTGCGCGACCTGACACTGGATTTAGGCCTCTACAACACAAAAACCGGCCTCGTCTTGTTCCACATCGCCTTCCAGACCGGCTTTTGCACATTGTTCATGCGCAACTTTATCCGGGCCCTGCCCTTTGAATTAATCGAGGCCGCGCGGGTCGAGGGTATCAGCGAATGGCGCATCTTCTGGTACGTGGTGCTGCCGTTGATGAAACCCGCAATAGCCGCACTCAGCGTGCTGATCTTTACCTTCATCTGGAACGATTACTTCTGGGCGGTCGTCCTGACACAGGGCGCGGAAAGCCAACCTGTCACGGCAGGCATCACCAGTTTCAATGCCCAGTTCCGCGCCGCCTACCAATTAATGAGCGCGGGCTCGATCGTAGCAGCGCTGCCGCCGGTTGCCATGTTCTTCCTGATGCAAAAGCACTTTATCGCGGGCCTGACCCTCGGAGCTGTAAAATGACAAAGATAACTTTTATCGGAGCAGGTTCCACGATTTTTATGCAGAACATCGTGGGGGATGTTCTGTTAACGCCTGCTCTGGCGGACAGTCATTTTGCGCTGATGGATATCGACCCCGTACGCTTGACGGAAAGCGAATCTGTAGCCCGCGCCATGGTCCGTTCCGTCGGGTCAAACGCGACAGTATCCACACATGCGGATCGACGCGCGGCACTTGATGGCGCTGATTTCGTTATAACTGCCTTTCAGATTGGCGGGTACCAGCCTTGTACCGTCACTGATTTTGAGATCCCCAAACAATACGGGCTGCGCCAGACCATCGCCGATACGCTGGGCGTGGGTGGCATCATGCGGGGGCTGCGCACTGTGCCGGTCTTGTGGGACGTAGCGCATGACATGATGCAGCTATGCCCTGATGCGACACTACTACAATACGTCAATCCGATGGCCATCAACACCTGGGCACTGGCCGAGAAATATCCATCATTGAAGCAGGTCGGTCTGTGCCACTCGGTTCAGAACACTGTGGCGGAACTGGCACATGATTTGGACCTATCAAAAGACGACATTCGCTACAAGGTCGCGGGCGTCAATCACGTCGCCTTCTTCCTGCGGCTTGAGCATCAGGGCCATGATTTATACCCCGCCCTTCGGCAAGGTTATGTCAGCGGCAGGATCCCCAAGGCGCCGCTGCTGATGCCGCGCTGCCCCAACAAGGTGCGCTACGAAGTGATGGACCACCTTGGCTTTTTCTGCACCGAAAGTTCTGAGCATTTGGCAGAATACGTGCCATGGTTCATCAAAGACGGGCGGGCGGACCTGATCGAGAATTTCTCAATCCCACTCGATGAATACCCGACCCGCTGTGTGGAACAGATGAGCAACTGGAAAGAGCAGGCCAAAACCCTGACTGACGGGCGCGACATAGCCGTCACTCGCAGCCATGAGTTTGCGGCAGACATAATGAACGCAATCATCTCTGACACCGCCTACGTGGCCTATGGCAATCTGCCAAACACCGGCCAGATACCTCAGCTGCCTATGGGGGCTGCTGTCGAAACACCGTGTCTGGTTGATGCAAATGGCATTCAGCCTTCTGTCATCACAGACGTCCCACCGCAGCTGATCGCCCTTATGCGTACCCAGATCAACGTTCAGGAACTCACAGTCAGGGCATTGGTCGACCAGAACCCCGAGCATATCTATCATGCAGCCATGATGGACCCGCACACCGCCGCCGAACTGGACCTGCGCCAAATTCGAAATCTGGTGAACGACCTTCTGTCTGCCCATGCCGACTGGCTGCCAGATTGGTGCCGCCCATCTCGCGCCGCTTGAATTTCACCTTTTTACAAATACTCAAATCCACCCAGACCCAAAAAAGCATCACAGAACAATGTCAAAACGCCGCTCACAGCATTGGTACGGGAAACTCGACAAGGATGGGTTCATCCATCGATCCTGGATGAAAAATCAGGGTTTTCCTGATCACGCCTTCGATGGGCGGCCAATCATCGGAATCTGCAACACATGGTCGGAGCTGACCCCTTGCAATTCCGGCCTGCGCGATCTGGCCGAAGGAGTAAAGCGCGGTGTGTGGGAGGCCGGGGGCTTTCCCGTCGAATTCCCGGTCATGTCGCTGGGCGAGACCCAGATGAAACCCACAGCCATGCTGTTTCGCAATCTGCTGGCCATGGATGTCGAAGAGTCGATCCGCGCATATGGCATTGACGGTGTGGTTCTGCTGGGCGGGTGCGACAAGACCACGCCGGGCCAATTGATGGGCGCAGCCTCGGTCGATCTGCCGTCGATCGTTGTCAGCTCCGGCCCTATGCTGAATGGAAAATATCGCGGTCAGGATATTGGCTCAGGAACCGATGTGTGGAAGTTCTCCGAGGCCGTGCGTGCCGGAGAGATGACCCTTCAGGATTTTATGAACGCGGAATCCGGGATGTCCCGCAGTGCCGGGGTTTGCATGACCATGGGGACAGCCAGCACCATGGCGTCTCTGGTCGAAGCGATGGGCATGAGCTTGCCCACCAATGCCGCCCTGCCCGCCGTTGACGCCCGCCGCATGGCCCTCGCCCATTTGACCGGCAAGCGGATTGTCGAAATGGTCGACGAAGACCTGAAACCATCGGACATTTTGACCAGGGAAGCCTTCGAGAATGCAATCCTCGCCAATGCGGCCGTTGGGGGATCGACCAATGCCGTTGTGCATCTACTGGCGCTCGCAGGTCGCGTAGGCGTTGACCTGACGCTCAAGGACTTTGAAATCGGATCAGAGATTCCCCTTCTGGTGAACTGCATGCCCTCGGGCACATACCTGATGGAAGATTTCTGTTACGCTGGCGGTGTTCCGGCTGTGTTGAGCGAACTCAAACCTTTCCTGCGACCGGCCAGAACGGTTCTGAACAAGGACATCTCGGCCCATTTCGAAGGTGCCGAATGTTTCAACCGCGACGTCATCCGCCCTTTCAACGATCCGGTGAAGCCCGCTGCTGGCCTTCGTGTTTTGCGCGGCAATCTTGCGCCCAACGGAGCCATCGTCAAACCTTCTGCCGCAACAGATGCCCTTCTTGAAACCGAGGGTGAGGCGTTCGTTTTCGAAAACATCGAAGACCTGAAAGCCAATATCGACCGGGATGATCTGCCGGTCACACCCAAAAGCATTCTGGTGCTCAAGGGATGTGGACCCAAGGGTTATCCCGGGATGCCCGAGGTAGGAAACATGCCGATTCCGGCCAGATTGGTGAAGGAAGGCGTTCGCGACATGATCCGTATCTCGGATGCCCGCATGTCCGGCACCGCCTATGGCACCGTCATCCTGCATGTCAGCCCTGAGGCACAGGCGGGTGGCACGCTGGCGTTGGTGAAAACCGGCGACCGCATCCGCGTATCTGCCAGCGCCGGCAAGCTTGAACTGTTGGTGGGCGAAAAAGAATTGGACGCGCGCCGAGCCCAATGGAACCCAGACAAGCCGCATTATTCCCGCGGGTATGCCAAACTTTACGTCGATCACGTGCTGCAGGCCGATCAAGGGGCCGATCTGGATTTCCTCGTCGGCAAAGACACCCGCCTTGTGACCAGAGAGAGCCACTGATGACCCAAGCAGCGACATTTCATGACTTGAACGGGTCATCCGTCTATATCACCGGCGGAGGCTCGGGCGTGGGCGCAGCATTGACGGATGGGTTTCTGGCTCAGGGGGCCAATGTAGCTTTTATCGGCAGATCGGACGCCAGCGGTTTTGTCGAAGAGATGCGCGACAAACACGGCCGCGCACCTCTGTTCATGCAGGGTGACATGACCGACACCCAGCTTCTTCACACGACAATGGCCAAAGCCGCCAAAGCCCACGGCCCCCTGAACGTTTTGGTTAACAACGCGGCCAATGACCAACGCCATACACTTGAGGAAACCACGACCGAGTTCTGGGACTGGATGATCGAGGTAAACCTGAAAGCCTATTATTTCGCCTGTCAGGAAGCTGCCCGGCAAATGAAAGAAGGCGGCGTTATCATCAACTTCAGTTCGATCAGCTACATGATGGGCAATGCAGGCTATCCGATCTATACGACGTCAAATGCGGGCATTACAGGGATGACTCGGTCTTTGGCCCGCGAACTGGGACCAAAAAACATACGTGTGAATGCGCTGGCTCCCGGTTGGGTTTTGACGCAAAAACAACTGGATATGTGGGCGACGCC
This sequence comes from Ruegeria sp. SATB027, assembly GCF_059613825.1. Taxonomy (NCBI): domain Bacteria; kingdom Pseudomonadati; phylum Pseudomonadota; class Alphaproteobacteria; order Rhodobacterales; family Roseobacteraceae; genus Ruegeria; species Ruegeria sp. SATB027. Next base: position 115,432 of record NZ_JBXWTH010000077.1, read on the forward strand.
CGAAGATTTGGCCGCGCATTTGGATCGACAATGCCTGAAAGAACATTTGACGCCCGAAGACATGGTTGCACCGACATTGTTTCTTGCATCCAACGCCAGCCGGGCGATGACCGGTCAGTGTATGGCGGTTGATGGCGGCGTCGTGGTTTCAGGGTGACACAATGAATACTGAATGGATCGCCGCCGATTGGGGCACATCTCACCTGCGGGTCTGGGCCATGCAGGGGGCAACGGTGCTGGACTGCGCGCAGTCCGACAAAGGTATGGCACGTATCGGAACCGGCAGGTTCCAGACCGCCCTGATGGAACTTGTTGAAAACTGGCTGAAGGATGGCCCCATCGATGTGATCGCCTGCGGTATGGTCGGTGCACGCCAAGGCTGGGTCGAAGCACCTTATTCTACCGTTCCGTCGCAGCCCTTGCCGCAAGTACCGGTCCGTGTTCCCAGCACAGACCCGCGCATCCGGGCCTTTGTCATACCCGGATTAAAGCAATTGGCCCCGCCGGATGTGATGCGGGGCGAAGAAACACAGATCGCGGGATTTTTGGGAACTCGCCAGAACTGGGATGGTGTCCTCTGCCTTCCAGGAACCCATACGAAATGGGTTCAGGTCAGCGCAGGTGAAATCGTGAGCTTTCGGACGCTCATGACCGGAGAGCTTTTTGATTTGTTAAGTGCTCAATCTGTGCTGCGGCATTCTATAGGTGAAGAATGGGATGAAGATTCCTTTGCCGATGCTGTGGCGGATACATTGTCCAAGCCCGAACAATTGGCTGCGCGCCTGTTCGGCTTGCGGGCTGCAGACCTGCTGCACGATCAGGACAAAGACATCGCGCGCGCGCGGCTGTCCGGACTGCTTATCGGTGCTGAATTGGCCGCCACTCGTCCATATTGGCTGGGCCAACAACTGGCTATCATTGGCACAGATGCCGTATCGCGGGTCTATGCGGCAGCGCTGAGACAACAGGGCGCTTTTGTTGAGACTGCAAACGCCACCGAAGCAACGCTGGCCGGGCTGGCACTGGCGCGCAACATGACAAGGCAAATCGCATGAGTCGCCCCATCATCGCCATTCTGCGTGGTCTGCAACCACAGGAAGCGGAAGCCGTTGGCAGAGTTATCATCGATGCAGGGATCGACCGGATCGAAGTTCCGCTCAATTCGCCTGATCCGCTCGACAGCATTTCCATTCTGGCCGAAGCTTTCGAAGATCGCGCCCTGATTGGCGCTGGTACTGTACTAACGGTTGATCAGGTGGACGCAGTTCGGAATGCCGGCGGCAGGCTGATCGTGTCACCCAACTATGATGATGACGTGATCAAACGGTCTGTGGCGTTGGGGATGCAAAGCTGGCCGGGCGTTTACACGCCGACCGAAGCGTTTGCCGCTCTCAAAGCAGGGGCCACAGGATTAAAGCTGTTTCCTGGTGTCATGGCTGGCCCTTTAGGGCTCGCAGCACTTCGCCCCGTCTTGCCCAAGGAAACACGCGTCTTTGCCGTCGGCGGTGCCGGGCCCGAAAATTTCGACCAATGGATCAAAGCCGGTGCCGATGGATTCGGGATTGGATCAGCGCTGTACAAACCCGGCATGGACACAGTCGAAGTCGCAGAACGCGCGGGGCAAATCGTGGCAGCCTTTGACAAGGCGGCAGGATGAGTACGGTCTTTGACGACCGCCCATGCGCGTTGGGCGAAGGTCCGCTATGGCACCCCGCTCGGCAACAGCTTTTATGGTTCGACATTCTCAACAAACGCATGATGACGCGCGAAGGCGAAAATCAGATAAGCTGGGATTTCGATGAGCATGTGTCTGCCGCAGGCTGGGTGGATCGTGACACATTGCTTTTGGCGTCGGAAACGGGTCTTTGGCAGTTTGACTTGAAGTCCTGGCATCGAGCGCTGGTCACGCCGCTTGAGGCAGACAACCCAATCACCCGCTCGAATGACGGTCGCGCTGATCCCTGGGGCGGTTTCTGGATCGGCACGATGGGTAAACAGGCTGAAGCCGGGGCCGGATCAATCTATCGGTTCTGGAAAGGTACACTCAGATGTCTCGTGCCGGGTGTGACGATTTCTAATGCAATCTGTTTTGCACCGGATCGATCCGTGGCCTATTTCTGTGACACGACGGTCAGGCAGGTCAGGCGCTGGAGCTTGAATGCAGAAAGCGGATGGCCCGAAGGGGAAAGCACGGTATTTCTGGACCTACGCAAAGAAGGCCTGAACCCGGATGGTGCGGTGGTTGATGCCGACGGCAACATCTGGGTCGCGCAATGGGGGATTGGACGTGTCGCGGCCTACACGCCCGAAGGTCAATTCCTGAAGGCCATTTCCTTCGACGCGTCACATACGTCCTGCCCGGCCTTTGGTGGCGACGGCTTGGGCACGCTGTTCTGCACCTCGGCACGGCAGGGGTTGAGCAACGCGGATATTGAATCCCAACCCACCAACGGCATGACCTTTGCAATGCCAAACGCGGGGCGAGGGCAGGCAGAACACAGGATCATATTATGAAGCCGGAACTTGGTGTGTGTTACTACCCTGAACACTGGCCCGAGGCGATGTGGGCGGAAGATGCCGCGCGCATGGTGGACACTGGCATCTCGTGGGTGCGCATAGGAGAGTTCGCCTGGAGCCGGCTGGAGCCCCACCCCGGAACCCTGCAATTCGAATGGCTGGACCATGCGGTTGAAACACTTGGCAAGGCGGGATTGAAAGTCGTGCTTGGCACACCAACAGCAACGCCACCGCGTTGGATGCTGGACAAACATCCGGACATGCTGGCTGTGGATGCACATGGAAACACACGCAAATTCGGGTCACGGCGACATTATTGCTTTAGCCACCAGGGTTATGTCGATGAATGTGTCCGTATCGCAAGGGTCCTGGGGAAGCGCTATGGTCACAACCCGTATGTGGCGGCATGGCAGATCGATAATGAGTATGGGTGCCACGACACAACCGTCAGCTATAGTACCCCGGCTCTGAACGCATTCAGGTGCTGGCTGGCTATTCAATACAGTTCCATAGAACAGCTGAACAAGGCCTGGGGAAACGTGTTCTGGTCGATGGAGTACCGTAGCTTCGATGAGGTTGATTTACCCAATCAAACTGTAACCGAGCCTAACCCCGCTCATGTACTGGCGTTCCGTCGGTTCAGTTCAGATCAGGTTGTGGCATTCAACAAAGCTCAGGTCGATGTGTTGCGACCTTTGACCGATGCGCCGCTGTTGCATAACTACATGGGCCGTATTCTGGATTTCAACCATTTCGAGGTTGGCGCAGATCTGGATATTGCGACTTGGGACAGTTATCCGATCGGATTTCTATCGGACCGATTGGAAGATGACGAAGCCCACAAGACCGCCTTTCTTCAGCAAGGCGATCCGGACATGCAGGCGTTCCACCATGATCTTTACCGGGCAGTAGGCCGTGGCCGATGGTGGGTGATGGAACAACAACCCGGTCCTGTGAATTGGGCGCCCTATAACCCGGCACCCCTGCCCGGAATGGTACGGTTGTGGTCGCTTGAGGCTGTCGCCCACGGTGCTGAGGTTGTGAGCTACTTTCGATGGCGCCAAGCCCCCTTTGCACAGGAACAGATGCACGCGGGTTTGCTGACACCGGACAATCGCCCTGCCCCTGCCTTGCACGAGGCCCGTCAGACAGCGGATGAGCTATATACATTGGGCGAGGTGCATCAGGCACCATCCAAGGTTGCTATATTGTTTGATTACCCCTCGGACTGGGCCTGGACATCGCTACCGCAAGGAGCAGGCTTTGATTATTTCCGGTTGGTCTTCTCAGCTTATCGTGCATTGCGCCGTGCGGGGTTGTCGATTGATTTCGTTTCGTCCAATGACCTGTCCGCGCATTATGCACTGATCCTTGCCCCCGGGCTGGCAACGATTGACCCGGATTTGGAGCGTAGGTTAACGGACAACTCGGATCTGGCCATCCTAGGCCCGCGCAGCGGCGCAATTACCCGTGATTTCCAGATCCCCGCCGCTGGTCGACCTAGCCTGAAAGGGTTGGACTGCAACGTGGATTTGGTCGAAACACTGCCCCCCGCTGTCAACCGGACTGTCCGAGGCGGCGGCGCGGCACAGCATTGGATTGATCGCCTTTCAGGATCAGCCGAAGAAACTCTGAGGTTTGATGACGGAGCGCCTGCGCTTATGGCAGGGGACGGGCTTTGGTATCTTGCAGGCTTCCCAAACGAAATATTATGGGATCGAGTCGTCGGCTTGGCTGCGAAAGAAACGGGATTGAGCCTGAAGCCAATGCCGCCAGGACTGCGACTGCGTGAGACAGCCGACCACATGTTCCTGATCAACTATAACGCTGAACCGGTGGTCTGGAACGGGTCGACCATCGGCGGTTGTGATGTGAAAATCCTGAAGCGCAATCTGCCCGGACAGAATTGAATCCTGTCCGGGCAGATACGTTGGTTGCCGCTTGGCGCAGCGATCAGTCGCTTTTCAGGCTGTTGGGATCAAACACCCCTCCAAAACCACTGTTGTTGGATGGCTCACTCTCGGATTCGGAAGCACCTTCATTGCTTTCATTCTCGCTGCCATCCAGCGAGTTCGGAGCGAAGACATTACCAAAACCGCTGTTATTCGACGGCTTTGGCGCGGTTTGGGCATCACCCTGCCCGGCTTTTTCCGCCTCCTGCTGTTTGCGGCGTTCCTCACGCTGCTTGCGCAGCTCCTGAATGCGTTGTTCTGCTTCCAGCTGCTTTTGCTCGCGAACATCGGCAATGCATTGCGCCGGACTGTAGGTCGCCGCTGTGCCAATAACGGTGATCGTTACAACCGCAAATGCGACCAACAACACGGCGGCCATGTTACCGGCAAAGAAACTTGGCAGCTTGATCTTGCCAGCCAGTTCCTCGACCGTTGCGTTCTTACGCGCCGCTGCTACCAGTTCCTGACGTTTAAGCTTGGCTTCGTTCAACAGAGCGAAGAAAACCGTCAGCGCAACGATAATGAATGCCAGCGCCGAGATCGCGGGTGTGATGCCGTAGCGGACCTTCTGAGCCAGCTCAATCGTCAGCGTCGGGTATTCACCAAAGGTGAAAGTGGTGGTGTTGTAGTTCTCGAACGAGGCCAAGAATGCCAGCACCGCCGCCGAGGCGATTGCAGGGCGCATGAAGGGCAGCAGGATCTTGCGGAAAGCCTGTGCATGGCTGGCCCCAAGGTCCAGTGCCGCCTCGGTCAAGGCAACATCGTACCGTTGCAACCGCGCCACCAGCACCAGCATGCAGTAACTGGCGATGAAGGTGGATTGGCCGATCACCGTCAGGAAGATGCCGTTTGACAGAAAGCTGTCTGCACCCAGCCCCAGCATCCGGTTGATCCGGTCCCAGAAGACCAGCGTCGAGATACCAAGTACCACACCGGGGATCAGGATCGGTGCGATGATGACAGTATAGTAGGTCGCGCGAAGCTTCGGCCAGATCTGGGTCAGCATCAGCGCGCCTGCCAAACCCATCGCCACGGACAGGATCACTGTGCCGATTCCGATGATCAGCGAGTTCTTGATACCGTTCAGGATGCGCTGATCCTGAAACAGTTCGCCAAACCACTGGAATGTCAGACATTCCCATGGGCTCATACGGGGGAAGCCGGACGAGTTGAACGCGGTGATCGACATGATCACAAGCGGGCCCAGCAGATACAGGAAGAAGATCGCCAGATAGACCCAGATGCTTATACGGAGGAAGGAATTGTTCATTTCCCGATATCCCCCATGTTCACTTTGAACAGGCGCATCATGGCCAGCACGAACAGAATACAAGTGACCAGCAGAACGATTGCGTAGGCGGCGCCCTGTGGCCAGTCATTGTTGTCATTGAACTGCTGATAGATCAGTTGGGTGAACCACAGACTGGACGGCCCGCCCAGAATTTGCGGCGCAGCCAACGCACCGGCGGACAACATGAAGACCATGGTACAGCCCGAGCTGATCCCCGGCTTGGCATAAGGAATGACCACACGCCAATGTATCCGCCACCAAGGCGCCCCAAGGTCGCGTGCTGCTTCGATCTGGTTTTTGTCCAGACTTTCAATCACGTTATACATCGGGAAAATCATCAGCAGAATGTAGGCGTATCCCAGACCCGCATAGAGCGCGATGTCATTGCGAATGAAGTCGAACGGCGTATCCCAGATGCCCAGTCCCGTGAACAACGTGTTCAACACGCCTGTTTCCCCAAAGATGATGCGCAGCGCAAAGGCGCGCAGGATTTCGTTGATCCAGTAAGGGATGATCAGCATGATCGCAAAGATACGAATATGGCTACCTTCAGCCTGACCCAGGTAATAGGCAATCGGATAGCAGATGATCAGGTTGAAAACCGTCACAAAAACCGCAGCCACAAGAGTTCGGAAAAACACCCTCAGATCAACGGTGTTGTAGTCCTGACTGCCGCCTTCGGGGCCGTAAATCAGATATTTGTAGTTCTCCAGTGTATATACGTCTTTGGGTCCGCCGATCTCTGGCGGCGGCAGGTTCGGACGGAACGAGAAGTCCAACATCGACAGCTGCGGAAGGATGATCAGGCCGATGGTCCAGAACAGAACCAGACCCAGGATCGCCACTCCCATGCCGGTGCCGTTGCGATTGAAGAAGTCTTTCAGAAACTGGGGCATGAGTTTTTCCCCTTATTCTGCAGCCAGTTCACCCGCAGGAACGATGACGGCATTATGCGTCTTGTATTCCAACGTGATGTTCTGTCCGGTGTGGTCCTCGAAGGATTGTCCATGGTTCGGGATCGACACCTTGATCTCTTTTCCGCCTTCACCTTCGGTAAAGATATTGAAGACGTTGCCTTCGAATTCTTCGTGGTTGACCCGCGCGGTAACAAAATGGTCACCCGAAGCCCCCTCGGGCGCAATGGCGAAAGCTTCGGGGCGAATGAACATCATCGCACTATCGCCTTCTTTCATCTTGCCTTGGTTGGCGGTCGATATCCGTGCAACCAGGTCGCCCGAGCGGTTGGTCGAGATCAGCGCCTCGTTGCCCATGACCTGCTTGATCTTGCCACGGAAAACGTTGTTTTCGCCGACAAATGAGGCCGCGAAAGCCGTGTTGGGATCGTTGTAGATGGTTTTCCCATCGGCAATCTGGTCAATCACACCTGCACGCATGACGGCGATATTGTCTGACATGGTCAGCGCCTCGCCCTGGTCGTGTGTGATGTAGATAAAGGTAATGCCCACACGCTGCTGTATCTCACGCAGTTCCGTTCGCATGTGCTGGCGCAGTTTGAGGTCAAGTGCCGACAAAGGTTCATCAAGAAGCAGAACATCCGGCTCGGCGCAAAGGGCGCGAGCGATGGCCACTCGCTGACGCTGACCCCCCGATAATTCGCTGGGAAGTTTGTCGCCTTGCCCCGGCAGCGCGATCATGTCCAAAAGCGCATCAGCGCGCTTGCGCCGTTCGGCGCTGCTGGCACCTTTGATTTCCATCGAGAACGTGATGTTCTCCCAGACCTTCATCAAGGGAAACAACGCCAGGTTCTGAAAGATCAGCGCAGTGGGGCGTTTGTTAGGTCCGATGCCCCGCATGTTCTTGCCGCCGATCAGAACATTGCCTTCGCTAGGCTCGAGAAAGCCGGAAACAGCCCTTAAGATCGTTGTTTTTCCGCAACCCGAGGGCCCGAGGAACGAAAAGAAATCGCCCCCGTTTATATTGACGTTTGCATCGCGCACGGCGACGAAGTCACCGAAACGGATCCACAGGTTTTCCAGATCGACTCCGACCCCTGCACTCATTTTTGGTATCTCCCTGAGGTGCGTGCTGTCACCACACCACATAGCTTTCCGTTACGCCGGAGCGGCGCACAGATTGTTGCCCCCCGCAGAACGCGAGGGGCATGGTTTCAGATCGCTTATGCGCTCTTGAACTTGTTGACGAACTCGGTCCGCGTTTCAGCATACCATGGTGCTTCGGCCGGCCACGGGTTGAGGTTGGCCAGCGAGTCGCCCGGATAGGCCTCGGCAAAGTTCTTCTTGTAGGTGTCGCCAGAATACTGGTCAGCCCCCAGAACAGGAGAGTTGTACCCGTGGCTGTCGATGGCAACACCGGCAGGTTTGGCCTGATAGGCGAAGTCGATGAAGGCATAGATCTGGTCGATATTCGCCGCACCAGATGGAATCGACATCCCGTCAACCCATGCCATCGCCCCTTCGATAGGCGCCTGATAGTGCACCGGTTCACCAGCCGATTTCAGTGCCAGTGGCGGACCGTCCCAAGTTTGACCGACAACAACACCTTCGTTCAGAAGGCCGTTCTTCTGCGTGTCGGCGTCGTTCCAGATCAGCTTGATGCGATCCTTACGTGCAATGCACCAGTCGGTGATCTGACCCCAGACCTTGCGCATGGTTTCTTCATCGCCATATGCGGCCCAGACCGAACCCGGTTCCATCTCGCCGGAACGCTCCATGTAAAGACCAGCGCCAAGCATCATCGAATGCGCGCGACCCATGGTTTTGCCTGCGTTTTCTTCTGACCAGACGTCGCCATAGGATGGTGCGTCCCCAGCCGGCAGCCACAAGTCGGTGCGGTATGCAATACCTTCGGTGCCCCAGATATGCGGCAACCAGTGGACCCCGGCGCCGCCAAAGTTCCAAGCATCCGTACCGATTTTGGCCATGGCAGGGTTCACCAAGTCGACCGGAACCTTGTTCATGTCAAAGGGCTGCAACAGCTCCAGCGGCTCCCACTGCAACGAGCGGTTGTTGGTCGGTGAGACGATGTCAAAGCCCTGACCTTTGGTTGCCTTCATCTTGTTGATGATTTCTTCGTTTGAGCCGATCCCGGTGTAGTTCACCTTGATGCCGGTAAGGGTCTCAAACTCTTCGATAAAGCTGGGCGGCAGGTAATCCGACCACATCAGGATGTTGATTTCACCGGACGACGCCAGTGCGCTCTTGCTGTAAAGAGGCGCGGCAAGTGCTGCGGCACCCGCTCCTTTCAAAACAGTGCGTCTGGAAAGTGATGATTTGGTAACCATAGTGTTCTCCCGTTGTTGGACTCGATTTTTTTGTTTTCTATTCATAGGACTTTCTGCGCCCATCCGTCAGTCCAAAAGTGACAGTTTGCGAAAATCTTATGTCCAGTTTCGCGATTTGACACGTCTAAGCTGAATTATGAGGTGCTGCATTCTCCTGCCAGACGGTAATGTCCCTTGGATTGACCGGATCTGAACCAAGCAATATTTGACGTGCACGGCCAACAGGCAAAGGCTTTGAAACGTCACTGAAGTTGAACGCGTAGTAGGTCGAGCCGCGTTGGGTTATGCGCAAATCGGGATCGCAAGGCGTTGCATTTATCCCAGCCCAGTTCAGTACCTCACCGACAATCGCTTGCAAAAGCTCATTACGCGGAACCATTGCCAGATAGGTCGTGCGGTCAGAACGGATGACCGCCGGGCTGGCATCGCAATAAGCGCTCTTGAAACGGGCCAAAACGTGCTCTTTGGTTTCGACGATTTCACGCCAGCCTGTGAATTCAAATTGCTGTCCATCGGGAAGAATCACAGCCTCCTGCGCAAGTGAAGGGAGCGATTCGACACGCGTGACACGGATACCTGTTAACTTTGCCAATTCGCCCGGAGCCAGATTTGAAGGAGTGTTCATCCCGGACGTCTTGCTGCCGGAACGGGCGCCTATCAGTATCTTGGCTCCCGAAGCGTCAAGCTTGTCTGCCAGATCCGCAGTCACGATCATACTTTGTGGCAATAAGATGAGGGCGTAGCCGCTCAGTTCATCTTCAGGGCCAACAAAATCAAGATCGACCCCAAAACCACGAATTGCAGTGTACCACTCGCGAAAAATCTGAGCATTGGGGAAATCCTTGTCGTGCGGCAGAATATCCGCCGCCCAGATCGAGGTATAATCCAGCAGCATTGCAACCCGTGCTTTTGCCCGTCGCTCGGGCGGCAACGTTGCGCGATCCTTCACGATCTGGGCCAATTCAACAGCGGCCTGATCCAGGCTGCCATCCGACCGCAATATCGCAGTATGGTATTGCTCTTGCGCAGATTTTGCCTGCCTCCAGCGAAAAAACATCACGGCTTGCGCGCCGTGTGCATAGGCCGCCCAAGTCCAAAGCCGAACCATCCCCTCTGCCGGAGACGGATTCTTATCAGCCCAATCTACCGGACCCGGCTGCTGTTCCAGCACCCACATCCGACCGCGCCCCTGACTGCGATATAAATCACAATGAAAACCCTGATAATCCGGTGCGCCGGTGCGCAAATAACGGCGCTTTTCTTCATCCGAAAGGGAAGAGCCCAAAAGGTTCCCCAGTGGGTAGCTGTCGAACCCGATAATATCCAGATCCGCAGCCACGGCGTGGTGATCGAATTCGAAACTGCCCGCCATGAAGTTATGGGTGATATCCCGCCCCGGTGCATATTTGCGCAGAACATCCACCTGCGTTTTGTTGAACAGACGAACCCGTTCTGAAGAATAGCGCGCAAAATCCAGCGCGTGGGCTGGGTTGGGCGTGGCGACCAACCCGTTGGGCAGTTCGATCTGACCAAACTGAGAGTAGAGTGACCCCCAGAAAACAGTTCCCCACGCGTCGTTCAATGCATCGATTGCGCCATATCGGTCCTCCAACCAGCGCCGGAAACCAGTCCGCGCGGCATCGGAATAGCTGAGAACTGTATCGTGGTCGTTGTACTCATTGTCGATCTGCCACGCTTGGACATACGAATTCGAACCATATCTGCGAGCGTATTCAGTTGCGATCCTTTGCGCCTCGGCCAGATAAACCTCACTGGAAAAACAATAATGCCTGCGCGAACCGAACCCTCTGACCCGACCATCCGGCCCAACGGGCAGGATTTCGGGATACTCATCGATCAACCATTTGGGGGGGGCGGCCGTTGGGGTGGACATCATGACCCGTAGTCCAACCTGCCCCAATATCTCGATCACCTGATCCAGCCAGTCCCAGTGAAACTGACCGCGCACAAGTTCGATCAGGCCCCAGGTGAATTCAGCAATCCGCACCCAATCCAACCCCATGTCCGCCATTCGGGCGGCATCGTCTCGCCATTGCGAAGGGTTCCACTGTTCGGGGTAGTAACAAACCCCAAGTTCCAGCGCGCTCATCGTGTGTCCTTTGCTGTGCGTCGTTCGATCCACTTCAAGAAACTGGCGCAGCCGAGTGTGAGGACAACATACAGGATTGCCGCCGTGTTGAAGGGGGCAAAGGGCAGAAAGCTGGCCGCCTGAAATTCTCGCATCCTCTGGGTCATGTCGCGGACGGACAGGATTGACAGCAATGACGTGTCCTTGATCATCGCGATAAACTCATTGCCAAGCGGTGGAGTTACAATCCGCAGGGCTTGCGGCAGAACGATAAGCCGCGCCGTATGCCATCGCGACAAACCCAGAGAGCTGCCCGCTTCCAATTGGCCTTTTGGTATCGCCTCGATCCCGGACCGGAAAATTTCGGCCATATAGGCGGAATAACCAACCGAGATCGCGATGATCCCCCGTGTCATATTGGTCATATCGATACCGCCGCCGGTAACATCCTTGACTGCGCCCGCCAGCGGCAAACCGATATAAAGAATGATCACCAGCATCGGAATGCCACGTATCGTATCCACGAAAAACTCGGCCCCGACCGCAAGCGGATGCAGCTTATGCTGAGCCCCGCCGATGGTCAGTGTCAGCAACAAAAACCCGAGCACGGCAAATGCCAGGGCTGGATTGCGGTACTTGTCGGGTAGAAATCTTGTTTGCCACAGGACCGGATATCCTTGCGAATGCGCCTCCTCCGGGACAAAAGCGCCCGAGACACTGTCGACCGTTTCGATTTGTTCAAGCGCGGCAGTGGCATCGGTTGCGCTGCGAATGCGATATTGCTGACCGCCGGCCCCCTCGAACTCGCCAAACCGGATAATGTCAGCCTGCGCCTGCGGCGTGCCGCGCACAACCGCGATACGCCCCTCGGTGCTGCCCACCAGAACAAAGCTGACCTGCGGCTGCATGAAGAAAAAGGCCGAGGCTGCCAGCAATGCCAAACTGATCGAACCATAAACGACCGTAGTACGCGCCTTTGGTTTAAACGATTGCAACCCGACCCAGACCAAACCAAGAATGGCCGCGAAGATATAGGCAAAGATGGCCGCGCGGAATGTAATGGCCACCCCGGTCGCGAACTGCCAATGAGCCATGAACATGAGATAAAACAGAACCGCGCCTGTGAGACTCTCCAACCCCAACAAGACGCGCCCGCGCCAGGGCGGCTGCAAACGTGCCGACAGTAGGCAAAGCGCGACTACAGCTGCGTAAACCGCCAGGAAAACCTGTAATCCCGTCTGAACCCTGGCGATCACGTCCGGAAACAGTACCCAGGTCTGATTGGACCGATCGATGAGGGGCGAGGTGTTTTCGCTGAGCGCATGAAAGAAGACCGACTCGGCAAATGGCATCAGAAGTTGCGGAGAAACAAAGCTGATGACCAAAAGCGTCGCAGCCGCCGGTAACGCGGCAAGCGCGCAGAGCCGCAACCAGCCGGGGGAGTTCTGTGAAAACCGCACGTAGCGTGCGCAAAGATATCCAAAGATCGCAACGCTCGCAATCAGCAGAAATCCAACAAAGATGGCCCCCGCGTCTGTGCCGATCCCCAGAATCGCGACCAGAGACCGCAAGTATTTTGAGGATGTGGCGAACAGGTAGATAATAAAGGGCGCTGCTGCGAGCAACACCAGGTTACTCGGGCGGATCGTGCTGAGGCGCGACATGGAACTTCTCCGCTATGACAAGGCCCGGCGGCACTGGCCGCCGGACCAAAAAAGGGCGCTAATGGATCAGTTGGTGCCCCAGTATTTGGCTGTCAGCTCGTCCAGCGTTCCATCCTCCTGAATGGCCTTCAGACCGGCGTTAATAGCGTCCACCGTCGGATCGCCTTCCTGAAACACGATACCCAATGGATCGGATTGCAGGCCTGTGATGCCAACAGTCAACTCGCCCGCAAATTCCTGCTCATAGGCCGCCGCCGATGTGCCATCGATGATCACGCCCTGGACGTCTGCGTTTTGAAGCGCCAGAATGGCGGCCGAGAAGTTGTCGTAAAGGCTGACATTCTCGCGCCCGACAAGCTCTTCCGCCAATTGGGCGTTGGTCGTCGCAGTTTGCGCGGCCAGTTTCTGGCCACCGGCTTTGAAATCCTCAAGTGTCATGTCAGCATTATCGACCTGCAACAGAATGGCCTGGCTGACAACGATGTAAGGCTCGGAAAAGTCCATGGTTTCTTCGCGTTCCGGTGTGATCGACACGCCCGAGATAACCAGATCGAACTCGCCCTGCTGAAGGGCCGCAAAGATACCGTCCCAGGCGGTGTTTACGAAGTTGGGAACGCAATTGACCTTTGCACAGATCGCATTCATCACATCGACGTCAAAGCCCACGATCTCTCCGGTTGTTTCATCCACGGTTTCCATCGGTGGATATGTCGCATCGGTTCCGATTTTCAGAACACGACCTTCCAGGTCGGCAGCAAAAACCGCTGGAGCCATCAGTGTCGTGAGAGTGGCAGCGGCAAGTAGGTTTTTAATCATGTTCAGGTACTCCTTTGTTGGATCAGGTGGTCTGCGCCGCATCCGGCGCCGGGGTGTCAGGTTGTCGCTCGATCAATGTGGCCCTGATCTTTTTCTGAATCTCGGACGGATCGACCCCGTCCAAAGCTTTCAACATGAACTCACCCAGCAGACGGCTTGTTTCAGCAATCGGCAAGTAATAAGTGCTGGGTGGCGGTACAAAATACTGGCTGAGCTTCAAGTCATCGTTCGAGATGACCACAACGTCCCTGCCAACCTGCACTCCGGCTTTGTCGGCAGCTGACAGCGCCCCAAGGGTTATGGCCTCATTGGCGCAGATGATTGCGCTCGGCGGTTTCGACAACTGCATAAGCGTCGCAAATTTCTGCTGACCGGATTCCGCGGTGGTCGGGCCGGTGGAAACCAGTGCCGGATCGAACTCCACACCGCATTCTGACAGCGCATCAGCATAACCCCGGCGGCGTTGTTGCGCATAGATCAGGTCATCCGGCGGGTTTATTAAAGCGATGCGACGATGCCCCAGCGCAAGCAGCCGGGTCGTGGCATCATAGGCCGCTGCCTGACTGTCGAAGTCCACATAAGGATGCGGTTGAGGGCTGTCGCTCATGCCGTATGTGACAAAAGGAAAGCCCTGCCCCTGCAGATACGCGACGCGTTCATCATGAACACGCGTGCCGGAAAAGATCACGCCATCAGCCTGCCCTTCCTGCACGATGGACTTCAACGTTTGCAGCGCGGCCTCGCCATCACATGCGCTGAATACGCTCAGCTGATAGCGTGATCCCATTAGTGCATTGGATATTCCGGCCAGAATTCGCGTAAACTCTACACCTTCCCACTCTTCCGCCGCATCGTTTGAAACACTGACCATGACCGCGATTCGATAGGATTTATTGGTGCGCAGCTTCAGGCCATCCAAATTCACCCGATAACCCAGATCCGATGCAACTTTCTGAATCTCTTCCCGGGTTTCCCGTTTTACCGATACGGAACCCCGCAAGGCATTCGAGACTGTGCCAACGGAATACCCTGTACTTCTGGCAATCGATTTGATCGTCGCCCGCGCCATCACCCAAACCCTGCCAATTGTTCCGTCAAAAATGACCGACCCGTTTGCAGGGTGCGCACGTGATCATCGGTTTCGTCATGTTCGACAAACAGGTCCGTGCAGTTGGACGAGGCAAGCGCGCGCAGGGTTGCGTTCCAGTCAACCACGCCTTCGCCCAAATCGCGCCAGCGCGCGTCACCTGTTCCGCCTGCTGGATCGATATCCTTTGCATGCACGGACAGGATTCGATTGGCGTGGCGGCGGATCGCGTCCGCAGGATCCAGACCAGCCGCAACCAGCCAACCGAGATCTGGCTGCCAAAAGACGTCTCCGCCGGAAAGGATCAGATCAAGAGGTGTGTCGCCAGCCTCACCGATAAGATCAAAATCATGATTGTGATACGCAAGGCTGATACCATGATCTGTCAGTTGGTTTGCCCATTTGGACAACTGGCCCGACACCGCCCTCCATCCCTCGGCGGTGTCGGGCCGCACCTGGGGCGCCAGCCAAGGCATGACAGCCACCCGGCATTCCATTAGGTTTAATACTTCGACGATATCCGAAAATCGTTCTTCGAACTCTTCCCACTCAAAATGTGCAGATCGAACATTAAGGCCTGACCCGATAATAATGCCCGCCATTTGAGCGGGGGTCAGGCCATGCAAGCCGGTGGTTTCGACATCTGAATACCCGCAGGCCGCAACCAATTGCAGTTGATCTGCAAGATCACCGCATTGCCGCACTGTGTAGAGTTGGGAAGAAACTCGCATCCATCACCATTGAAACGTTTCAATTAGCGTGAATTACGAGCTGCACCCTTGTCAAGCGCCGTATGGATGCGATCTGTATGGCCAGCCCTGAGAAGGGGCTCCGAACCTTTGCCCAAAACCCAGATGGGGTGGGCAATCGAGTCATTTCTTTCAACCGATTTCAGATCCAAACAATGAAGGGCTATACGAGCGGGCCACCAATCTGTATCACCGAAAACGGTATGGCGAGCGCGGAACGTCTTCAGAATGATGATCGCATGGGTTATCTCAACCGACACCTGGCTGCCGTAAGCGACGCTTTGGTACAAGATGTTCCGGTAAGGGGCTGTTTTGTCTGGTCACTACTGTGACAAATGCGAATGGGCCTTGGGATGTGGAAAAAGGTTTGGACTGGTGGACGTGAATTTTGAAACGCTTGAGAGAACACCCAAAGCGTCTTTCATGGCGCTCAAGTCTGCCCTTTCCGGGGGTCAGAACGTCTCTCAGCCGTTAGCGCAACCATCCAGTGCAGCGCATGAGCATTGGAATCTGGTCGCCGACATAGGAGGCACCAACACGCGGCTGGGCGTGGTAACGAACGGAGAGCTGACAGACCTTCGCAAGCGCCCGACGGGGACACTGGAAGATCTGCTGGAAGCGTTTCACGCGCTTCGGGATGAAATCGGAACAAATCCACAGGCGGTTGTGGCGGCAGGGGCGGGCCCAGTCCGCAACGGCACGATTCGGCTGACAAATGCCAATCTGGACCTGTCCGAGGCCGAATTGGCAAAGGCCACTGGTGCCAGTCATACGTTTGTAATTAATGATTTCACCGCTGCAGCGTGGTCGGTGGCAGAAGTAACCCAAAAAGACGTTGCCGTCTTGCAAGGTCACGCGACACCGCCCGCGGGCACGCGATTGGTGGTGGGCCCCGGCACAGGGCTTGGCGTGGGGGCGTTGCTGTTTTCCGAGGGCCACTATCACACAGTCTCTGGCGAAGGTGGGCATGTGGGCCTGTATCCGCGTCACCGCGACGAAGTTGACATCTTTGAAGCAGCCCGCAGCATTGCGCCTGAGTGTTTTTTTGGTGACAGCCTCGCGCTGGAAGCTGAAATGTTCCTGAGCGGTACGGGCTTGCCTATCCTCTATCAGGCGATCGGGCTGGCGGCAGGCCATATGCAGACACCAACGCGCTCGGCGAAAGACATTCTGCTTGATGCCCGCGACCGTTCTGACCCCATCGCGGTACAGGCCGCTCGGATGTTCAACACCCATCTGGGGGCTTTGATGGGCGACATGGCCGTCACACTGATGCCTGCAGGCGGAGTATTTCTTGTTGGCGGTGTCGCAGAAAAGAACCGCTGGTTATTCGGTGATGAGTTCAGAGAGGCGTTCAACGGCGGTGGCCGTTTCAGCGAACTGCGCCGCTCATTGAACCTTTATGTGTCCGAGCAAGCAGAATTCGGCATCATCGGGGCGAACAATTTCTGCAAGAACGCTTTGATGCGATAGCAAGTCTTCCTGACAAAATATTTTGAAAAGGACTACGAAATGATCCTGTGCTGTGGTGAAGCCCTGATCGACATGATTTCCGAGCCGACAGTGTCGGGCGCACAAGGATTTGTACCGCACACAGGTGGGGCGATATTGAACACGGCGGTCGCAGTCGGTCGTCTGGGTGTTTCCGTCGGAATGCTGACCGGTGTGTCGTCTGACATGTTTGGCCAACAAATTACAAAGGCGCTGAATTCAAGCCATGTTGACACGTCACATGTGATTGTCTCTAACCGCCCCACGACCCTTGCCTTTGTACAGCTTAAAGATGGTCACGCCACTTACAGCTTTGTTGATGAAAACACCGCCGGACGAATGCTGCAACCCGAGGACATGCCGGACCAGCTTACAGCCGTGTCCGCCTTATATCTTGGGGGTATCAGTCTGGCATGTGAACCCTGCGCGGATGCCTATGCCTCACTTCTGAATCGCCACGGAGCGGATCGCGCAGTGATGTTGGATCCGAATATCCGACCGGGCTTCATCAAGGATCAGACCCGGTATCGAACCCGTCTGAACCGCATGATTGCGCAGTCCGATATTGTGAAGGTTTCAGACGAAGATCTTGACTGGATCATCCCGGGAGCCGAACCCGAGGCCGCCAAAGCGTCTCTTTTGTTGCAGACCGGTCCGTCAGCCCTCATCGTGACCAGGGGTGGCGACGGGGCGAATGGGTACCTGGCCGACGGATCCAAGGTTTCGGTTCCTGTGAAACCTGTTCAGGTTGTCGACACAATCGGCGCGGGCGACACGTTTAACGCTGGTGTTCTGACTGAACTCAGCCGCGCAGGGCATTTGACAAAGCAGGGGCTGCGCAATCTGACCTCTGAAAGCTTGCGGGCGGCCATGGCGTTGGGCGCAACTGTTGCCGCCGTAACAGTATCACGCGCCGGGGCAGAACCGCCCTGGGCACATGAGGTTTGATTGCCTGCAAAAACCCGAAAAAACGAACTGGTGACAATCGCATCAAGGCCGAGGGCCGTGGCTGCGGAGTTTGCGACCGTCTGGAAGTCGCACAAACTACGTTAAACCACGGCAGTATAAGCACCTATCGCTTCCGGGCAATGATCCACACGGGATGATATGTCAGTGAGACCCCGCGATTCGTGCCGAACTCCTTAGCGTATTCGTTTTCGAACCGAGCCAGCGTGGACTTGGTCCATGTCCCTTGCGCCCTGCCGTTTACACCTGTTCTTCGCAAATACCTAAGTACCTCGCGGGGCGTATTGAAATAGGTTTGCCTCAGGCTTTCACCAACGGCCAATATCTGCATCGGGCCGTCGACAGCAGCGGCAAGAGCAGTCGGCGTAGTAAGTCCCGGTGCACGGGCAGTTGATCCAATCTGACTAAGCTCTTGATATTGCTGAGGGCCAAAACCCGAAACCGCCAACCACCCGCCGGGCTCCAGCGCGTCCACCGCTTTGTGAAGCAATTGCAACGGGCTTTCCATCCATTGGATCATCGAAGCCGAGGCGATCAGATCAATCCGGGAAGGCCAGTGAACTTCACGCGCATCACCGGCAATGAACGTGGCCTGTTCCGCATCCGCCGTTGCCTGAGCCTGCGGCGCGATGTCGTTCAATATGAGGTTTGGCAGGTGAAATTTTTGTCGCATCAGACGGGTCAGATGCCCTGTGCCACATCCCAGCTCGAAGACAGTTTCAAAGCGGTCCGGGGCTCCGGCACGACGCAGTTCGGACACCAGCTTGCCTGCAACCCAGGCTTGTTGACTTGCCGTGTCGTGGTAGGTTTGAAAGCTTCGGCTAAAGCTCCGCTGCACCCTGTCTGCCAGTTGCGCTGTCATGATACCCAACTCGCCCAACTTTGCCCCCGTAGGAATGGTACGTGCGGCCCCGCAACATGCGCGACTCGGGCCGAGGTTGAGGCCCATGCCGTTTCTTGGGCCGATGTCGGAATGATCCGGTCGTTTGTGGGTATCCACACCCTGTCAAAACCCGGATCAGGGGCAGACCCACGTTGGATCACGGCAAATAGCTCCTGTTGCGCCGCTGCGATGTCCAGTTCCGGGGGCTCACCTGGCAACCCCGCACGGCGGCAGAACTTGGCAAAGCTGCGCTCGGAAAGCTGAGCCGCCGTTTCCTTGATCATGTCGGGCGCAATGCCACGTTCCGGGCACGCCGGGTGCAAAGTGCCGCTGATGGCGATCAAACGGTCGGGACGAAAGCCCGAGCACGCCAGCCAATGCGCAGCCGACGCGACACCAAAGGAAAAGGCCAGCATATCAATGTGATCGAAACGGGCGAGATCAGGCAGGGGATCATCGAGGCTGTTGTAACCTTCCACCAAAAGGATATTCCCGCCCCCCGCAAGACCCCGGAACGGAGCATCGCCCAATGCCCATCCACCGAACACAAGGGTCAGAGTACTGTCACCCGATTGCGCCAGCCAACGGCTTTTCATTTCTGCCCCCCAGCCAGAGCAAGCATCGCAGACGTTACCCTGCTCAGTTCGTCAGGTGAAATGACATAGGGGGGCATGCAATAAATATTGCGAGCGAACGGGCGCAGCCAAACACCGGTTTCCGCAGCCAATCCATGTGCGATGGAGGGGTCGACCCGCTCATCCATCTCGATGACGCCGATTGCGCCAAGCACGCGCACATCCGCTACACCGGATAGATTGCGCGCGGGGGCGAGTTCGGCCTTCATCTGCTGCGAGATTGATGCAACTTCCTGCTTCCAGTTTCGCCGTTGCAACTGGTCAAGGCTCGCCACCCCTGCCGAACAAGCCAAAGGGTTGGCCATGTAGGTGGGACCGTGCATCAAAATTCCGGCCTCGCTTTCACCGATCCCGCGAGCGACGGCCTCGGTCGCGATAGTGGCTGCCAAGGTGATATGCCCACCTGTCAATGCCTTGCCAAGACACAGGATATCCGGAACCACCCCCGCGTGATCCATTGCAAACATTTCGCCGCTGCGTCCGAAACCGGTCGCGATCTCATCAAAGATTAGCAAAACGTCATGCGCATCACACAAGGCGCGCGCCCCGCGTAACCATGCGGGGTGATAGAAATACATCCCACCCGCGCCCTGCACCACCGGTTCAAGGATCAGTGCGGCAATCCTGTTGCCTTTGTCGTTCAGCAACGCCTCAAGCGCCTCCAACCCGTTCTCGGAAGGGTCGTCAAGCCACTCATCACCGAACTGGATGTGAGGGCGTGGCAGAAAGTGCTGGATCGACAACGCACCGCGAAACAGACCATGCATCCCGTTGACGGGATCACAAACGCTCATCGCTTTCCATGTGTCGCCATGATAGCCACCCCGGATCGTGGCAAATTCAGACCGTTCGCCCCGGCCTTTGGCAATCTGGTACTGGACTGCCATCTTCAACGCGACTTCAATCGCGACCGAGCCGCTGTCGCTGTAGAAAATGCGATCCAGGCCATCTGGCAGAAGGTCGACCAACCTGCGCCCGAGTTCCACGGCGGGTTCGTGGGTCAGACCGCCAAACATCACATGCGGCAGTGTATTCAGCTGCTTTTGCATCGCATCGATGATGGCCGGGTGCCTGTGGCCATGCACCGTACACCACCAGGACGACATTGCGTCGATCATTCTGATGCCATCAGCACGCGTCAGCCAGACACCTTCTGCCCCGGTAATCAGGTGCATCGGGCCGGGTTCAAGCACATGTGTATAAGGGTGCCACAGATGGCGCGCATCAAATTCCAACGGGGTCACAGGAACCTCCGAATGGTCGCCACATCGATTGCCGAAAATGCGCTGTTCAGGCACTGCGGTGTCAGATCGCTCAGAAATGGCAGGCGTCCCAGATGATGCACTTTACACATCTCGACGATGGTTTGCTCTACGTCCGGCACGGGGTCACCCACGAATGCGACGCCGACAACCTCGCAGCCAGCAGCCCGAAGCGCCATCAGAGACAATGTGGTGTGGTTGATCGTTCCCAAGGCGGTGCGCGCAACAAGAACAACCGGAGCCTGCCATCCGGCAATCACGTCCAGAAAGAAGGACTGGCGGTTCAGCGGCACCATGAGGCCCCCTGCCCCTTCGACAACCAGAGGCCCGTCCACTTTCGGAATTTCAAGACGCGAGAGGTCAATCTCAACGCCCATGTCTTCGGCAGACAGATGCGGTGAGGCGGGCATGTTCAGCCGGTACGCTTCGGGCAGAACCTCGGCACCGCTCAGCGCGCTGACGGTTTCAGTGTCTGTAACATCCTCAAGACCAGACTGAACAGGTTT
Source organism: Ruegeria sp. SATB027 (assembly GCF_059613825.1). NCBI lineage: Bacteria > Pseudomonadati > Pseudomonadota > Alphaproteobacteria > Rhodobacterales > Roseobacteraceae > Ruegeria > Ruegeria sp. SATB027. Next base: position 136,602 of record NZ_JBXWTH010000077.1, read on the forward strand.
CCAGTACCGGGCCTGCAACGCTGCCGCCAGACCAGCCGAAAACACGGTTTTTCCAACACCTGTGTCGGTTCCGGTAACGATCAGCGCGCTCATGCGGCCTCCGACTGACAGATTGAGATAGTGGTGAACAAGGCCGTGATATCCTGAAGGGTGACGTTTCCGGTAATCGAGACGCGCAAACGGGATGTGCCTTTTGGGACAGTGGGCGGGCGGATGCCCCGAACGTCAAAAACCTGCTGCTGCAAAGTGGCCGCCATCGCCATTGTGCGCTCGTCATCTCCCAGTACAACCGGGATGATCTGGCTGTTCAACGCGGCGGCGGGCAACCCCAGTTCCCGTGCGGTGTCATGGGCATGGCGCATACGTTCATGCGCGCCTTCAACCAGGCTGACATCCTCGGCCAATTCCCGTAACGCAGCACGAACCAGAGCAGCGTTCAAAGGCGACGGAGCGGTCGCAAAGATGAAGGGACGAGCGCGGTTGATCAGGGTATCTATCATCACGCGCGGACCGCAGATCAGCCCACCTGAAACACCAAGCCCTTTACCGCAGGTATGCAATGTCAGCAGATCAGCATTCAGGACATGCGCAAGACCCCTGCCTCGTTGGCCGAAAACACCGGTGGCGTGGGCCTCATCAACAACCAAAACTGCATCAGCTTCGCGCGCAAGTGCGGACAGGTCTTCCAGCGGCGCCAGGTCACCTTCCATAGAATACACACTTTCGACCGCAATCCAGACCTGACCCGAACCGCCTGTAGATTGCCAGTCGCGCAATACGTTGCGTGCATCCGCAACATCATTGTGACGGAAGGCACGCAGGTCTGCACGGCTGGACCGCATACCTTCATGGGCGCTCGCGTGAACCAGGGCGTCATAAAGGACCAAATCCTCAGCCGCTGGCAACGTGGAGAAGATTGCCTGATTGGCCTGGAACCCGCCTCCCATGAACAGCGCGGCCTCAGCCTCAAAGAATGCGGCCGCTTCCCGCTCCAGCGCTTCATGTTCAGGGTGGTTGCCCCGCAACAGACGTGAACCTCCCGAACCTACAGGCACACCCCGCGACAGCGCATCATGTGCCGCACGTTGTAACACTTGAGATCCGGCAAGACCCAGATAGTCATTCGACGCGAAATCCAGCCCTTGCGTCGGGATCAAGGCCCGGCGGCGGTGCCGGGCTTGAAGCGCATCAAGCATCGATTCCAGTCGGTTGACTGCTTTCATTCGGCAGCTTCCGTGCAGTTTCGCGTTTCGGCTTTTTCAGCTTGCAGGCCAAGTTTCGCAAACAGGATCGAGTCGGTGTCTTCTTGGGGGTTTTCCGCCGTCAAAAGAGTTTCACCGACAAAGATGGAATTTGCCCCGGCGAAGAAGCACATCGCCTGCATCTCGTCGCTCATGTCACTGCGACCGGCGGACAACCGAACATAGGCTTTGGGCATCAGAATGCGAGCGGTCGCGATGATCCGCACAAAGTCGATCGGATCGATCAGCTCGGCGTCGGCAAGCGGGGTATCGGCCTGCGGCATCAACATATTGATCGGCACCGAGTCCGGCGGAGGCGTCATGTTGGCCAATGTCAGCAACATGTCGATACGGTCGCCAGTATGTTCACCCATCCCCAGAATGCCGCCCGAGCAAACCTTGATCCCGGCTTCCTGCACCCGGTTCATCGTGTCAATCCGATCCGCAAAGGTGCGGGTGGTGATGACTTCGGAGTAATAACGTTCCGAGGTGTCGATGTTGTGATTGTAATAGTCCAAACCGGCATCGCGCAGCTGCACCACCTGGGTGTCGTCGAGCATACCCAGCGTCATGCAGGTTTCCATACCCAGTTCCTTGACGCCCTCGACCATCGCGACCAGCGCATCCATATCGCGCGCCTTTGGCTCGCGCCACGCCGCCCCCATGCAAAACCGGGTCGCGCCGCCATCGCGGGCTTTTTTAGCCTCGGTCAGAACGCGCTGAACCTCGATCAGCTTCGACGCGGGCAAGGTTGATCCATTGCGGGCTGATTGCGAGCAATAGGCGCAATCCTCGGCGCAGCCACCAGTCTTGATCGACAATAGCTTCGAGGTCTGGATCTGGTTCGGATCAAAGTTTTCGCGATGCACGGTCTGCGCACGAAACAAAAGATCCATCAACGGAAGATCGTGAATAGCTTGCGCAGTTTTACGGGTCCAGCCGGAGTGTGGGATGATCATTTTATCTATAAAACTTTCTGCAGCTTGCGTTGCCGTGAATTTATTATCGATAAAACTTGAATACGCAACTGTGTTGGCGCAAACGATCATAAATCAAGCGGAAATGCCGCGCCTTCAGAAATCGAGCCCCAGATCGACGGTGCGGGCGGAATGCGTCAAGGCACCGGACGAGATGTAATCCACCCCTGTCGCCGCAATTGATGCGACCCGTTCCAACGTTACATTGCCGCTGGCTTCGGTCTTCAACCGCCCGCCCACCATGGCAACCGCTTCGCGCAGCATGTCATTGTCCATGTTGTCCAGCAAAACCACTGAAGCACCGCCAACGTCCAGCACTTCGGCAAGCTGGTCCAGTCGATCAACTTCAATCTCGACCGCCATCATGTGACTGGCCTGTGCCTTGGCGGCTTCAAGGACCTGCCGAATGCCACCTGCCGCAGCAATGTGGTTGTCCTTGATCAGGATCGCATCTGATAAGGAATAGCGGTGGTTGAAACCGCCACCGTGCAGCACGGCCTGTTTTTCCACGATGCGCAGGCCTGGCGTGGTTTTGCGCGTGCAGGTCATGCGGGCCGTAGTGCCGTTGGTCTGCTCCACAAATGCGGCTGTCATTGTGGCAATACCCGTCAGGCGTCCGGCAAAGTTCAGAGCGACGCGTTCGCCGGACAGGATCGATGCGGCAGAGCCCTTGATGGTCATCAGTGTATCACCGCGTGCGCAACGCGAACCATCGTTGATCCGCACGTCAACCTCAAGCGACGGGTCCACAAGCCGGAACGCGATTGCGGCGACCTGCGTCCCCGACACGACGGCGTTTTCGCGCGCGTTCAGTCTGGCTGTATAGGTTGTTTCCTGTGGGATCACGGCGCGGGTTGTCACATCACCGTAGCTTCCTAGATCCTCCATCAGCGCAGCGCGGACCATGGGTTCCAGGATCAGATCTGGCAGGATCGCATATGTCATGACAGTTCCTCGCAGGCTTTGGCCCGAATGCTCATTGCTTCGGACAAATACATCCGGGACCGCTCTCCGGGCCCATCATTGGCTTTTGGAAAGTCGGATCGCTTATGGGCACCGCGGCTTTCTTCGCGGTGCAAAGCAGCAGCAGCGATCAGAGTCGCGGTGGCACACATGTTGCGAAATGACGGGCAGGCACCTTGCTGCGCCTCCAACTGCGCAATAGTTTGCAGAGCACGGATTAGGCCCGTCCAGTCCCGGACAACACCAACGTCGCGCGTCATGGTTTCGCGCAACTCCTGGATAGCCTTTGTCGTGTCTGGGGTCACCACGTGAACAAACTGCAATGCAACGGGGTCGGCATTTGACACCACCGGAACGGATGCCCCTATACTTTCGGCGCAGATGCGCGCAAAGACAAGCGCCTCAAGCAACCCGTTCGAGGCCAGCCGGTTGGCCCCGTGAAGGCCGGTCGAAGATGCCTCACCGCAGACCCAAAGCCCGTCAAGTGTCGCGCGACCGTCAGTGTCGGTGGCAATACCACCCATGTGATAATGCGCTGCCGGTGCGACCGGGATCGGTTCGTTGACCGGGTCGATACCATTGCGCGCGCAGTATTCGGCAACTGCCGGGAACAGGTCCGTTATCTTCGAGCCCAATGCGGTGCGGGTGTCCAGCATGGGTCGGTTGCCTGCCTGCACTTCGGCAAAAATCGCACGCGCGACAATGTCTCGCGGGGCGAGTTCCGCGTCCGGGTGAACGGATAACATGAACCGCTCACCCTTATTGTTGATCAGGGTTGCCCCTTCGCCGCGCAACGCTTCGGTTGCCAGCGGTGCCGGATCTTCACCAACATCCATTGCCGTCGGATGAAACTGAACGAATTCGGCGTCAGCAATAAGCGCACCAGAACGTGCGGCCATCCCGATGACCTGCCCACGAATGCGTGCCGGATTGGTCGTCAAGGAATACAACCCACCAGAGCCACCCCCGGCAAGCAATACGGCAGGCCCGCAGATCGTAACGGGCTCGGACCCTGTTTCTGATGCGTCCTGAACCGTGACACCTGTCACCCGACCGTTTGATACGTCCAGCGCCGTGGCAAGGACACCTTCCAACACCTGAACCGAGGGCGTTTCATGCACCCGTTCGATCAGGGCAGCCATGATTTCACTACCTGCCTGATCCCCCTTCACCCGTACGACACGGGCGAAGCTATGCGCCGCTTCGCGTGACAACACGTAACTGCCATCCTTGGTGCGATCGAATGGTGTGCCCAATGTCGTCAGGTCAAGGATATATTGCCGAGCCTCGCGCGTGACCAGATCGGCAACGGCCGGAACGACTATTCCCGCGCCAGCCTTGACGGTGTCCAGGCTATGGCTTTCCGGGCTATCCGACAAATCCATTGCCGCGGCCACACCGCCTTGCGCCCATGAGGAACTTGCACCTTCGCCCAAAACATCGGGTGAGATTACAACCACTGGCCGCGGCGCGAGCTTCAATGCTGCATAAAGCGCGCCGATGCCAGCCCCCACAATAATGACGCGATCCGTGGTGACTTTGGTCATTTCAGATCAAATGCCGAGCTTGCGGGACAGATCAATCATCGCCTGAACGGATTTGCGCGCCTTTTCAGCCACATCTTCGGCGACCTCGACCTGCCCTTCCATCGTGTGCAGGGCGAAGAGGATCTTTTCAAGCGTGATTTTCTTCATATACGGGCACATGTTGCATGGCCCTACAAATTCGACCTCGGGCAATTCATCGGCAATGTTGGATGCCATCGAACACTCGGTGATCAGCATCGCCTTTTTCGGCTTTTCATCATGCACGTATTTGATGATGCCGCTGGTCGAGCCGGAATAGTCTGCCTCGGCCACCACATCCGGCGGGCATTCAGGATGCGCGATAAGCCGTGTTCCCGGGTTCCATTCGCGGAAGTCGCGCAGGTCCTGTGCCGTGTATTGTTCATGCACAATGCAAGAGCCGGGCCAATACACCACATTCTTGTGGCTTTGATTGGCAACATTTTGCGCCAGGTACTGATCCGGCGTCATGATGACCGTATCACTTTCCATGGCGTTGACGATCTGAAGCGCGTTCGAAGAGGTGCAGCAGATATCCGAAGCTGCTTTGACCTCGGCAGTGGTGTTTACATAGGACACAACCGGCGCGCCGGGGTATTTGGCACGCATTTCATCGATTCCCTCAGCGGTGATCGATTCTGCCAACGAACAACCGGCATCCATGTCGGGCATCAGAACAGTCTTCTGAGGGCTGAGGATTTTCGATGTCTCGGCCATGAAATGAACACCGGCCTGAACAATCACATCTTCTTCGACTTCACTGGCCTTGATCGCAAGCTGCAAACTGTCCCCAACGAAATCGGACACACCGTGAAAAATCTCGGGCGTCATGTAATTGTGCCCAAGGATCACGGCATTACGCTCTTTCTTGAGCGTATTGATGGCTCGCACGTAAGGCGCGTAGATTGCCCAATCTGGTGGGCTGACCACGCGGTCCATGCGGGCAAACGTGTCTTTCATCTCATTGGCCAGTGCGGCCGATGGGGCAAGGTCATAAACGTCCGAAATCACCGAGCGGACATGTGCAATATCGAGCAACGGGTAGCCACCTTTGTCAGTTGCCTTCAACCCCACGGGGTTGTTGAACGGCTTAGCCCTAGCCGAAACAGCACCGGTTCGAAACTGGAAAATGTGACGTTAGCGCTAAGGCAAACCGACAAAACAAAGGTTGGCGTGGTAATCAGCCCAAAATGCCCGGCAATCGCAGCCCATGTTCACGAGCGCAGGCTTTCGCGTCCTCGTACCCGGCGTCCGCATGACGCCAAACGCCTGACGCGGGATCATTCCAGAGCACCCTCTCCAATCGCTTGGCGGCGGCATCGGTTCCGTCTGCGCAGATGACGACGCCTGCATGCTGACTGAACCCCATGCCAACGCCACCGCCGTGATGCAGCGAAACCCAGGTCGCACCCGAGGCCGTATTGACAAGCGCATTCAGCAGCGGCCAGTCCGAAACAGCGTCCGAACCGTCCTTCATCGCCTCGGTTTCGCGGTTGGGTGAGGCAACAGAACCACTGTCAAGATGATCTCGGCCGATGACGACCGGAGCTTTCAATTCGCCGTTTCTAACCATCTCGTTGAACGCCAGCCCGGCCTTGTGGCGATCTCCTAGCCCGATCCAACAGATCCGCGCCGGCAGGCCCTGAAACGCAATACGCTCCTGCGCCATGTCCAACCAGTTGTGCAGATGGGTATTGTCGGGGAACAGTTCCTTCATCTTGGCGTCGGTCTTGTAGATATCTTCAGGGTCGCCGGACAACGCGCACCAGCGGAAGGGACCGATACCCCGACAAAAGAGCGGGCGAATGTAGGCGGGCACGAAGCCTGGGAAAGCAAAAGCGTTCTCCAACCCCTCATCCTGAGCCACCTGTCGGATGTTGTTGCCGTAATCCAACGTCGGCACGCCCGCGCTCCAAAAGTCCACCATTGCAGCGACGTGTTGCTTCATCGAAGCACGTGCAGCCTTTTCGACCGCCTTCGGGTCACTTTCGCGCTTGTCTTTCCATTGCGCCATGGTCCAACCAAGCGGCAGGTAGCCATTTACCGGATCGTGGGCACTGGTCTGATCCGTGACAATATCGGGGCGCATCCCGCCAGCTTGCATCCGAGCGTAAATTTCCGGGAAGATTTCAGCGGCATTTCCCAACAGACCAACGGATTTCGCTTCGCCTGCCTTGGTCCAGCGATCAATCATTGCCAGCGCTTCGTCCAGCGTCTCGGCTTTTTCGTCCAGGTATTTTGTACGCAAGCGAAAGTCGATGCTGTCCGGGTTGCATTCCACGGCCAGACAACAAGCCCCTGCAAAGACAGCGGCCAGAGGCTGCGCGCCGCCCATTCCACCCAGTCCCCCGGTCAGGATCCACTTACCTGTCAGGTCACCGCCATAGTGCTGTCGCCCGGCCTCGGCAAAGGTTTCATAAGTGCCCTGCACGATGCCCTGTGTACCGATATAGATCCACGAGCCAGCGGTCATCTGGCCGTACATCATCAGACCTTTCTTATCGAGTTCGTTGAAGTGGCCCCAATTGGCCCAGTGCGGCACAAGGTTCGAGTTAGCGATCAATACGCGGGGTGCATCGCTATGGGTGCGAACAATGGCAACCGGCTTGCCGGACTGGACGATCAGCGTTTCATCCTCTTCCAGATCCTTCAGGCTGGCAACGATGGTGTCAAAATCCTTCCACGTCCGCGCCGCGCGGCCAATCCCGCCATAGACCACCAGTTCATGCGGGTTTTCGGCCACGTCCGGATGCAGGTTGTTCATCATCATCCGCAATGGCGCCTCGGTCATCCAGCTTTTGGCGTTCAGTTCTGGTCCGGTGGGCGGAAAGATGTCACGGGTGTTTTTGCGAGGATCGGTCATCGGGCAAGCTCCAATGCTGTGTCATTGAGGACGTCTAGAATGTCTTTCAACCAACGGCGGAGACGGTTGGCTTTGGCGGTGTCAAAAGTCCAGGGCGGTATTTCTGAGGTCAGGTAGGTCGACTGCGCCAGCTCCATCTGGATCGCGTGAATACAGTTATCCGGATGTCCGTAGTGGCGTGTCGTCCACCCGCCTTTGAAGCGCCCGTTCAAAACGGTGCTGTAAGGGGATGAAGCGGCAAACTCATGTGCAATTGTTTCGATTTCCAATGCACAGGTCATCCCGTTATTTGTGCCAATGTTCATGTCGGGCAATACGCCGTCGAACAGAAAAGGAATGCGGCTGCGGATTGAGTGGCAATCATACAGCACAGCGATGCCATGGATCGCCTTCACCCTCTCCAGTTCGGCCAGCAAAGCGGCGTGATATGGCGCATGAAATGCGTCACGCCGTTCAATGATATCTTTTTCAGTTGGAGGGATGTCCCAGATGTCCTGCCCGTCGAAATCCGTCAGCGGCACCAGGGTCGTCGTGTTCTGGCCAGGGTAAAGGGAAGTACCGCTCGGGTCACGGTTGGCGTCGATCACATAGCGATGAAAGGTGGCCCGGACCGTGGTAGCACCGGGCAAAAGCCCGTCGTAAAGCATGTGGATGTGCCAATCCGTATCTGCCAGCGCCCGACCCCGTGCATTCAGCTTGGCATCAATCGCCGCAGGCACATAGGTTCCCGTGTGAGGCAGCCCCAAAACAATTGGACTATCGCCCTGAACTACTTCGACTGGATCAGTCATGCGCCAAGCTCCGGCATGGCGACACCAGCGCCATCGGAAATCTCACCGCTTGCAATAAGGGCCGAGGCTGCTTCGATGTCATTTGCCATGTACCTGTCATCTTCCAACGCCGGTACAACAGAACGCAGACGCGCCATGACACCTTGAAGGCTTTCACTGGTTGGCAGCGGCGCGCGATATTCAACCCCTTGCGTTGCGCACAGCAACTCGACCCCCAGGATACGTTCCAGATTGGTCACCATTTGCCCCAGCCGCCGTGCGCCATGGGCGGCCATTGACACGTGATCTTCCTGATTGGCCGAAGTCGGTGTTGAATCCGTGACGCAAGGATTGGCCAGATGCTTGTTTTCGCTCATCAGCGCGGCTGTCGTGACTTCGGCAATCATCAGGCCAGAGTTCAAACCGGGGTTGGGTGTCAAAAAGGGAGGCAAATCAAAGCTGAGCACCGGATCGACGATCAGCGCGATGCGTCGCTGCGCAATCGCCCCGATCTCGGCCACTGCCAGAGCAATCATGTCGGCGGCAAACCCGACCGGTTCTGCATGAAAGTTTCCGCCTGATACGATCAATCCGGCCTCGGCCAGAACCAGAGGGTTATCGGTGGCGGCGTTGGCTTCGGTTTCCAGTGTCACCGAAGCCTGACGCAGCACATCCATTGCGGCACCAACAACCTGCGGCTGGCAGCGGATGCAGTACGGGTCCTGAACCCGCGTATCACCGTCCCGATGGCTTTCGCGAATGACCGACCCAGCCAGTAGCGCGCGCATGGTTGCACCCGCTTCGATCTGGCCCCTGTGGCCACGCAAGGCGTGAATTTCGGGTTGCAAAGGCGCGGTAGACCCCATGATCGCATCAGTTGTCAGGGCTGAAGTGACCAAAGCGCTTTGCGCCGCCCGCCAAGCGCCGAAAAGCCCCGCCAGCGCAAACGCCGTAGAAAACTGAGTGCCGTTGATCAGCGCCAGACCTTCCTTGGGGCCAAGTTCGACCGGGGTCAAACCTGCCGCTGCCAGCGCGTCGCCGCCAGACATGAGGGTGCCGCCAAACTCGGCCTCACCCTCGCCCATCATGACGGCTGCCATGTGCGACAGCGGTGCCAGATCGCCCGAAGCACCAACAGACCCCTGTGCCGGGATTACCGGTGTCACCCCTGCGCCAAGCATCGCTTCCAGCAGGTCAATCAGTTCCAGCCGCACACCCGACGCGCCACGTCCGAGGCTGAGCAGTTTGAGTGCCATCATGAGCCGCGCAACAGCACGCGGGATCGCTGGTCCGACGCCACAGCAATGGGACAGGATCAGGTTGCGTTGCAGCGTCGCGGTATCCTCGGCCGCGATCTTGACGCTTGCCAGTTTTCCAAAGCCCGTATTGACCCCGTAAACGGCGGCTTCGCCAGTCGCCGCCTCAATGATGCGAGCGTGTGCCGCGGCTATCGCAGGCCTGCAATCCGGGTCCAGCCGAACGGCGCATTCTTGGCGGAATACCTGTTCCAGCTGCGCCAGAGAGACAGCGCCGGGAGTTAACGTCAGAGTGGTCAAAATGCGCCTCCGAATATGCGGGCGTGAAGGGGATTAAAACCGATGCGGTAGGCAAGCTCGGCCGGGTGAGTGACATTCCAGACAGCCAGATCCGCCCGCAGGCCCTGAACGATCCTGCCGCAGTCTCTCAGGCCCAGTGCACGCGCGGCATTCACAGTGACACCTTTCAACGCTTCCTCGGGGGTCATTCGAAACAAGGTGCATCCCATGTTCATCGCAAGCAAAAGTGATGTCATCGGAGCCGAGCCCGGATTGCAGTCGGTCGCAAGGGCCATTGGCACGTCGTACTTGCGTAGCAAATCAATTGGCGGTTGTTGCGTCTCGCGCAGGGTGTAGAAAGCCCCGGGCAGTATCACGGCCACCGTGCCTGCCACTTCCATGGCTTTGACACCGCTTTCGTCCAGATACTCGATATGGTCGGCAGAAAGCGCGCCATAGCTTGCAGCAAATTTCGCACCACCCAGGTTGGACAGTTGTTCGGCATGCAATTTGACCGGCAGTCCTAGTTCCTTGGCAACGTCAAACAGTGGCACCAGTTGGTCAGGCAGGAAGGCAATCCCTTCGCAAAAGGCGTCCACTGCATCAACCAAACCCTCGGCATGAGCCGCGCGAAGCGTCGGGATGCAAATCTCTGCAATGTACGCCTCGGGCCGGTCTTTATACTCGGCGGGCACACCATGGGCGCCCAGAAAGCTAGTTATAATGCGCACCGGGCGGCTTTCCTGCAGGGCCCGCGCGGCGCGCAGCATGGTCAGCTCAGTTTCACGATCAAGCCCATAGCCCGACTTGACCTCGATCACCGAGACCCCTTCGGCGATCATCGCGTCCACGCGCGGCAGGGCCTGCGCAATCAAATCCTCTTTATTGGCCGCACGCGTGGCTTTCACGGTCGAAATAATACCACCGCCCGCGCGGGCCACCTCTTCATAGCTGGCACCGTTAAGGCGCATCTCGAACTCAGCCGCGCGGTGGCCACCATGCACCACATGGGTATGGCAATCGATCAGAGCCGGCGTCACCAACCGCCCGTCCAGCGAGGTTTGAGAGAACGTCGCGTATTCTTCCGGCAACTGCGTCTTCGGACCGACCCACGCGATCCGGTCCCCACGCACGACAATCGCCGCGTCTTCGATCAATCCGTATGCATCCGCACCAACCATGGTTGCGGCGTGCAGATCTGTGAACAGATGATCGTGGGTTTGCATTCGAATCCCTCTTCGGTGCAATTCTCTCTTTTCTGGTACAGGTCTTTATGGCATATGTCTATTCATAAAACCGGAGGTAGGGATGACGGTCATTTTCGCAAAACGGGCCTTTCTGGCAGCCGGCTGGGCAGAGAATCTGCGACTCGAGATCAAGAATGGTCGCATTGCCCGACTGACACCCAATGCTGTCGCGCAAATCGGCGACACCCGCGTCGACACTCTACTGCCCGCTTTGGCCAACCTTCACAGCCATGCCTTTCAGCGCGCCATGGCGGGAATGACCGAATATCGGCTGGCTGGCCGTGACAGTTTCTGGACTTGGCGCGATCTGATGTATCGCTTCACAGCCCGCCTGAGCCCTGACCACATTCAGGCCATCGCCGCGCAAGTTTATGTCGAGATGCAGGAGGCCGGATACGCCTCGGTCGGTGAATTCCATTACCTGCACCACCAACCGAACGGGCAACCCTATGACAGAATTTGCGAACTCAGCGACCGGATCATGGCCGCCGCCGCCGAGACCGGAATTGGCCTGACCCATCTGCCCGTGCTCTACAGCTATGCAGGAGTTGGGGAAAAACCGCTGGAGGCGGGGCAGAGACGCTTTGGAAATGATGTGGACCGTTTTTGCGAACTTGTCGCGCAGGCGCGGGATGCGCTCGGTAATCTTCCCGACGACTGTCGCGTCGGCATCGCGCCACACTCCCTGCGCGCCACCTGTCCGCGCGATCTGGCGCAAGTGGTGGCATCACAAAGTTCCGGTCCAATTCATATTCACATTGCCGAACAACCCAGAGAAGTTGAGGAAGTTCAGGCTGGCCTTGGCGCGCGTCCGGTCGAATGGCTGCTGGATAATGCCCCGGTTGATTCCAACTGGTGCCTGATCCATGCCACCCACATGACTGACGAAGAGACTCGCGCCATGGCCCATAGCAATGCCGTTGCCGGTCTGTGCCCGGTGACAGAAGCCAACCTGGGCGACGGGCCTTTCAACGGCCCTGTCTATCTGAGCGCAGGCGGCGCCTTTGGCGTGGGATCGGACTCCAACGTGTTGATTTCCATGACCGAAGAACTCCGCACACTCGAATACTCGCAACGACTGCGCGACCTGTCACGTAACGTGATGGTGGTCGGCGAAGGCTCGGCCGGACAAACCCTTTATCGCGGCGCAGCTATGGGCGGCGCGCAGGCGCTTGGCCGCAATGCGGGGCAAATTACCGAAGGAATGCTGGCTGATCTCGTCGCCATCGACAGTCAAGCCCCTGCCCTTTGTGCACTACAGCCCCACCAGTTGCTGGATGGTTTAGTCTTTGCCGCCAAAGATAATGTCGTTACTGATCTTTGGTCCGCAGGCCGACACCAGGTTCAAAACGGGCGTCACGTCCTGCGCGACAAAGTCGCGAACAACTACAAACAGGCAATAGGTGGGCTTCTTGCTGAGCTTTAGGTCGGGGTCTTATTGAAAATCACGCGAAGGATCTTAGAGCCCGCAGCCGGACTGATCGTAACAGCGGCGTTCAGCGTCATTGCGTCTCCGGCAACCAGCTGCGTTTTGTCTGACATGTGGCCCATTCCCGAGACGACAAAGACGAACTCGCCCGCAGCCCCTTCGAATTCCTGATCATTTGCAAAAACGTTCACTACCACAACGACGATCTTTGGATCGTAGATCACATTGAGCGCACGACACGGCCCGCCCAACAGACGCGCATTCAGCGCGAGCGCTCCGTCGAACGAAACCGGCAGGAATGGTCGCGCTGGTAAAACGCCACTATCGCCGAGCAAATCAAGCCCGGCGCCTTCGATGATCGTGTGTACACGCGCCATGCCTGGAAATCGGGAAAAAGGCCCATCCCGATCGATCCGGGCCACACTGATACGCCAGACGACGTGCTCGCCGACCCGCTTCGCGGCAAGTTCGGTTGTTACACCACCACCATTGGCCCAAGGCGTAACCGCGCAATCCTGCAATCTTATAAGGTTCTGGGTCAAATTCTTTGCATCTCACCGTTAACATAGACATAATACTAATAAGTTCGAAAAAAATAGTGAGCACAATGTGAACGGGCAGAAAAACACCGGCTTCCAGGATGTCCGCGATGAAGTTCTGAATCGCATCCAGACCAGAATCTGGCCGCAAGGCAGCCTGCTGCCTACCGAACTGGAGCTTGCCGCCGAATTCGGTTGTGCTCGCGCAACTGTCAATCGCGCTCTGCGTGAACTCGCTGATCAGGGTATTGTTACACGGAAACGCAAAGGCGGCACGCGTGTGGTCACAACACCGGTCAAACAGGCCAGGCTGCCCATTGCAGTAGTCCGGCAAACCATTGAAGACATGAATGCAGAATACCGGTATGCGTTGGTCAGCCGTACGCTGATAGATTGCCCGGCATGGCTACAAGCCAAACTCGGACTGCCCGAGGGCACACAAATTCTGCATTTGCGCTGTATGCACCATGCCGACAATCGCCCCTTCCAGTTCGAGGAGCGATGGATCAATACAGCCGCAGTACCGCACGTCATGAATGAGGACTTTCTGACCACCGGTCCAAACGAATGGTTGCTGGCCGAAGTTCCGTTTTCGAACGCGGAAATTGCCTTCTCGGCTGTTCCGGCGACCGGCTCGCTTCAGGACTTTCTTTCAGTTCCGCCCGGAACACCTTTGTTCCAGTTGGAGCGGACAACGTGGTTTCGAAAAACCCCGGTCACCTTTGTACGCATGACCTTTCATCAGGGGTATCAAATGCGGACAACCTACTGAGGCTTTTTCCGCTATTGGTGGTCCTGCCGAAAGCCAAATCTCGACCCGCCACCCCGCTTGTTTCAAATACGCACTACATCAAGTGCATGTGCATTCGGGTGGCCAAATTGCCCAGAACCCAGACGGTGCCAAGGATCATGATCATCAGAACCAGTGTCGAAAACAGCACCAGATGCAGATCTTCGCGGCTGCTGCGCCGACGGTCGATATGCAGGAAGTAGACAAGCTGCAACACAAGCTGCGCCAATCCAAGCAACCCGATGGTCAGGTAAATACCAACCGTTTCAATCCCATAAACCTGCGCTACGCCAAACATCGCTAAGGTCAGCAAAAGCGAGCCACCGTACCCGATCACATAGCGCCGACGCTCGCGACGATGCATTTCAGAGCGCTTATCCATAGGTCAGACCTCCGAAATACACGATGGTAATGATGCCAATCCAGATCAGATCGAGAAAATGCCAGAACAACGCCAGCCGCACCACGCGCGAAATAACCACATCCGTCATGCCCTTGACGCGTAGCTGGATACCCAAAACGATCAGCCAAAGGCATCCAGTCGCAACGTGCAGACCATGAAGCGGGACCAACCCAAAAAAGGCTGACAGAAAACCGCTGCGCTGCGGAATGCCGCCTTTTTCCGCCATGGCCATGAAGTCAAGCACTTCCAGCACCAGAAAACCAAGCCCCAGCACAAGAGTGACGCCAAACCACAAGACAATGCGACCGCGCGGCAGATTGTACTTCAGCGCCAGCATGGCAAGACCCACTGTCAGGCTGCTGGTCAGCAGTATCAGGGTTTGCGCAAAAACACTTTTCAGATCAAACAACTCGTGCGGGCCGGGACCACCTGCCTGTGCATCGATCATTGTTATGTAAATCGCAAACATGAGGCCGAAATAAACCAGATCGCTCATCAAGAAGACCCAGAACCCAAAGGTGACAACCTCGGTCGCCTTGTGGGCACTGGCGTGATGTTCTCCCAGATTGATACCGGGATAGCTGTGTGTCGGCGCGCGCTTCATGTCACCACCTCCAGATCCGGGCGGGCAAGGCCGCGGTTTTCCGAAGAAGTTTCTGAGTCGCGATCAACCGCCGCTTCGCTGTGGACCAACGCCAACCAAGCTTCGTGATCCCTTCGCACCTCTTCCGCGGGGATGGTGAGTTCTGTACTGTCATCAAATGTCCAGATGATCACCGCAAGGATCATCAAAACCGTCATTATCGCGGCAAGCCACCAGATCCACCAGACCAGCGCAAACATCCATATGCCGCTGAGAACGCACAGGACAATGCCAATTCCCGTGTTTCGGGGCAGTTCGATATCTTCATAAGCGTCTGGTGTTGGATAGGCTGTTCCTTTTGCCTTCTGTGCCGTGAATTCATCCCGATCCGTAACCTTGGGGATGATCGCAAAGTTGTACGCAGGAGGCGGTGAAGGGATAGTCCATTCCAATGTGCGACCATCCCAGGGATCCCCAACAGGAACGCGGGTTTGGTCGCGGTCACGAATGCTGACCCATAGCTGGATCAGGACCGAGAACAATCCACAGGTAATAACTATCGCTCCGATGATGGCCACGATCATGAAAGGGTGGAAAGACGGATCGCTATAGCTGAAAGAGCGGCGTGGCATGCCCAACAGCCCGACGAAATAGAGCGGCATGAATGTCAGCAAAAACCCCCCGGTCCAGCAAAAGACAGAAACCCGGCCCCAGAATTCGTTCAGTCGGAATCCAAAGGCCTTGGGGAACCAGTAATTGTATGCCGCCAACAATCCGAACAACACGCCAGGCAATAACGCGTTGTGGAAATGAGCTACCAAAAACAGCGTATTGTGAACCTGGTAATCTACGGTTGGGTTTGCCAGGATCACACCGCTCAGCCCACCGATGGCAAACAGCATCAAAAATGACAACCCATAAAGCATCGGCACCGAGAATCGAATGCGCCCCCGCCACAACGTCGCCATCCAGTCATAGACTTTCACGCCGGTTGGGATGGCAATCAGCATGGTCGCAATGCCAAACACCGCGTTGATCAGCGCGCTTTGACCCATGGTGAAAAAGTGGTGCAGCCAGACCGTGAACGACAACACTGCGATCGACATGGTCGCAATAACAAGCGAGTTGTAGCCATAAAGCCGTTTGGCCGAGAAGGTCGCAAACACCTCGGAATAGATGCCATAGGCAGGCAAAACCAGCAGGTAAACCTCGGGGTGGCCGAACAGCCAAAACAGATTGGCATAGTTCATCATGTTGCCACCGAGGTCGTTTGTGAAAAAGTGGAAATCAAGATAGCGATCAGCGGCAAGCATCAGCGCGGCGACACCCAAAGGCGGCATAGCAAAGACGATCAAGATCGAACTGCAAATGATTGTCCAGCAATACATCGGCAGCCGCATGAACGTCATGCCCGGCGCGCGCAACTTGTAGATCGTAACGGCAAAATTGATACCCGTCAGCGAGGTGCCAATGCCCGAAACAACGATGGCCCAGATCCAATAATCCGGCCCAACACCGGGATTGAACGCTGCGCCGGTATACGGTGGATAGGCTGTCCAGCCGCCGGTCGAAAACTCTCCAATCACCAGCGACACCATCAGCATCATGCCTGACGAAACCGTAAGGCCCAGACTAATCTGGTTTAGTCGCGGGAACGCCACATCGCGCGCGCCGATCATCAGTGGGACGATGTAATTCGCAACACCAAAGACAAAGGGAACGGCAACAAAGAAGACCATGATTGTGCCGTGAGTGCTGAAAAGCTCGGCAAAGTGTTCGGCTTCGAGGAAACCGTCGCCGGGCCCGGAAGCCTGCTGCGCGCGCATGACAACGCCTTCAAGCACACCGCGTGCCAGCATCACGATGGCAAAGACGATATACATGACACCGATCTTCTTGTGATCGACGCTGGTCAGCCAATCGCGCCACAGGGGTGTCCACAAACGAAACCAGCTCAGCAATCCTACGACAACCACAGCGCCAATAATCACAACAGCTGCGGCTGTATTGGCCACGATCTCATTAGTATTTGGGTTCTGGATCAACCCGGCAATCGGAAAAGCGTCCCAACTCAGACGCCCGAAGAAACCTGTCTCGGTTGGCGTCATTTTTGCGCCTCCTGCCCAAATGTTGCAGTTCCAGGCTGTAGATCGATGGGCAGCGGCTGACCGCTGTGGTAGCGGCTCAGGATATTCAGGAACAGATCGTCTTCTATTGTGAAGTAGAGCGCATCATCCGGCATCCGAGATGTTCCCAAAGTGGCCTGAACTTCATCCCTGTCTGTCCGCATGGCCAGTTTCCGATAAGTTGCCACATCTAGTTGGATGCTGTTGTTACGCACTTTTTCGACCCAAGGGTCGAAATCCTCACCACTCATTGCGATGGTGCGGAACTTCTGCTTGGTAAAGCCCCGTCCGTTGTACTGAGTGTTTTCACCCTGCATCACTTCCGGCGCATCCGCGACAAGATGTAACTGGGTGGTCATGCCCGGCATCGCATAAATCTGTCCGGCCAGCGCGGGTATCATAAACGACTGCATCACGGTATCGGTTGTCAGCGTCAATGCAACTTGCCGCTTTGTCGGAATTCCGAACTCTCCCACAGTGGCGACCCCAAGATCGGGGTACAGAAACAGCCACTTCCAATCCAGACCGACAACCTGAACCCGCAGCGCCGGATCTTCACCAAACGGTGCCGAATACGGGTCAAGCCGATGCGTCGCCTTCCAAAGATAAAAAGACAGCAAGGCCACGATTATGACAGGCACACCCCACATGACAAATTCCAGCTTGGCCGAGAAATCCCAATCCGGCGCGTAGGGCGCAATGCGGTTGCTTCGGCGGCGATACCGAAACGCTATTATCGGGACCAGCACCAATACCGGGATAACGGCCAGCAGGATCAATACGGTCGCCCGAAGCAAATGCGTTTTCTGAACTGCCGCTATTGGGCCTTGCGGGTCCATAAAGCTGTCGCTGGCCAAAGCTGGTTGCGCCGAAACGATCAACAGGAGCACAACGACAAGCCTGAGCAAGGATGGATTTGATGAAATGACTTGTGCCACAGCTGACTGTCCTCTCCTCATCTCAATCCCATGCAACTATCGGCAAGCGGGTGAAATTTCTCAAGAGTTTTCCGAACCACAAATTGCCAACCTCAACTTACTTTCAACTTTGGGTGTAAAGAGCTACGGGTCGCGCGGCATCTTCCCGTTGACTTGCAAGGCCAGTCGGGACAGATAAATCGTCAATGCGTATTTTGCTGTTCACTCTAGGATTGATCATTCTGTCCCAGACCGCACTGGCACAGGATCGTGCAGCAATTGAACGCCAGTTTCAGTCGTGGTTGTTGGAGACGATCTGGCCGCAGGCGCAGGCCAAAGGTGTTTCGCGCAACACACTGCAACAGGCGTTTTCCGGTGTTACTCTGAACTGGGACCTGCCTGATCTGGTTCCCCCCGGACATAAACGCAAAACGCCCAAGGCGCAAAAACAAGCCGAGTTTGGATCGCCCAGCCGGTATTTCAATCCGGGGTCAATTCAGGGCGCAATGTCTATCGGGCGCAGGATGGCGAGGCAACACTCTGCGATTCTTGCGAAAGTCGAAAGCAATACAGGCGTTCCTGCTCGCATCATTCTGGCAATCTGGGGCAGAGAGAGTGGCTATGGGCAGGTGCCGATCCGCCATGATGCGTTCAGGGTTTTGTCGACCAAGGCATTCATGAGCACGCGCGCGGACTACTTCACGGCCGAGCTTATCGCGGCTCTGCAAATCGCGGAGGCAGGACCCCTGCCAGCCCGGCAAATGAAAAGCAGTTGGGCAGGCGCGTTAGGACAACCCCAATTCATGCCATCAAGCTATTTGGCTTACGCCGCAGATGGCAACGGCGATGGGCAGGTCGATATCTGGGGGTCATCCGATGATACAATCACATCGATTGGCAACTACCTGAAACAGCACGGCTGGATCGCCGGGCGTGACTGGGGTTTCGAAGTGTCTGTGCCGGCAACCGTTTCATGTGCATTGGAAGGACCTGATCAGGGGCAGTCAATCCAGCAATGGGAAGCGATGGGCATAAACCGGGTCTCGGGCAAACCTTTTCCAGCCCACGAGATGCAGGGGGTGGGTTACCTGATGATGCCAGCAGGACGATTTGGTCCTGCTTTTCTCGTCACTCCGAATTTTCACGTTTTGAAGGAATACAACAAAAGCGATCTTTATGCTTTGTTCGTCGGCCACGTCGGTGACAGAATCCAATTTGGAAGCGGTGATTTCAAGGGGCAATGGGGCAAGGTCGGTGGCTTGTACCGTTCTGACATAGCAAAGATGCAGGGCGCGCTGGAAAGCTTGGGGTACGATGTTGGAGGCGTTGACGGCTTGCCAGGTTTCAAAACCCGTCGATCCATAGGCAGATGGCAGGAAACGAAGGGTGTTGCACCCACCTGTTTTCCCGAAACCTCAATGACAACGAAACTGGTCCGATAAGGCGCCAAGCATGCGTTGAACGGTCCCTCGCGACTTGCTTGAGCATCTTATAGCTAGTCGCAACAGACCGTCGTTATCACCAATCTTTGCGGTTCCGGCCATATTGTTGCCCATTCGAAAACGGACTTGATGCGTCAGATCATGTATTTCCAAGACGCTTGGTTGTTTGCCGACGGGATACTTGTGCACATAAGACACGTTACTTGACGCAGCTTGCGACTAAGTGAGCCGTGTTAATTTCAGCTGCACAGTCCCTGCCATCTAAATTCTTTTCGGCCGCGCAGTCCTAAACTTCTCGTCATAACAAGGCGCTATGCCCATCCAAAGAAAATATGCAGGACTCCGTCCGGGAGTTTTTCAAGGCGACCGACGCCGCTCCAAACATATCAACTTTCCGTGAACGACAAATCGTCGTCAGATTTTTAGCACAGAGTTATAGCGGAAGGGTCTCTGGGAACTGTGGTTCAGGCCTTGTATACAGGAAACACCGGAGTCGGCTTTTGACTCATCTGGACCGAGGTGGCACGATTTGGTCAATAACGGCCGGCACACCGGGCATGATTGATTGACGCGGTTTTGAAGACTAAGAGGACATTCCGGATGTTTTCTGCTTTTCCGGCCAAGATTTGTTTTGAGAGGCACCATGACACGTAAAGTCACCAAAGCAGTTTTTCCAGTGGCGGGAATGGGAACCCGGTTTTTGCCGGCAACCAAATCTGTTCCGAAAGAGATCATGACGTTGGTGGATCGCCCGCTGGTGCAATATGCAATCGATGAAGCGCGCGCCGCTGGTATCAAAGAATTCATCTTTGTGACTTCTCGCGGGAAATCCGCGCTTGAAGATTACTTTGACCACAACCTTGTCCTCGAACAGGAACTAATGGCCAAGGGCAAAAACAAGCTTCTCGATATCTTGAACAAGACGAATATGGAAAGCGGCGCGATTGCCTATATCCGCCAACACAAAGCCCTGGGGTTGGGGCATGCTGTATGGTGTGCACGCCGTTTGATAGGCGATGAACCCTTTGCTGTAATGCTGCCTGACGATGTGATTGCTGCAGATAAACCATGTCTGCAACAAATGGTTGAAGCCTATGAGGAAACGGGCGGCAACATGGTGGCAACGATGGAAGTTTCACCAGAAAAGACCAGTTCGTACGGCGTGCTGGATGTCGTCGACAGTATCGGCCCGGTCATTCCGGCCAAGAGCATGGTCGAAAAACCCGAACCCTCAAAAGCGCCATCCAATCTGGCAGTTATCGGTCGCTATATTCTCCGACCTTCCGTGTTGAACAACCTGAACGCAATGAAAACCGGAAGCGGCGGTGAAATCCAACTGACTGATGCAATCGCCGAGGATATCGCATCCGGCGTGCCCGTTTTTGGATACAAGTTCAACGGGCAGCGTTTCGACTGCGGCTCAAAATCCGGTTTTCTGCAAGCGACCGTTTCCTTTGCCCTTGCCCGTGACGACCTGCGTGATGATCTGAGCCAATATCTGAATGACATCGTTGCAACTGGAAAAGCGGCCCAGTAGCCACGGGATCTCCCATTCCACAAAAAGAATTGAACAATATCGTTGGTCATCAGCAATTCAGGGGCACGTGTATGAACAGAACGGTCTATCCAGTCATCCTGTGTGGTGGTTCAGGAACGCGTTTGTGGCCCCTGTCGCGCAAAAGCTATCCCAAGCAATTCGTTCCACTTGTCGGCAAAACCAGTCTGTTACAGGATTGTGCCGACCGGATGCTTGGACCCTCGCATACGCCCTATGCCAAACCGCTGGTTCTCACCAACGAAGCTTTTCGGTTTATTGTACCTGAACAGCTGACCGCTATTGGGATCGACCCCGGTCCGATTCTGATTGAGCCTGAAGGGCGAAACACGGCCCCTGCCGTACTGGCGGCTGCGTTGTACCTTGCCTCGCGTGATCCGGATGCCATCATGCTGGTCGCGCCTTCAGATCATGTGCTTCCAAACAAGGCCGCTTTTCATCAGGCCGTCGCCACAGGCGTGCGCGCAATTGCCGAACGAAGCGATCTGGTGACATTTGGCATCACGCCCACTCGACCTGAAACCGGGTATGGCTACTTAAAGCTGAACGACGCCCCAGACGCGTCCGGGGGTGCAGTTCGCCTGGATCGGTTCGTGGAGAAACCGGATTTGGAAGCCGCGCAGGCGATGGTGAAAGATGGCAGTTACCTGTGGAATTCCGGCATCTTCCTGTTTGCGGTACGTGACATAGTTGCAGCATATGAAAAATACGCAAGCACCCTTGTTGCACCTGTCCAAAAGGCCGTCGACAGCGCAAAGGCAGATTTGGGGTTCCTGAGATTGGACCCTTCGGCTTGGGCTGACGTCGATGACATCTCGGTCGACTATGCGGTCATGGAAAAAGCCCCCAACCTCAGCGTGGTTCCGTATTCCGCAGGTTGGTCGGATGTTGGCAGTTGGACGGCTGTTCAAGAATTGTCAAACCCTGATGAAAACGGCGTCGCGACATATGGGGAAGTAACCACAATCGACTGCCGCAACGTTCTGATACGATCAGAATCACCTGCGCAGGAAGTGGTGGCAATGGGGCTTGAGAACATTATCGCAGTTGCGATGCCGGATGCTGTGCTGGTTGCTGGCATGGATAAAGCTCAGGACGTCAAGCAGGCTGTCGCTGCCTTAAAGGCTAAAGGGGCCAAACAGGCAGATACGCTTCCGGTCGATCACCGCCCCTGGGGCTGGTTTGAGAGCCTCGTGATCGGTGACAGATTTCAGGTCAAGCGAATCCATGTGCATCCTGGCGCAGCGCTCAGCCTGCAGTCCCATCACCATCGGTCCGAGCATTGGATTGTGGTTGAGGGCACCGCCAAGGTTACAGTTGATGATCAGGAACGGTTGGTCAGCGAAAACCAGTCTGTCTATATCCCGCTGGGTGCCGTGCACCGGATGGAGAACCCCGGCAAAGTACCCATGGTTTTGATCGAAGTGCAGACCGGTACCTATTTAGGCGAAGATGACATCATTCGATATGAAGACATTTATGCCCGGGACTAAGCGGCGACTTAGTTCTCCATAGGCCATACTCGGGTCGGCTTGTCCCCGGGGATACTCAAGTTAACAGATTATTTCCTGTGCGGTCGGCGAGGTCAGACGGGATTGACGCGTCTTACGGCAGAGTGGCGCGCAACCGACTTTCGGACCGACAGCCACAGGAGGACCCTCGTGTCAATGACCTCACCCAGATTGCGCCTGCCTTTTCTACAACCTTCGCAGGCTCAAAAGCACGTCACCCACAACGAGGCACTACGACAGCTTGATCTGGTCGTTCAGCTAACAGTTCAGACAACCAATGCCAGCACCCCGCCCGTTGTCCCCGAGCAGGGTGATATCCATGCTCTGGGCGTCACCCCCACCGGGGACTGGGCCGGACATGCAGGAGAGCTTGCCGCATGGCTGGACAACGCCTGGCATTTCTTGACCCCGTATGCGGGCTGGCGCGCCTGGGACGAGGCCACTGGTGAACTGAAGTTCTGGAATGGGTCTGACTGGCTGCCCTTGCCCGTCAATACTCAGAACCTGAATGGTATTGGGGTGGCAACAAGTTCGGACGCTACGAATCGCTTGTCTGTCCGAAGCCCGGCAACGCTTCTGAGCCATGAGGGCGGCGGGCATCAGCTGAAGATCAACAAGGCGGGTGCCAGCGATACAGCATCGCTGGTGTTTCAGTCGAACTGGACCGGTCACGCTGAAATGGGGTTATCCGGAAGTACGGGGTTTTCAATCAAAGTGTCCCCTGACGGAGGTACCTGGACGGAAGCTCTGACTTTTGACCCCGCGACCGGAACAGCGGCTGGTGCGGCTGTTCAGGGCGATGCGACGGATACCACTTCGGGTCGCTTGATGCGTGCCGACTACGGTTATGGGCCGGGTAACCTTCTGGGGTCGGTATCAGAAGTTGGCGGTATACCAACCGGTGCGGTCATAGAGCGCGGAAGTAACACCAATGGCGAATTTACACGTTTTGCCGATGGAACCCTGATCTGCACCGCCGCGTTGCATCCTGTCGCATGCACGGCCGCGGAAGGCGTATTGTTCGCAAGCGCTGCAATGACGTGGAACTACCCAGCGCCATTTTCCTCTGCGCCAAGCGTTAGTGGCAGCGCTGGAGCCAATAATCGTTTCATCGGGTTTGATGTGCCCGGAAACACTCAAGCCACGTGCAAAGCCCTCTCTGTAACTTCGGATACAGCGGCTTTTTCACCAAGTGTCATCGCCATAGGGCGCTGGTTCTGAGCACAGCTGCCGCCTGAACTGTGGTTCGGGCGGTTTTTTTGCGTCGTCGGTCCATTTCTATAGCAATCGCCAATTCCATTGGGCCCGCTACAGCCGCCTTGCTCCGGGCGGAAAGTGGGCGGCGCAACACCGCCCGCTTAGTGGCTGTTTATTACTGGTCCATGCCCAGAATTGTATCTTTTCAGCTGACAATGGACGTGATTCAACAAGTTCTGCGCAGCACGACGGATTGTAAAAACTCTGTTCCCGCGCATATTGCCTCAAAAACAACAAGAAAACATGGGAACTCAGCAACCATACCTGTAAATCATTGAAACCGGCGCTGGATTCTTCGATTGTGCCCGCGCCGT
Source organism: Ruegeria sp. SATB027 (assembly GCF_059613825.1). Taxonomy (NCBI): domain Bacteria; kingdom Pseudomonadati; phylum Pseudomonadota; class Alphaproteobacteria; order Rhodobacterales; family Roseobacteraceae; genus Ruegeria; species Ruegeria sp. SATB027. Next base: position 160,629 of record NZ_JBXWTH010000077.1, read on the forward strand.
TGATAGTAATTGGTATAAAAGGATTTGGCAGATGCGCATTGCAATGATCGGCACCGGGTATGTGGGCCTTGTTTCCGGTGTGTGTTTCTCGGACTTCGGTCATGATGTGATTTGCGTTGATAAGGCTGAGCAGAAGATCGATATGCTCAAAGCCGGACAGGTGCCAATTTATGAACCGGGTCTGGACGTGCTGATGGCGCGAAACGTCGCGGCTGGCCGCCTGAGCTTCACAACCGATCTTGCAGCCGCAGTGGACGGCGCGGATGCTATCTTTATTGCGGTTGGAACGCCAACCCGGCGTGGAGACGGCCATGCGGATCTGACCTATGTGATGGCAGCGGCGGAAGAAATCGCTCAGGCTGTCACCGGGTATACCGTTATCGTCACAAAATCGACTGTGCCCGTCGGAACAAACCGAAAAGTGCAGGAAACAGTCAAGGCTGCTAACCCCCAGGCCGAATTTGACGTGGCTTCGAACCCTGAATTCCTTCGCGAAGGCGCGGCAATAGACGATTTCATGCGTCCGGACCGCGTTGTGGTCGGCGTCGAAAATGACCGCGCTGCCGAGGTGATGGCAGAAATTTACCGCCCTCTTTACCTGCGCGACTTCCCGATCCTGACCACCGATCTGGAAAGCGCCGAGATGATAAAATACGCCGCCAACGCGTTTCTAGCGACCAAAATTTCCTTCATCAATGAAATCGCCGGGCTATGCGAAAAAGTTGGCGCGGATGTCAAAGAAGTATCGCGTGGCATTGGCCTTGACGGGCGGATTGGCAACAAATTCCTGCATGCAGGACCTGGCTACGGTGGTTCATGTTTTCCAAAAGACACGGCCGCGTTGGCCAGGATCGGGCAGGACCACGCGCATCCGATGCAAATCACCGAGACCGTCATCCGCGTGAATGACGAAATCAAGAAACGGATGATCGAGAAAATTCGAGACGCATGTGACGATCATTTCAACGGCAAGACCGTGACGGTTCTGGGTGTCACGTTCAAGCCCAACACGGACGATATGCGCGACGCACCTTCGCTGTCCATCGTCCCCGCCCTGATTGGCGGTGGCGCAACGGTGCGCGTTGTTGACCCTCAGGGAAAATCTGAAGGAGAAGCGCTTTTGCCGGGCGTCGAATGGTGCGACGACCCGTATATCGCCGCGCAGGGCGCGGATGTTGTTGTGCTGCTGACGGAATGGAATGAGTTCCGCGCGCTGAACCTTTCCGAAATTGCAGCATCTATGAACACAGCCAGGATGGTTGACCTGCGCAACATCTACTCGAAAACTACAGCGCTGAAATCGGGGTTCGAAACCTACGTCGGTGTTGGACGCTGAAAGCGCCCGTCCAATCTTACCGTTTCGCAAGTGGTTGACGGGTCATAGTGCGGCTGTCCAAACCCGGTAACGGCCTTGGCCAGTGACTTCACGCACCAGACCTCTCCGGGTGAACAGATCGAAATTCCGCTGAACCGCCGCGCGCGAAGAGTTGGTCAAGTCTTCCGCAAGCGGGGCCGAGACCATTGGCCACGCCGCCAGAGCATCAATCAGTCGTGGTGGGGTGCGGCCGCTCATATCTTGCGTCGCGTCGCGGGCCTTGCCCTCCCAGACACTGATCCTGTCGAGGTGCAGCAAGGCCGCAAGAACCGCTTGCCCGGCGCCCTGTATCCAAGACCCCAACTTGTCCGTCGGCCCACCCGTTCCGCGCAACGCACCCGGACCAGACAACGCCAGAGGCATGAACATTGCGCCGCCCCGCCCCATCGAAGCCGCGTGCCGCGCAGCGATAATTGCCGCCTCGGTGTCTTGTCCGACGCCCTGTGATATAGCTCGCCAAGCATGAAACGCGATGGCCGATTGTGTTACCGGGTGCAGCCTTTCCGCATTCTGCATGACTTCGGCTAGATCAACGATCGCTTCGGGCGTCGCATCAGAGCCCTGAGCCAGACGGTCAAGAAACGCGGTCAACCCACTTTCCCACCCGCCACTAGCAGGGCCAGCGCCTGAGCTCAGACGGCGTACGGCCCAACCTGCCCGAAACAGCGCCTGCACGTCATCGTGGGTCGCGCCGATCCTCAGACCCGTCCACAAAGCCAGGCGGTCCACGCTGACCCGATCCCCTGTCCACCACCCCAGATCGGACGTTTCCATAAGTGCCAAACGGTGCGTCCACCCCTCAGGCCCCGAACGCAGCCGCTCGTCCAGAGCACCAAAGGTCAGGGCAAGATCAGCAAGCTCTGCCGACAGTTCTGATTGTGCCGAATGCCAATCGCGCGGATCGAATAACGGGCGCTGATCTGATCGGGGACCGGGCAGAAAGAAATCTTCCTCCACGTCCTGGTCCGGGGGCAAAAACCAGGGATCATCCTCTTCTGCCGGATCGCCGTCATAGATGCTGGCTGGGCCAAGATCATCGACCTCGTCTTCTGGAAGGGGCATGGTTTTCTTCGACGTCATACCCGGCATTCTTCGGGCATTTGCAACAGTTCACAAGGGTTTTCCATCAGCCCGAGAATGTGCGGGTCAACACTTCCAGTTCGTTGCTTAAATCCGTCTGTGGGGAATTGCCCAACAGCATATATCCATAACCGCCCTGCTCCCACTTTGCAGTTGCCAAACCGCTCAACACCGTTTGTTGGACTTCGGTATTTGGGGCATTCGGTCCCTGGCGAATGACACAGAAGGCAAGTGGTCGACCCTGATCATCGGCAAAAACCACTTGGATCAAGGGCTTGCCATTGAAGGAAAGAACCTGCGCCCGCTTCAGCTCCAGCCCTGGCAAGGCTTCCAGTGTTTCCTGATTCAGCGTTCGTCCCAGTTCGGCTTCGGCCATTGCAAATTGCTTGGCCAGCGACGCGTCCGAACTGTCCAGCGATGCAATCGTTTCCGGCACGTAAAGTGATTGATAGATCGCGGCCTGCTGGGCCCAGCTTAAATCTGCTGGCCGGGTGGCCCAGAATGTTACGGCGACGGCTGCAAATGCCGCGCTGGCCGCCACCGCAATAAGACGCAGAAACCCGTTATTGGCGGGCCGCGTCGTTATTTCCGGCAGGTCCACCTTCGGCGCTTCAGCGGGCAGGTTCTCAAAAACATCCCGAACAACAGGCGCAAATGGATCCAGCGCTATCAGACGATGTTCCAGCGCAGCGTCATCTTCAACCGCAGCCTCAATGGCGCGGGTCTGAGCCTCGTCCAGGCTGCCTTCCAGATACGCTAGAAGCGTCTCGTCGGAAAACGTCATTTGCCACTCCGTCGCGCGCTGTCCGCTGCATCAATCTGCATCACGGTTTTAAGTTTCTGCCGGGCATTCGAAAGCCGGCTCATGATCGTGCCAATTGGAACCTCCAACAAGGCAGCGGCTTCGCGGTAACTGTACCCCTCAACGAAGACGAGCATTACCGCTTCACGCTGTGCCTCTGGCAACTGCATCACTTGAGTAAACACTTCAGCCGCGAAAATATTCGTTTCTGTATCCGGTCCCGTTGCAACCAGATCCGCTTCGGGGGTCACCGACAGCGCCTGCGCGCGCCGAACCGACCGTGAACGCAGCTCATTCAGCCAGATCGATCGGCAGATTGTCATCAACCAGCTGTCCAGTCGGTTGTGCGACGTCACCTGATGATGTCGTTCGAGCGCGCGCAAACATGTGGCCTGCAACAAATCGTCAGCCACGTCCGAGGTACCCGATAATGCCAGCGCAAACCGCCAGACACGCTTTGAATGCGTCTGAACCGCATCGCGGACGGCTTGTTCAGAAGTCATCTCGGCTCTCATCGAATGATCGCGACCTGCTTGTGTTTCTCAATCGCGGACCGGACCCGCAAGGGCAGAATTGTCATATTTAGCGGTGAAATGAAACGAAACTCCTGCTCCATGCAGTCACGTTTGCGTCTGTAATTGTTGCAGCGCCTGTTTTTGCAACCAACTTGGCGTTGGATATTGGCCAATTGCGACGGTTGTTTTGGTTTCGACCAAAGACATGGTGTTCCGATGCACATTAGCCGTTCAATAGCGGTATTGGCTTGGTTGAGTTTTTTGGTTTTGGTTGCGGGTTTGGTGTTGAGGTCTTATT